>CANDYP010000066.1 GCA_947425005.1 Rickettsiales bacterium | reverse complement strand
TCAGGGGGGCTTAAACCGAACTCGATCAAAAGCCCCCCTGATAAGGGGGGTAGGGGGGTTTCTTGTCACAAACTCAGTCTAAGTCCCAAACTCAGTCCCAATCACAAACTCACTCCAACCCCCAAAACCAAATCCCATGAAATACCTCTCCTACAAAAACGTAAAAAATCGTGACGAATTATTTGTTGAAAATGTGGCGGTTGCGGAAATCGCCGCGTCAGTGGGCACGCCGTTTTACTGCTATTCCAAAAAATCTTTGGTCGAAAATTTTCAGAGTTTTGTCGACGCTTTTTCTCACGCAAAAATCGCGGATTACAAAATTTGTTACGCCATTAAAGCCAACTACAACATTCATTTAGTAAAAATTTTGAGCGGGCTTGGAGCTGGGATTGACGCGGTTTCGGCCGGCGAGATCTTTCGCGCTCTGAAAGCAAAAGTTGACCCGCACAAAATCGTTTTTGCCGGTGTCGGTAAAACGCGCGAAGAAATAAAATTCGCTTTGGAAAATGGTGTTGAAGAATTCTCCGTCGAATCCGTTGCCGAAATGTTTTTGCTCAACGAAGTGGCCGCATCCTTGAGCCGCAAGGCCAAATTCAGTTTACGCGTCAACCCCAATGTTGACGCCAAAACTCACGACAAAATTTCTACCGGCCGCAAAGGCGACAAATTCGGTGTCGACATTGAAAAGGCCGAGGCGATTTACGCCCAAGCGGCCAAGCTTCCCGCCCTTGAAGTCTACGGCATTTCAATGCATATCGGTTCGCAAATCACGGTGATTGATCCGTTCAAAGCCGCGTTTGCCAAGCTTCGCCAGCTTTGTTTAAAACTGCGCGAACAGGGCCACAAAATTTCCGCTCTCGATTTCGGCGGTGGAATCGGAATTTCGTACAAAAACGAAAACACGCTTCTGCTCAATGATTACGCCGCTTTAATCAAAGAGGTGACTCAAGATTTAAACGTAAAAATCACGATTGCGCCAGGGCGGGCAATGGTTGGCAATGCCGGATTGCTCGCGACAAAAGTTGTTTTGCTCAAAGAAACTGCCGGGGGAGAATTTGCTAAAAATTTCGTAATCATTGACGCCGCAATGAATGACCTGATGCGTCCCGGCCTTTACGGCTCTTACCACGAAGTGCTGCCAGTTCTAAAAAAAATCGGCACTAAAATCACTTACGATTTGGCTGGCCCGGTCTGCGAAAGCACCGACATCCTGGCCCAAGGCCGCGAATTAATTAATCCAAAATCCGAAGATCTGCTCGTCTTCTGCTCCGCCGGCGCCTACGGCTCGTCAATGTCCAACGAATATAACTGCCGCCCAATGATCCCGGAAGTTCTAGTCGACGGAAACAAATTCACCGTAATCCGCCGCCGCCCAAGCTTTGAAGAAATGTTGCGCTTGGAAGAAAAATCTTCTGAAAATTAAATCGCGATTATTTCTCACGTTGTCGTGGAGGTTGTAGCGGCGTTACTCCTACACCCGAGGTTTGAGGTGGGGGTACTAACGAAGAAGATGAGGAACCAACACCAGATGAGGAAGAGCTCGCAACTGCAGCAGCTGGCTCTCTCTCATTATTTCCGTAAATTATTCCACTGAGAGCTACCAAGGTTAATTCTCTAATTGTTTTTGAAGTGACTTCGTTTTGCTCTAATGCGGACTTTTTTCCAAGTTTCCGAAACTCTTCAATCGCCTCTTCTTTCTCTTGACCCTCTCTCATTTCTTCAATCTCAGACCAGCGTTCTTTCTTCTGGCTTTCATAAATATTACTAATTTCTGCCACTTGTTGTGGGAAGGTAATCTCTCCCCAAGTTTTGCAATGACGGCTTTCGCACAAAGACTCTGCAATTTGCTCAGGGGTTTTTTCTAGGGTGGGCTTTATTTGATTGTAGAATTCTTGAACTATTTCCGGTGTTAGCCAATTCTGTATTGTTTTTTCGTAGGCAATTGGCCCAGGAACTGCGAGCCAAGGCTTTTCAAGATCACCATCTGCCAGAAGTTTTTTGTGCATCTCTCTTAACAATGCGTTTCCCGCTTCAATTTCCACTCCCGCCTGAGGAAATGTTCTAGTCACAAAATCCTTAATCTGATCAATCGCCAACAGATGTTTTGCCGACTCCATTTTCTTCACCATTGTCGGCGCTGCTGCGATTGAGGCCAAGGCAGATATTTCTGACCAACCTGCGACAGGCTGATTGACGCAACCACTCAAATACAGCGCTGCCGTTTCTTCCACCCATTTCAAGTGATCAGGATTCTCGTCTAAAATATCTAAGACAGGAGCAACGGCCTGAATAATTTCTTTAACACCTCCGCGCTGATCCGTTCCTTCGTTTAAAAATCGGTGCAGTGATTCCTTGGCAGAGGGTATCGGGTCTCCCGCTTCAATATTATTCGCTGTCCTGTATCTTTGACCGATTTCTTCCCGCTGTGTTTTTGCCTGCGCAGATTGGTTGTTGAGGTTGAAGTAGCTTGGGTAGCGAACTTCACAACCATTGGCTTCTAGCTCTGACAATCTAGTCAACAGAGCTGGCGAGGAGATTAGTTTAGAGCAGTCAGAGAGATTTACTATTCTAACTCCTTCAGGAAAGTTGGGGATGGTTTTGAGATTAGAACAGTTGAAGAGATGTAACTCCTCAACCCCATCTGGGATCTGAGGTAAGGTCTTTAATTTTTTACAAAAAGAGAGATCTATTTTTTTAACTCCTGCAGGAAAATTCGGTGCGGTTTCGAGATTCTTGCAGCCAGAGAAATCCAACTCCTCAACTCCATTTGGAATTGTTGGTACGGTCTCTAATTCTTCGCAAGAAGAGAGAGTTATTCTTTTAAGCCCAGCAGGAAAGTTCGGAGCGGTTTCGAGACTCCTGCAATTAGAGAGATGCAACTCCTCAACTTCATTTGGGATCAAAGGTAAGGCACTGAGTAGAGTGCAATTATGGAGTCTTATGACCTTCATTCCCATAGGAAAGTTTGGTATGGCTCTAAGACTAGGACCGTGCGTTACATTTAGCTCCTCAACTCCGTCTGGAATTGTTGGTATGGTATGTAGATTCTTCGAAGAGAGAGTTATTTTTTTAACCCCCACAGGAAAGTTTGGTGCGATTTGGAGATTATAACAGCCAGAGAAATCCAACTCTTCAAACCTTTTTAAAGAGATATTTGAAGGCAGTCTGCCATTTACGATTTGATCGTTAGTAATTTGTAATCTGACGTTACTGCTTCTGCTAATGCCGCTTCCCATAAAATTTTCTAAATTAATTACTGGTTATTATCTTTCTGATTGTCACCCCCGCTCTCTCCAGTGACAACTAGAGAGCGCTAGAGTGACGATTTTTACCGAAGAAACATCGGCAATGCTTGAAGGGGTGTAGTCCTTCAGACATTGCGATTATTGTCTGCATCATTGTTGTTGAATAATGCAGCTGCAGTTTGAGATCCTTCTAAGGCGTTAGGAGTTGTTGTTGGAGAAGGAGACGAAGAGGAAGAGCATCCAGCAGCAGCCGAAGAGGAAGATCCAACGGCCGCAGCTGAAGAGGAATAATACTCGGAAGAGATGACAACCCAAGGCCATCCAATGAGAGGCGAGTCTTGCCCTCATCCTTCACCTTCACAATTCGTGTTATTGCCGTCACTCTTGACACTCTTTCTGCGTTGCTGGGAGCTTCGTTAACCCCAGGCCTGCAAGCCGGTTAAAAATTCACGCTGTTGCTCGGAGACCCCAACAATTCCGGTCCACACTCTTCTCGCAGCTCTTCGTACGGCTTTCATACTTTCTCCTAAAGGTTGTTAATACTGGTCTACCAATCCACGTTCGAGCAAAAGCTGATTCAAGTAAATTCCAGAGTCAGCAACTTCTTGTGGGGAGGGATTTTGTACCCTTTTTTTTCGTCGCGCTAAGGCGTTGGGTTGATTTGGGGGATCCTGTTTCACTTTTTTCGCTGAAGAAAATGTCCGGAGAAAATGCCGGAAGAAAATGCCAGAAGAAAATGCCAGAAGAAAATGTCCGAAGAAAATGTTAGAAATGCAAGATTTTCGTGACGTCACGAAAATTTCATTTTAACCAGTAAACACACGCCACGGAGCCATAAAAAGTCACTTTAAAAAACGACAAGTTTTTACTGAAAGAAGTAAAAATAACCTGTCTCAAACCCAAGCCAGCATTGAGCGCATGGTGGTCCGGCAAAAAGTCGAGATGGCTTGGAGCATTGGAAAATCAATATTCCAGCACTTAAAAAAGAATTCTGAGTTGAGGCGGTAGACGCTAAAATTTTCTCAAACCACTTCCAACTTCAAAAACTTTACCCACAAAATCGCGCAGGAAATTTTTTTGTTTGGGTGAAGATTTTTTACCAACTTTTCGTAAGTTTTTAGCTGAGTGACGTAATGCTGCGGGACGGCTTTCGGCAAGACCTCATCCGATTTATAATCCACGATTAGAACTTCATTTTCTTTTTCAATCAGCAGGTCAATTCGATTGAGAATTTTTTGCTCACCAATATTGCCGGCGATTTCAACTTCGCATTTTACCGTGCCGGAGAAAAGTTTTTCGAAATGCTCCGAGGCCAGGAAAGCAGTGACCTCGTCACGAATTTTATTTTTCTCCTCCGTGTCCAAAAATTCTTCCCGCGCGATTATTTTTTCCGCCAACTGTGCTAACCAACTTTTTTCCGCTACGTAATTTTTCCCGAAAATTTCGAGGATTTTGTGCACGAGTTTTCCTTTGATTTGGGCCGCACTCATTACTGTCGCTACTTTAACCGTCGGTTGAGCTTCGTTGAAACCCTCGGTGCGAGACGGGGTTTGTAACCCCGTCTCAACGTTCAGTTCCCAAGTCCGCCCGCCACTCCCAACGTTCAGTTCCTTTTCAGTTTTAATGAACGTGTGAACGGGGTTACAAACCCCGTCCAGCGGAAGTCTAGGGTCCAGCGGCAGGTAGTTTCTTTCCTCGGTGCGAGACTCGCCCTCGGTGCGAGACGGGGTTTGCAACCTTGCCTCAACGCTCAGTTCCTGAATCCAACCGTCCCCAACCGACCGCTTAATCAGCTCGTACCAACACTCCTCGTCACTCGTATTCCCCGCCCCGCCGACGTAAAGTTCATTCTCTGCCCGCGTCATTGCCACGTAAAGCAGGCGCAAATATTCCTCTTTCGCCTCGCGTTTTTTTTCAGCGCGCGCCGCTTCCAGCAACTTATCTTCTTCCGCCTTCGCCGCGCACCAAATCGGCAACTTCAAACCTGATTCGTCAAACTGAATCCAAGAAATTTTCTCCTTCGTGCTCAACAGTTGATTGGTGTTAAAACAGCAGTCGGGCAGGAAGACAATCGGGGCCTGCAGGCCCTTCGCCGAGTGCACCGTCGTAATCAAAACCTGATTATTTTTTGCGCCGGCCAGCGAAATTTGCGGATCAAGTTTGGCAATGAAGTCTAAAAATTTTTGTAAGTCGGGAGAAAAATTTTCGCAGAAGTCGAAAACTTTGAGACTGAATTTGTCGAGGATTTCCGCACTCTCAACGCCGAAGCGCGAAATTATTTTTCGGCGATTTTCTTGGTTCAGCAAAAAATAAAAGAATTCAAAACAGTTTAATTCCTGCGATTTTTTTAAGAGCTCGTGCAGTTTTTTTACCGTCTCAGAAAATTTAGGTAACTGCTCCAAAGCCGCGAAAACCGTGCTTTGCTGCGCATTCTTCGCAAGACAAATCTCAAGTAATTCTTCTTCGCTCAAACCCAAAATCGGCGATTTCAAAAGCGCGGCCAAATTCAAATCGTCCCAAGTGCAGAGCGAGAATTTCGCCGCCGCGAGCAAATCCTGAATCACTAAATTTTCGGCGAAATTTATTTTGCTGGGCCCCCCGACCGGAATCGAATATTTGTGCAAAAATTTACTCAAAATTTTGTCGAAACCGTTAGTGCGATTGCGCAGCAAAATCATGAAATCGCTGTAATTCACTGCGCGCGCGCGGCCTTCCAAAAGGTGCTGACCTTCCACCATTTTTTTAATTTTTTGCGCAATCGCTTCGGCCAAAAATTCTTGCTCGGAGTAATTTTCCTCCGGCGTGAAATTTAATTTCCACTCGTAATCCTCGTGAGATTTTGTTGGCGCTTTCGCCAGTTTTTCTTCTTTTTTGAATGTAACTTGTGGCCAGATTTCGAACTGGCCCACACCGGAGCGAATCGGCTGGTGGCGCTGGAATTCGCTGACTTTCGTGATTGCCGATTTTTCTTTTTCGCCGGCAAAAGTTTGGTCAACAACTTGCAAGATTGTGGCCAGCGAACGGAAAGAATTATTCAAATCAATCTTGTGAAATTGCACGGGGTGGTCGCGCAATTTTTCAGCGAAGTAGTCAAAAATTTCTTGGCTAATATTAGGCTCGGCGCCTTGAAAGCTGTAGATCGACTGCTTCTCGTCCCCTACAATAAAAATCGTGCGATTTTTATTCGCGGCGCTGAGCCCGGAAAAAAAATCCTCGGTGAGGGCTTTAATAATGTTCCACTGTTGGTGGTTCGTGTCTTGCGATTCGTCGATTAAAATGTGGTCGAAGAGACCGTCCATTTTCATTTTCACCCAATCGGAGAAGTTGGGATTGGCCAAGAGCCTGTTGGTTTCAATGATTAGGTCGTTGTAATCGAGGAAAGAATTTTGGGCTTTAAGCTGCGCGTAAATTTCTAAAATCTGGTCGACGAATTTTAAAAGTAGGGCGGTGGAGTTGCAGATTTTTAGCGAGTTCAAGCGGTCCAGAAATTCGGCGACTGATTTTCTTTGAGTCTCGCAAATGCCTGCCAGTTCTAGGTTTTCAAGCACCTTGCCATTAATTTTTCGCGGCGTGTTTGCCTGAGTGAAGAAAGCTTGTTGGTAGTTGGGAAAGTTTTTGAGAGTTGGATCTTGCAGAAAAATTTTGATCGGCGCTGCAATATTTTTGTTAGTAATCAGGCCAGTTTGATCCAGTGCTGCAGCCAGTTTCAAAACTTCAGGTTTTTTTACTTGGCTCAGAAATTCTGCAAAAATTTCTTCCTCAGTTTGGTTTTTGGTCACCGAGAAATTTTTAAAAATCTCCTCAATCACACCGTTAATTCCAAAATAATTTTCTTTCAAAATCGTCAGCTGCTCCTTCTTGCCAAGCAGGTCCGAGATCAAGCCAAAGAAGGTCTCGTCGTGTAGCCGAGCATTAATTTTTGTGACTAAATTTTTTAGCGCCGCGTCGGAAGTCGCCTTTTTTAAAACTTCCCTCTGCGCCTTTTGGAGCAGCAATTTTTCCTGCGCCGATTCAATCACTTCGAAGTTCGGTCTAATGCCGGCTTCGAACGGAAAAATTTTCACCAAATTTTGACAGAAAGAGTGAATGGTTTGGATTTTGATTTTGGAATCGGAGTCGAGAATTTTGGCAAATAAAATGCGGGCTTTTTTGAGGTCGGAGCTGCTGGGAGCGTGGCCGCTGAGTTGTTCTAACTTTTTAACTAACTCTGTGTCGCTGAGTAAAACCCACTGCGCCAGTTCCGCATTAATGCGGTGCTGCATTTCCGCTGCGGCAACTTTGGTGAAAGTGAGGCACAGAATTTTGTGAGGCGCGACGTCGTCGAGCAATAATCTTAAAACGCGGTCGGTCAGAACTTTGGTTTTGCCCGAGCCAGCCGAAGCAAAAACCCAAGCGGAATTTTTGGGGTTGGAGGCGAGCTGTTGGAGTTTGATTGTGTGGGTGAGGTTGGACATCTTTTTGGAACTAAGTGAGGGAGGGCGTGACGAAAAACCCCCAT
>CANDYP010000065.1 GCA_947425005.1 Rickettsiales bacterium | reverse complement strand
CGAGCTCGGACAAAGCCCCCCTGATAAGGGGGGTAGGGGGGTTTCTCGTAAGATGCACGGATTAAAAATTTCCGTAAACACGGACTTAAATTTAATTCACGATCCCGATTACTTTCAAAATTCCGTCTTGTGCGATTTTTTCTTCCAGTGATTTGACGGCCGCCAAGTAAGATTCTTTTTCACTAATCGAAGAGCTGCCGGTGACCTCAACCGAGTTGCTCGCCACAGTTTTGCCAGCAGTCAAATTAGCAAAATCAATTTGCAGTTTCGTTAAATAGGCTTCGTAAATTTTATTACTTCGGGCGCTGGATTTGATCACAATCGTCAGCTGATTTGTACTGCTGCTTCGCGCGTTTGTAATTTTTATTTTTTCTTTGTTCAGAGCGTTGCGAATGATTTGGGCGATTTCTTTCGGCGAATTTATTTCGAAATAAAATTCAATTTTATCGCTTAACTGATTGAGCTGATTTTGAAAAGAGGCGAGGCGAGCAAGTTTTTCTCTCAGATCTAAATTCTCTCCGGCCCCGTTTAAAATGCGGCTTGAGAGCTCAACTTGTTTCGACAGATCAATTATTTTTAACAAAGAACTGCGCTTTTGAATGGGGTTGGCGCCATTTAAATTTTTTGCCAAATCAGAAATTTGTCTTTCGGAAAAAGTAATTTTTTCTTTCTGATCGGAAATGAAGGGAGTGCGTTTAATTTCAACTTCGGCGAAGAATTGCGGACCGGATTTTTCGCTGCGAGAAACTTTAAAATTAGTGAAATCAATCTTTTCGATATTTTGTTTAATTTGCTGACGCATTTCTTCATTGGTGCTGACGTTATTTTCTTCGCGGATCAAGCTGGATTCGGAAGAAACGCTGACCATCAAACGTGACGCCGCATCAGCCAGAGCGCCCTTCGTAGCTTCTTCGAGAGAAAACCCGGAAGCGACCCCGTAAAGATTTTCTGCACTATTTTGCTTGGGAGAAATATACCAGGTAGGGGTATTGGAGCTGGCTTGTTTTTCAGTTGAGCACGAGTTCGTAAAAAAAATTGTCAGTGCCAAAAGCGCAAAAAATTTTCTACTGATCAAGTTCTTTAAGAAGGTTGTCACTGTTACTGTTGGTTGAGTTAATGCGGTCGGAAGCGCTTCTGTGTTTAGCGGTTTTTGCCGCGTCTTTTTGGTAGGATGATTCGCAAGCGGCGAGTGTAAATAATGCGAGAATTGCGATTAGTGTTTTCATGGTTTGATGAAGGTTGTTGGGCGGTGGACCTGAAACAAGTCCGGGGTAACAAACTGGGAGTTCTAGGATTGCAAAACCAAGGGTGCGTAGAAAAGCCCACCCCCGGTGTCACCCCGGACTTGTTCCGGGGTCTGTGTATTACTCAGCAGCTTTGGCTTTGGCCGCAGATTTGCTGTCTCTTTCTTTTTCCAGCTCATCAAAAATCGCCTTATTTGCTTCTTCGCTTTTGTTAATATTTTCGCGACCCAAGGCAGATTTTTTCAAACGAGCATTCATTGATTTTTCGCTGCTGTCCAAAAACTTGCTGTAATCTTCATTCTTCAAAACCATGTGTACGTAGAGCGTACCGTCGTTGGCTTGAAAAATGTTGATTCTTTTTACGCCAGACATTGGCAGATTTTTTACAACTTCTTTGCTGGCTTGTGCGAAGAATTCTTCAACATCGTCAGCATTATTTACGTTAGCTGATCGCAAAGAATTTTTAGTAACGCGGCTGATTTCAGATTGAATTGTGGCGGCGATATTTGATTTAGCGTCAAGTTCGGCGGCGGGGATCTGAAATTTAATGCCACCTTTGGAAGGGCTGGCAATGCCAACAGCGGCAACGCCGTCAGCGACATTAGGATCCAAAACCCAAGCAGGTAAATTCGACAAATTATTATTTTTAACTTCAGCTGGCTTACCGCCTTTGCTGCAAGAAAAAGTGAAAGCTAAGGTCGCAATTGACAAAGCGAGGAGGATTTTTCTTTTCATATTTTTGTGTTTTTTGGTTGAGAAGGGTGGAGGTGTAAAACTTGCGAGAGCTAGAAAACAGAGCCTTGGGGCAAGGTATTTTTTTGAGGAAAAATTACAATAAAATTTTGGGGGTAGGGGGGTTTCTCATCACAGACTCAAATCTTAAAACTTTTCCTTCCGGTAAATCAGCAACACTCCAATCGACAGACAAATAATTGCGATTGTCCAAGTTGAAGCAAAAACCGGAATTAACCCGGAGGCGCCGAGGGTGTTGATGATGCCGGCGGTAATGTACAGAATTAGTCCAAAGGTAATTCCCAAAAACAGCATAAAAATCGCGTTATTATTTCTGGTGTGGTTGATGCCGAAGTAGCAGGCGATTAGCGTCATCGCTAAAAATAAAAATGGCTTACTCAAAAGTGAGTTCAGATAAACTTTAAATTTAACCGAAGAGAAGCCAGAGGATTGCAGATCTTCAATCAAATTTGGTAAGGCGTAAATCGAAAATAATTTCACGTTTTGGAAATTATTAATCACGGTTTGAACGATGAAATCGGCTTTTAAATTTGTGGGTACGGAAAAAGTTTGGAGTTTTTTGTTGAGAGTGTCGGCGTCGTTAATGGTGACCTCTTGCAACAGCCAAAAATTTTCTTGGAGAAACATTTGCTGAGCATCAATTTTTTGATAAAATTGGCCGTCTTTATTAAAAAACCACAAAGTTACTTCGTCCAGCTCTAGCGTGCTTCTGTAAACTTTTTTGGCCTGAATAATGATGTCTTCAGAAGGTTTGTTGACGTTGGTTTGTTTGAGCCAAATGCCATTTTCCGGCGCCACCATTTCGCGCCTTTCATTTTTTACGTAGCGGCCTTCGAGATTATTAAATTTTTCCGCCATCACGACCGAAAGTGGTCCGAAAATTGTTACCCAAAAAACGCCGAGAAAAAATGCGCAAAAGGCGATTGGATACAAAACTTGCCACAAAGAAAATCCGCTAGAACGGATGATTGTGATCTCGCTTTTGGAGGAGAGGAAAAAAAATGTAACAATGCCGGAGATTAGGATTAGAGAGGGCGCGATCTCATTTAAAAAATCCGGAATTTGTAGAAATGCCATGAAGCTGGAGACTTCGAGGGGCACATCGGAGCCGCGAACTTTTTCAAAAATATCCAATAAATTAATGAAAAAAATCAGCAGAGAAAAGCCCAGTGAGATCTGTAGAAATTTTAGTAAAAAACTTTTCGCGATGTAGGTGTTGATGCGTTTAAAAATGGTCATTTGATTGCCGAAATTTTGCGGGAATCGTCTTTTAAAAGACGTAAGCTGATTCCAAAAAATAAGATAAAATTTAGATAAAGTAGCGGGATGAGTTGGGGCGAAGACTCAATGATGTCGTAGAGTCCGATGGTGATGATCAGAAAAACTGTCGACATGCAAACTGCTAAAATAATATTTCCGGAATTCCCTCTTCTATTAAACGAGCCCTTTAAAATACAGGCTAGAGCTAGAATCGAAAAAATTACCGGCAGCAAAGGATAGGTGAATCTTTGATGGAGCTCAGTTCGAAAGCGCGCTGGATCGTCTTTGTCGAGGCCATCTTCCGGGTTCAGTAATTCATTCAGGTAACGCTCTTTTGATTTCCAATGCAGAGTGGATTTGTCTTCTTCGCTGTTGGTCAGGTTAAAAACGTAATTGTCGAAATTAAGAATCTCGGATTTTTTGGTGTCGTAATTAAATTTTTGCACCGTGCCATTTTCCATGTAAAGTAACGCCGCATCATCTTGAGCGACGATGTGGCCAGTCTCGGCGGTGATGGTGGTGGAGTAAGTCGCCACCCTTTCGTCGTGCAGCAAAATTCCAAAAAGTTTATTATTTTCGTCGCGATCTTTGGTGTAAATTGTCAGGCTTTTCAGCGTTTCAAATGTCTGCGGATTAATCGATAAATTGGTGTAATTGTTGTTAAGATCGATGCGCGAAAGGCGTAATTTTTTATTCGCGTAGGGCATCAAATAAAATGAAATCAAAAAGCAAAATAAAGTGGAGATGAGGGCTAGAGACATGACTGGCTTGCTGATGGTGAATTTGGTCAGGCCGGAATTTTTAAGAATCGTGATTTCGTTGCTGGTGATTAGTCGGTTGTAAGTGATGAGGACGGCGGCCAGCAAGGAGATCGGAATGATGAATAAAAGTAGCCAAGGCAGGATCAGCAAGAAGAGGTAAAAAAAATGGCTGAGGGCGATGCCATTTTCGGTAACATATTTCACGAAGGTAATAGCGCGACTAAACCAGATTAGTGAAATTAGGATGGAAATGCAGGCAGTAAAACCAATCAGAACCTTGCGGAAAATGTAGCGGGAGTAGAGTTTCAAAAGTATTTTGGTTTGAGAATTTGTGACGAGAGGGTTTGAGATTGTGACGAGAAACCCCCCTACCCCCCTTCTCCGGGGGGCTTTGATCGAGTTCGGTGCAACGCCCCCCTGATAAGGGGGGTAGGGGGGTTTCTTGTCACAAAGAAATTGTGAATAAAATCCAATGCATCGTAAAATAATCCTAAAATTAGTTTCAACCAAACCAATTCAAAAATGAAAATTATTTTAAACGGCGAAGAAAAATTTCTGACTCAGCGCTTGAGCGTGGCGGAATTAATTTTGGATTTGGATCTAGATGTCAAAAAAATCGCCGTGGAGAAGGATTTAGAAATCGTAAATCCCGAGCAATTTTCCGAAGTGATGTTGGATGAGGGAAGTCGTGTGGAGATTGTGCATTTTATTGGTGGCGGTTAATTTCTTGATCATTCTCCCGGGGTCTACGCACGAAAAAAGACGAGTGTTTTTTATTTTTTTGACGAGAAAAAGTGGAGAAAAAACGAAGGGGAAAAAGTGAATTTTCTACACGTGTAGAAAATCTTTCAAAAACCCTCATTAGCTTTAGAATGTCAAGGAGTTCCAAGAGTTCAAAAACCGCACTTAGAAATTACAAAAATTAGGCAAAACTTTACTCAAAATTAATTCAATTTCTTAATCCAGACCAGCCTGAGTTTGGTGGTTGACCTCCTTTTGCAAAGGAAGTCTTTGCCTCTCTCCCTTTTTTTTAGCAGAACTCACTCACGAAACCACGCAACACCCACCTTTACTTTTTTCCGCCTCTGATCTTTCGCGCATTAACTACTCTAAATGGCCGGACATTCTTTTCATTTCCTTAGCTTGATCTTCTAACTGTTTAACCTGCTCCTCATTTCTCCAGATCGAGCTTTGCTCGCTCGCGAAGAGAGAGGCTCGTTGGATTAGTTGCAATTATTTTTTGGTCAGCGCGTTTTTTTTGTCGCAACGACTTCCCTCCTACCGCTGGACGGGGTTTGTGCTTGTGACGAGAAACCCCCCTACCCCCCTTATCAGGGGGGCTTGATCGAGTTCGGTTTAAGCCCCCCTGATAAGGGGGGTAGGGGGGTTTCTCGTCCCCAGCACAAATTCTCTCACTCACGAAACGGTTTCGGTCTGAGTTGTAAACCCCGACCAGCCTGAGTCTGATACTGTAACGGAAACCCATCCCTACCAGGGACTACGCATAAAAATCCCTCAGCGTCATACCACCTTCAGTGTCACCCCGGCCTTGTGCTGGGGTCCATCTCGTCAAGGTCTCGAGTGTTAATTTCTGCAAAGAAACCGCGACCAAATGGACCCCGGCACAAGGCCGGGGTGACACTGAGGGTGGGGTCTAGTTCGAGCACAAACTCGACCCCTCCCCGATTCGCCTAAGGCTCATCGACCCTCCCTCAAGGGGAGGGTGATTAGATCGAGTATTTTTTCCCGCGTAGGCTCTGGGGATGAGGATAGGAAAAGAATAGCTTGTTGGGTAAGGTTGGTTCGATGTTGAAGTGATGAAAATTATTTTGAAAAAGAGTGAGAAAGATTTTGTGTTTAATGGTTTCGAAATTACAGTGCGCGCTTCGCAGAAGCTGTACTCAAACCGATTCAAGAATCCCAACTTTTTTATTGAGTTACAAAACAGAACCTGAAACAAATTCGGTATGATGGGGTGAGGGGATAAATTCCTTATTTATTCGGTATGCTCAACTTGAATGGGTATTACCAAAGCTACTTGAAACTTGAACATTTCTGCTTTGATACAGCAGCATTTCTTTAAAAAATTGTTCTCAAATCCTCGCTTAATTTATTCGAAAATTAATCATTAAATTAGCTAAAAATGTCTAAACGTTCCACTTCAGTTAGCGGAAGTAAGTTAGGTTTACCAGAGCGGGATATTAACCAAACCACTCCGGCCAACAATAGTAACGGGATGGTCGAACCAGACTCTTTATTAGTTGGCTACACTCGCAGCTTATCTACAAAAAAAAGACGACGTGTCGGCACCATATTTTCTCCATCTGACAATTCAGAATCAGACTCAAGGACAGACTCAGACTCAGAATCGGACTCAAATTCAGAATCAGGCTTAGAACAGCCCGTCCACCTCCTGAAAACAGGACGCAATCTTTCTAGTCAATTCGCATCGGAATCAAGTGCAGGAAGTGATCGGGCAGGCCTCACTAAATCGCCACCAATTGCCGCGTCTAGCCAAATGGACGCAAGACATGCAGTAAATGAGGATTATCGGAATACGGGGCAGGTTGGTGCGGGCGCGCCGATACAGAACTTCCTAAGAAAAATGAAAACAGCCGGTAAATCATTAATTAATATTTACCTGATTGCCTTACTGGATAGTTTAACTGAAGAAAAAATAGAAAATTTAACACCGCCGCCTCAGGATAAAAATTTAACCACTTCGCCCCCAGATGATGTTCTTGAATACAAAGTTAATAATACTGCTCACGAGTTACGCATCACAGGTTCTGGCGTAACGCTACACTGCCTGGAAAGCAAATTGCAGGAACCTATCCCCATCCCCATCATCTTTGAGAATATTTTACCTCTTGCTCAAGTGCTCGGGGTGGAAGAAGAATACAAAAAAAATGTAGACCAATCTTGGTCAATCGCAAAGTCTTCAAGCCCGCAACCAAAGTTACCTGGTGGATCCCAATCTGTTGAATCCACAGCCTCTAACTCTCCAAAACTAAGAGAACGTACAGAATTAAAAGAGGTGGGAAAGTTTCGGCATTACCAGCCACTAAAATCGCAGGGTATTTGGTCAGAAGACAGAGGAAAAGATCGGGGCACTAGGTTCAAAGTGCTTGATGGTATTTATGACTTTGAGAATGGACGCGAAGAATTAAACCCTCAGAAGCATAATATTGAGCGAACAATGTTGAGTATTATTCATGAGGTCATGAAGACGATTCAAGGGAGCAAAAAAGATTATGGTAATGCGAATTTAACGTTAAGAGATGTTTGTAAGTTGATTGAGAAAGCTCAAGAGAATGGCGGCATTTCGAATACTCTAAAGCGATCTGGTGATGGGTACGAACCTTCGCAAGATGCCCCAGAACCTTGGAAAAAGAAATTTTCTGCGTTATTCCAAGCGCGTTGTGCGGACTGTGGGATCTACAGTGGCAGAAATAGTTTTTCAGAAAAGGGAATGCGCTTAACACACTTGCCATTATCGGTTTGTGAGCAATTGAAGGGCATGCAAGGGGAAAAAGAAATTCATAAAGATAGGAGAGATTTGGGAAATGGTCAGACTTTGAAAGACATTGCAACACAAGTTAGTGCAAAAAAATTAGCACAAAATGTCGCTTCCACATCAAGCCTATCAGTCTAATTAACCACAGATCCGTCATTAGACCCATTGCGAAACACCACCAACCCGCTCAACTCAGCTAAATTTCTGTAACA
>CANDYP010000064.1 GCA_947425005.1 Rickettsiales bacterium | reverse complement strand
CTAGAAATGCTAAATAAACTTCGGCTTCAAATCAAAGTCACCGAGGAACTCCTGAACTAAAGTTAGCGCCGAAATCATTGCGGTGTCGGCGCGGAGAATTCGTGGGCCGAGCGAGATTGAGAAAAGGTTTTTTAGCTCGCGCATTTTGGCAAATTCACTTGCGGAAAAACCGCCTTCGGGGCCGATTAGGATTACGATTTCTTTCTCCTGCGCATTAATTTTAGAAAAAACTTCACTAGCCTTCGCACCTTTCCCAGACTCGTCGCACAGAATAAATATTTTTTCCGCCGCATCTTTTTCACTCAAATATTTTTCGAGTTTTTTGACGTCAGAAATTTTCGGAAAATCATTTCTTTCACACTGCTCGCAAGCTTCTTTGACATTCGCTTTGAAGCGCTCGAGATTAATTTTGTCGACAATTGTGTGCTGCGTTAAAACGGGCTGGAAGCTGGCTACGCCAAGCTCAGTAGCTTTCGCTGCCACAAAATCAATTCGCACATTTTTAATCGGCGCAAAGGCCAAAGTAATGTTAGGAACTTTTTTTAAATCGGAAATTTTACTCACGATTTCAGCGGCCAAAAACTTTTTTTCAATTTGAGTGACGACCGCCGCGAACTCGCCGTCACAGCCATTAAACAGCGCAATCTCGCTGCCAATTTTTTGGCGCATTACTTTGGTCAAATATTCAAAATCACCGTCGCACACCTGAATCGAAGCACCTTCGCGTAAATTCTCGCCTTCAAGAAATAATCTGATTTTTGCCATTGGCCAAAGCTTTAATTGATTTAAAAATCCCGTTTGTACAAAATGCCCATCTCTTACGAAGGCCCTTCTATCAAGCTCAATTCCCTCAGACATCGTGCAATTTTTACTACTCGCAATCGCGCTGGTTTTGATATTTGCGACCTTGTTGAACCGCAACATTAAAAACCTGCGCCAAGAATCACAAATCAAAAACTCGAAGAAATTACGCTTCAGTTCGCTGCCCATTCATTACGTTTACTGCTTCATTTTGTGGTCGGTCTTAATCACTGCTGGCATTGCTTTCGCGCCGATTGCCTCCGCCCTAAAATATGTTTTAGTTGCAGTTTTTTTAGTCGGAAATTTCTGCCTCATTCGCTTTGCTTACCGCAGAAATTTCAATTCCAAAAATCACATTGAAGGGGCGTGGAAGCTGGTTTTATCTACTACCGCCGGCATTGGAATTTTAATTACCGCCGTCACCACAATCTCAATTTTGTTCGAAGCGCTGAAATTTTTTGAGTTCGTAAAAGTAACAGATTTCTTATTTGGAACCACTTGGAACCCGCAAATGGCAGTCACCGCCGAACAATCCGTCGGCACCAGTTCTTTTGGAATTGTACCAGTTTTTTTAGGCACGCTTCTAATCACGCTGATTGCAATGCTCGTCGCCGTGCCTACAGGCATCATGGCCGCGATCTATCTCTGTCTTTACGCTCACGCCAAAGTTCGCGATTATTTAAAACCGATTTTGGAAATATTGGCCGGCGTGCCCACCGTGGTGTACGGCTATTTCGCCGTGATTACAATCGCGCCACTTTTCAAAACTGTCTTCGCCCAATTTGGTTTGAACATCGCCTCTGAAAGCGCTCTGGCCGCTGGTTTTGTAATGGGCGTAATGATTATTCCTTTCGTCTTGTCACTAACTGACGACGCTCTCAACTCTGTGCCGCAAGCCTTAAAAGACGGCGCTTTAGCCCTGGGCAGTACCAAATCCGAAATGATTAAAAAAGTAGTTCTGCCCTCGGCAATGCCGTCAATTGTCGGCGCAATAATTTTGGCCGTATCCCGCGCCATTGGCGAGACAATGATTGTCGTAATGGCCGCCGGCCTTGTCGCCAAACTGACTTTCAACCCGCTCGATTCCGTCACCACCGCCACCGCCCAAATCGTCACCCTCTTAGTCGGCGATCAAGAATTCAACAGCCCCAAAACTCTAGCCGCTTTTGCCTTAGCCCTAACCCTCTTCGTCTTCACCTTCATCTTCAACATCGTGGCCTTGGTTGTGATTAAAAATTACAAGAAAAAATACGGGTAAAATGGCAAAATTAGAAATCAAAAATCTTAAAAAACGTCACGCCAAGGAAACTCGATTTCAGTTTTTTGGAATGTTGGCGATTGGCTTTTCGCTGGCGTTTCTGGTGATTTTGTTTGGGATGATTTTAAGCAAAAGCAGCAGCGCGTTTTTGCAAACAAAAGTTGCGCTGACGATTGATTTGTCGCCGCAGGCAATTGCTGCGCTTTCTGACGCAAACGAAGAAGAGCAAATCAATTACCGCCGGCTGATTAAACAGTCTTTGCGACAAAAATTTCCCGAAGCAAAGTCGCTGGCAGAAATTAACAGCCTTTACCAAATCACCAGCAAGGTCGCGAGTTTGGAGCTGGAAGAGCAAATCAAAAAACATCCGGATTTACTCGGCAAAAAAAATATTTTCTGGCTCAGCGCTTCTTCAAAAATCGACGTTTTTTTCAAACACAAACAAGTGGGAAATTTGAATGAGAGGCAATTGGCTTGGGCTCAAAAATTGGTCGCCGACCACGAAATAAAAACCGTTTTTAACTGGGAATTTTTTAAATTTGCTGACTCGCGTGAGCCAGAAATTGCCGGCATCGGCGCTGGTTTGGTCGGATCACTTTTAGTAATGGCAATCTTCTTGGGGCTGGCTTTTCCAATCGGCGTAATGTGCGCATTTTATTTGGAAGAATTCGCGCCGAAAAATCGCGTCACCGACATCATTGAGATCAGCATTAACAACCTCGCAGCCATCCCTTCAATCATTTACGGACTACTTGGTTTGACGGTTTATTTGCAGTTTTTTTACTTGCCGCGCTCTTCGGCTTTAGTCGGCGGAATGACCCTCTTCATGCTGGTGCTGCCCGTCATTATTATTGCCACACGCAATACGATTCGCTCAATTCCAGATTCGATTCGCGACGCGGCAATGGCTCTGGGCGCGTCCAAAGTGCAGATCGTGCTGCACCATTTGTTACCGCTTTCAATCCCCGGAATAATGACCGGAACAATTTTGGCAGTCTCGCGCGCCCTCGGCGAAACCGCGCCACTCTTGATGATTGGGATGGTCGCCTTCATTGCCGACATTCCACAAAACTTCATTGACCCAACAACCGTACTGCCCGTACAAATTTATTTGTGGTCTGATTCTCCTGAAGTTGGCTTCGCCGAAAAAACCGCTGCAGCAATTTTGGTGCTGCTCTGCTTCCTAATCTTGTTCAATTTAGTGGCAATTATTTTGCGCAAGAAATTTGAAAGGAAGTGGTAGTCAAACCCTTGATTTTGCTGGCTAAAAGTTAATTTTCTGCCCCGGGCAGAAAATTCAAATCCTCACCAAAAATGACAAAAATTGTTGGAATTCTAAACGTCACTCCTGACTCATTTTCTGACGGCGGAAAATTTGATTCGCTAGAAAATGCCCTCGCTCATTTAAAACAAATGATTGCCGACGGCGCTGACGTAATCGACATTGGAGCGGAATCGACCCGCCCTAACTCCACACCAATCGGCCCTGCTGAAGAATGGCACCGCCTTGAAAAAATCCTTCCCGCCGTAATTTCTGAAATAAAAAAATCACCGCGAAAAATCAAAACCAGCATTGATTCTTATCATTTCGAAACTGTTCAAAAAGCTCGGGAAGCAGGCGTTGACGTGATTAACGACGTGAGCGGATTGTGCGACGAGAGAATTGTTGATTTCATTGCCGCGAAAAACATTGAGACGGTTTTAATGCACAACCTGCCAGTGCCGGCCATTCCTGATGTCGTCGTCAATCGCAATCTGAATTTGATCCAAGAAATTTTGCGCTGGGCTTCGATGAAAATTTCTTACTTGGAGAAAAAAAACGTCAAAAAATCACAGCTGATTTTTGATCCTGGAATTGGTTTTGGCAAAGACGCCTTGCAATCAATTCGTATTTTGAAAAACATCGATACCTTCAGAAGCCTTGGTCTACCGCTCTACATCGGCCATTCCAAAAAAAGTTTTTTGGAAGCAATTGATTTTTCTGACTACAGAGAAAATTTAGACCGCGCTAAAAAAACTTTAATCATTTCAAAATATTTGGCGCAAAAAAATGTTGAATTTCTGCGCGTTCACGACGCGAAAAGTCACCGAGATCTACTCTCTAACTAACTGAAATTTCCCATTTTTTACCCAAATATTTTTCGACTTCTCGCCTTTCTTCGGCGCTCAATGCGCGATTAAAAATAATAATTTCACCAATTTTTCCGACAAAATTTGCGTTAACCGTTCCATTATTCAGACTATCCCGCGCGCCAATAAAAAGTGGTGCAACCCCAGTTCCGTAGGACTCACTCAAGGAATTATTATACCCCCCAACGGTATCAGCGGTTAAAGCTAAAGTCGCACCACCGTTTTTGAAAATAGCAGTATTAGCGGTAGAGCCAGATGTGAGAGGGCTTGCAAACATTACCAGACTCATAATCACCGGACGAAGACTTGTGACAGTACCTTCCGGCGCAACAGTAGCGTAGCCGCATCCCGAATTAATCCCATAATTTCCGGAAGCATTTGCTCCGGTAGTATGCCCGATTTCAATATTTCTGGTACAATTGCCCAAAGGCTGCATTACCAAAAATCTTTGCGTCGCCACGTCGGTCGCTTGAAATACCGTAAACACTGTACTGCCCGCACCCGAAGAAAAAATTGCCGGCTGATCAATTGAGGTTTTCAAATAATCTCCCCCGTCAAAATTTAACGCCGGCAGTCCGTTAATGCCGTCAGAATAGTAGGTCGGTTTTAACGTTGCAGATCCACCTTGAGTAACGCCAATATTGTAGGCTAGTTGCGGATTGAGATCGTACCAATTGCTAACCGAATCACCGTTTTCAGTATCGGAATTGTTAAAACTTTTTTCAGAAGTTGTCTCCCACCAGGCGTACAAATCCTTAATTCCCGCCACCGGAGAACTTTGGGTTTGGGTACGCGCACTGCTTAGTCGCATCTGCCTCAGCACTCGGCTAGAGCTCGAAACTCCGGCAACCAAAATAACAATAATTAGAATGGCGACTGACAGCTCAATCAGCGAAAATGCTTTTTTATTTTTCATGTTTCGAAGCGAGTTGGAAATAATTCACAGGGGGAATCTTGTAATCGGAAGGGGCCTTCCTAAATGGCTTTGCAAATGAAATAATTCACCACCCAAACCTACGCCGCAATACAGAATCAGCGCATCCCCCCAACTAAAATAAAACTAAATTTATGAGCAACAAAGTAATCGGTATTGACCTTGGAACCACCAACTCTTGCGTGGCCATCATGGAAGGTAAAAACATTAAAGTTATTGAAAATTCGGAAGGCGTCAGAACCACACCTTCAATCGTTGCTTTTTTGGCCAGTGGCGAAAGAGCCGTTGGCGCATCAGCCAAGAGACAGGCTGTTACCAATCCACAAAACACCATCTTTGGCATTAAAAGATTAATCGGCCGCAGAAATGACGATCCAACTACTGCCAAAGATAAAGAATTAGTGCCCTTCAAAATTGTGCCTTCATCCAATGGCGATGCGTGGGTTGAAGTTAAAGGCGAAAAATATTCTCCCAGCCAAATTTCCGCTTTCACTTTGATCAAAATGAAAGAGACCGCCGAAAGTTATTTGGGCGAAAAAGTTGACAAAGCCGTAATCACCGTGCCGGCTTATTTCAACGACTCACAACGCCAAGCCACCAAAGACGCCGGAAAAATCGCCGGTCTAGAAGTTCTGCGCATTATTAACGAACCAACCGCCGCCGCACTTGCTTACGGCTTCGACAAAAAAGGCGGACAAACAATCGCGGTGTACGATTTGGGGGGCGGCACTTTCGACGTTTCAATTCTTGAAATCGGCGACGGCGTTTTCGAAGTTAAAGCAACTAACGGCGACACATTTTTAGGCGGCGAAGATTTCGACATGCGCATCCTCAAATATTTGTCCGACGAATTTAAAAAAGATCAGGGCGTTGATTTGAGCAAGGATCCACTGGCTCTACAGCGTTTGAAAGAAGCCGCCGAAAAAGCCAAAATCGAACTTTCCACTTTGATGGAAACCGAAATCAACTTGCCTTACATCACGGCTGACGCTTCCGGTCCTAAGCATTTAAATGTTAAAATTTCTCGCGCCAAGCTTGAGCAACTGGTTGATGATTTAATCCAACGCACCATCGCCCCGTGCGAAAATGCTTTGAAAGATTCCGGCTTAAAAGCCTCCGACATCCAGGAAGTGATCCTAGTTGGCGGTATGAGCCGCATGCCAAAAGTGATCGAAGCCGTAAAAAAACTTTTCGGCAGAGAGCCAAATAAATCCGTAAATCCTGACGAAGTTGTAGCGATTGGCGCCGCAATTCAAGGCGCGGTTCTACAAGGCGACGTGAAGGATGTCCTGCTTTTGGACGTCACTCCACTTTCACTTGGAATCGAAACGGCAGGCGGTGTTTTCACGCGCTTGATTGATCGCAACACCACGATTCCAACCAATAAGAGCCAAGTGTTTTCAACTGCTGCCGACAATCAAACTGCAGTAACCATTAAAGTTTACCAAGGCGAGCGCGACATCGCGGTACACAATAAAGTTCTGGGCGAATTTAATTTGGAAGGCATCGCACCAGCGCCACGCGGCATGCCACAGATCGAAGTTATTTTCGACATTGACGCTAACGGCGTGGTTAAAGTTTCTGCGAAAGACAAGGCGACAAACAAAGAACAACAAATCCGCATTCAATCTTCCGGCGGTTTGTCTGAAGCGGAAATTCAAAAAATGGTGAAGGATGCTGAGGCCAATGCTGAGGCGGATAAAATCAAAAAAGAATTTGTTGAAGCCAAGAATCACGCGGACGCAGCGGTTTACGAAACTGAAAAATCTTTGAAAGAACACGGCGAAAAAGTTGGCGCGGACACTAAAGCCACCATCGAAGCCGAGCTCCAAAAAGTAAAAGACGTAATCGCCAAAACTGATGCCACAGCGGCGGAATTAAAATCAGCAACTGAGAGCTTAATGACCAGCTCAATGAAACTTGGTGAAGAAATTTACAAAGCTTCGCAAGCAACTGCTGGCGCAGCCGGACAAACTTCAGCCAATGGCGCGGATGCTCAGGCTTCAGAACAAACATCTTCATCTGAAAAAGTTGTCGATGCGGAATATGAAGAAGTAAAAAAAGACGAGAATAAATAATTGTCTGACCTTGGCCCTGCCTAAACAGCAGGGCTGATTTAATCACCACACAACATCACGGCCCTCGAACCAACTCCCCACCCAGGGCCTACGCATGAAAATCCTTCAGTGTTACCCGCCCCAGTATCACCTAATTTTTGTAATTTCTAAGTGCGACTTTTGGACTCTTGTAATCCCTTGGCATTCTAAGTCTGATGATGGTTTTTGAAAGATTTTGAACACGTGTTCAAAATTCACTTTTTCCCTTCGTTTTTTTTCTCCGCTTTTTCTTGTCAAAAAAATAAAAAAACACTCGTCATTCTTGACGCTGAAAGTGTCGAGGATCTCGTGAGTTTTATCCAAGAAAGCTAAACTCTCGAGATCTTCGAATCCGGCTAATTCAAGGATTAGCGGGTTTTTTGTTTTTTCGTGCGTAGGCCCTGGGGGGGGTGAAGAGGTCTGGGAGGGTGGAGGTTCTCGATTTAGGCGTTGTCATTTATTTTTTCTCATTCATAGCTCGGAAAAAGTTTTTTGCTCTTCTCGTTTTATCCTAGTCCGGCTGGGCCTGATTGGTGTTCTTAATCTGGCTTGGTGGTTTCGAACT
>CANDYP010000063.1 GCA_947425005.1 Rickettsiales bacterium | reverse complement strand
AAACCCCCCTACCCCCCTTATCAGGGGGGCTTTAATCGAGCTCGGGTTAAGCCCCCCTGACAAGGGGGGTAGGGGGGTTTTTCGTCCCAAACTCACACCTTTAAAATTTCCTTCGCCGCTTTCAGACTAGGATTCTCATCATTTCCCAATCCCATCATTTTCAACGCCACAGCACTTTCAGTAATTTGTTTCTGCGCGACAGTTTCATTCTCAATCAAGCTTTTCAACTGAGCAAAAATCAAATCAGCGCGACATTTTTCCTGCAGCATTTCCGGAATCACCTCTCTGTTCAAAATTAAATTAATCAAATTGGCGAATTTAATTTTGACCATTCTTTTGACAATAAAATGCGTGAGGAAATTGATCTTGTAAGCCACGACCATTGGCAAGTGGTAGAGCGAGAGCTCAAGCGTGTTAGTACCAGATTTCGCCAAAGCAAAATTCGCCGCAAAAAGCGCTGATTTTTTTTCGTCTTTTTCGATTAAAAAATATTCAACTTTCAGATTTTTTGCCATTTGCGTTACCAGCTCGCGAGTCTTGCCAATCAAAGGAATTACAACCTTCACATTCGGTTTTATTTGCGCCAATAAATTGACCGCAGCAATAAATTCCGGGAAAATTTTAGTCACTTCACCGTTACGACTTCCAGGCGTTAAACACAGAACTGGAGCAGATTCAGAGATGTTGTATTTTTTACGGAATTCCAAATTTAAATTTTCTTGGCGCGAAAAATCCGGCGCATCTTCAACAATTAAATGCCCAATAAAAACCGTCTTGAGCCCATATTTTTCAAAGTACGGCGGCTCGAAAGGAAGAATGGCTAAAAGCAAATCGTAGAGCTTAGAAATTTTTTCTGCCCTGCCCTCGCGATAGGCCCAGACCGACGGCGCGATGAGGTGAACTTTTTTTGCGCCAAGGGAATTACCGTGGGAATTGCCGGGGGAATTACCACGAAAATTCTGCAACTTTTTCATCACGCGAAAACAAAAATCCGGCGAGTCAATCGTAATCACAAAATCAGGTTTTTCTTGAACAACTGCCGCTGCAGTTTGTTTGATTCGTGCCAGCAATTTAGCCAGATGGGGCACTATTTCCAGAAATCCCATTACCGACAATTCTTCCATTGGAAATATTGAAATCAGACCTTGCTCTTGCATCAAGCTTCCGCCCACGCCAATAAATTCCGCCGCTTCATTTTGCACCGCCAATTGCGCCTTCAGCTCTTTGATTATTTTAGCGCCAAGCAAGTCGCCAGAAGCTTCGCCAGCGATGATGAAAAATTTCTTCATTTTAGATTTTAGATTTAAGATTTTGATTTTATGCTCCCCGAGCTGCTTCACGCTTCAACACTGCACCCCTTAAATCCTAAATCTTCAATCTAAAATCAATCTTATGTCTAAAAGAAAAATCGCCGTTGCGGGCGCTACTGGTAATGTTGGCCGTGAAATTCTAAATATTTTAGCGGAAAGAAAATTCCCTGCTTCTGAAGTTGTAGCTTTGGCTTCAAATAACTCTTTGGGCAAAAAAGTTGCCTACGGCGACAAAGATTTAACCGTGCAAGTTTTGGATAATTACGACTTCACCGGCACCGCAATTGGCCTATTTTCTCCGGGCGGATCCGTTTCAGCAATTCACGCTCCAAGAGCTGCGGCGCAAGGTTGCGTTGTGGTTGACAATACTTCCCATTTTAGAATGGACAAAGATGTTCCACTTGTCGTGCCCGAAGTTAATCCGGAAGCAATCGCTGGTTACAAAAAATCTGGAATCATTGCTAATCCTAACTGTTCGACCATTCAAATGGTTGTCGCTTTGAAACCTTTGCACGATTTGGCAAAGATCAAACGTATTGTGGTTTCCACCTACCAAGCCACGTCTGGCGGCGGTAAAGAAGCAATGGACGAACTTTACGACTCGACTAAAAAAATCTACGCCAACCAATTTTTGGAACCAAAAAAATTCAGCAAAAGAATCGCCTTCAACGTCATTCCGCAAATCGACTCTTTCATGGCTGACGGCTACACCAAAGAAGAGTGGAAAATGAAAGTTGAGACTCAAAAAATTCTGGGTTCTGACATCAAAGTAGAAGCCACTTGCGTACGCGTGCCGGTTTTCAACTGCCACTCCGAATCGGTGAATATTGAATTTGAAAAACCAATTTCGGTGGTCGCGGCAAGAAGAGCTTTGGATAATTCTGACGGCGTAATCGTGATCGACAGGCCCGAAGAAATGGGCTTTGTAACCCCGATTGACGCTTCAACTAAAGATGCGGTTTTTGTGTCGAGAATCAGAAAAGATGACTCGGTTGCAAACGGGCTTTCTCTGTGGATTGTCGCCGACAACCTCAGAAAAGGTGCCGCATTAAATGCCGTACAAATCGCCGAAATTCTGGTGAAGAAACACGGATTGTAATTCACTCCCCAGGTGGAAGTTTTGAATTTTTCGCACAGTGCGGAAAATCGGCTTTCAGCCTTTAAAATCATAGGTGCAGCTAAAAACTACATTTTGGTTTTTCTTACAATTTTTTGGCAAAATTTTTACAAAAAAAAGGCTCCTTCAGAATTCTCTGAAGGAGCCTTTTTTATTCCAGGATTTAAAGAATTTTACTTCTTCATTGCGCGGTCAAGATTCTCCAAAGCTTTTTCAACTCCTTCGGGATGATCCCAAACGTAGGAAATTACGGAGAGGAAATCGGCGCCGGCTTTTACCAAGGAAGAGCAGTTTTGGTCAGTAATTCCGCCGATGGTGACGATGGGGAGGTCTAAGATTTCGTTGCACCATTCGATGATTTCGGTGGTGGGGTGACCGCGAGATTTTTTGGTTTTGCTTTCGAAAAATGCGCCGAAAGAAACGTAGTCGGCGCCCTGTTCAGCAGCTTCCATGGCTAGGTGCTTTGAGTCGTAGCAGCTGGCACCAATTACAAAATTGGGATTTATTTTTTTAGATTTTTCGCGGGCGAGTTTTATTGAACCGTCTTCGGCCCCAAGGTGGACGCCATCTGCGCCGATCTCTAAAGCCAAATTAAAATCGTCGTTGAGCAGGAATAGACAATTGTTGGCGTGGCAGATTTTTTTTAATTCTTGGGAAATTTTTTTAACTTCGGCGTCGGAGTAATTTTTTAATCGAAGTTGGAAGACGGGTACTAGCTTGGTTTTGAGGGCCTTTTCTAACTCTGTAGAAAAGGATTTTAGTTCGATTTTTGGGGGGCTGATTAGGTAGATTTGAGTCATTAAAAGATCTTAAGTTTTACTCGGTGGGTAGCCTCCTTTGCAAAAGGAGGTGGCGCGAGGAGCGCCGGAGGATTTGGTGCACCGAGTTCGGTCTAGCTAAAACAAATTGCATTTGTTGCACCAAATCCTCCGTCGCTACGCGCCACCTCCTTTTTCAAAGGAGGTCTCCCCCCCCCTACTAAACTGAGCACTTCTTGCGCAGAACTACTGCTGACTATTTCTTCTTCTGAAAAATGCCGGAACGTTCAAAATATCGTCTTCGATTCTTTCGTCTTTTTCTTCTTTTTCTTCGTCATCAAAAATTGTCGATCCAAAAAATTCTTGATGTTTTTTGGCAGCTTCTTGGGATTTTTCTTGGCTAATTACTTCTTGGCGATTTTTTAAAACTTCCGGTTTTTTTGGCGCCATTTCCGGAACGATGTCGGTGAATTTAATTTCATTTTCTTCTTCTTTCGACTCACTTTTTTTAGAGCTATTCATGAAGCTGAATAAGCTAAATCCGCCGCCAGAAGTTTCTTTCTTATCTTTGCGAGGGGTTTGTTTTGTAGGCTTTGCAGCAACCGCTTCTTCTTCAATATTTTGTTCAGACTCTTCAGTAAAAAAACTAATTTGATTAAATTTAGCTTCAGAAACATTAGCCTCTTGATCCTCGAAATTTTCAGCAGTTCCGTAATTTGGATTAGCTTCTTTGAGGTAAGATTGTTTTGGTTTTAAATCAGTTTCTTCGATTTCTTCGCACTCTTCTTCCACTGGATTTTGGATTGAGCCTGGATCAAAAAAATTATGGCCAGAAACCGAACTGCTAGCTTGAGAGGTTCTAGTGTCGTGTTGAATTGGATCGATTTTAAAACGGCTGGATTCTCTAGTTTCTTGGCCTTTCGCGGCATCTTTTTTGAAATCGTCAATGTCAATTCCGGTAGCAACAACTGAGATTCTAATTTTGCCTTTCATGTTTTCGTTGAAGGCGGATCCAAAAATAATATTAGCATTGGAGTCAACTTCTCTTCTGATCGTATTTACTGCCAAGTCAGCTTCAAATAGCGTCATGTCTGGGCCGCCAGTCATGTTAACCAGAACGCCTTTAGCGCCTTTAATTGAAATATCGTCAAGAAGTGGATTAGAAATAGCGGCCTCACAAGCAGCAATAGCACGGTCTGGTCCTTCAGCTTCACCAGTACCCATCATCGCTTTGCCCATTTTGGTCATGATGGTGCGGATGTCGGCAAAATCCAAATTCACCAAACCAGGCATGGTGATGAGGTCAGTTACACCGCGCACGCCGGCGTGTAAAACATCATCAGCCATTTTGAAAGCTGATTCAAAAGTTGTGTGCTCGTTAGCGATTCTAAAAAGATTTTGATTGGGAATAATGATGAGAGTGTCGACGTATTTTTTTAATTCTTCGATGCCAGCTTCGGCAGTTTCCATGCGATATTTTCCTTCAAAATGGAAGGGCTTCGTAACAACTCCAACTGTTAAAACATCTCTTTCGCGAGCAAGTTTTGCAATGACTGGAGCCGCTCCAGTACCAGTGCCACCACCCATACCAGCAGCGATGAAAACCATGTTGCTGCCTTCTAAATATCTTTCAATTTCTTCGATATTTTCTTCCGCCGCAGCGCGTCCACGATCAGGAAAAGATCCCGCTCCCAAGCCCTTGGTGGTTGCTACACCAAGCTGAATGCGATTAAGAGCCAAGGCGCTTGACAGAGCTTGGGCATCAGTATTTGCCGCGATGAATTCTACACCTTCCAGATTAGAGCGAATCATGTTGTTGATCGCATTTCCGCCAGCTCCACCAACACCAAAAATTGTGATTTTTGGTTTCAGAAGCTCAGGGGCTGGAACGTTGATTTTCAAGGACATATCGAGGCTCTTTGATTTTTTTGTTGATTTCA
Source organism: Rickettsiales bacterium (assembly GCA_947425005.1). Lineage (GTDB taxonomy): Bacteria > Pseudomonadota > Alphaproteobacteria > Rickettsiales > UBA1997 > UBA2645. The sequence continues at coordinate 2,660 of CANDYP010000063.1, read as the reverse complement.
TGAGGGGGGAATTTTGTGAAGAAATTCGTCTGCGTTTTAACAATCGAAAAAATAATCTGCAATTTTTTACAGTACTAGAGTTGCGAGTCCAAGCAGAGTTAAAAACGAAAACATGTCAGTCATTGTCGTCAAAAAAACTCCAGAAGAAATCGCCGGATCAAATTTTAATCTGTACAAAATTAGCGGAATTAAAACTCCGAAAAAGCCTGAGAGAGTAATCGCCGCAAGAATTGCTGAAGCGAAGACTAAACTTAAATGCAAATTGCGTTGCCAGAAATAACAGGCCGCAGCGGCAACTAGTGCAAGTATTAAACCATTTAAAAATCCGGCGAACATTTCTTTGAACAAAACTTTTGTTAGAGAAATATTTTCAATTTCTTTCGTGGCAATGGCCCGCACCAAGACAGTGAGCGCCTGCGTTCCCGAGTTTCCTGACAAAGAAGAAACAATCGGAAGTAATGCAGCAAGAGCTACAACTTTTTGGATTTCTCCCGAAAAAAATGCGATGATTGCCGCGGAAAATAAATTTGTGATCAGGCTGGTTGCAAGCCACGAGACCCGTGATTTAGCGGTTGTAAAGGATGATGCGTGAAGGTTGGTGTAGTTCACGCCGCCTAGTAACAAAATATCTTCTTCAGCTTCTTCTTGCAAAATATCGATCACATCATTGGCGTAAATTACGCCGACGAGAATTCCTTTTTCGTCAACAACCGGCGCGTAATCGAGAGAATATTTACTAAAAATTCGTGCCGCTTCTTCCTTGTCCATGTTGGCGGAAAGCACCCTCAACTCTTCTTTGTCGGACATTATTTCCGACATCACAGTTTGTTTTTTATTCCGCAAAATTTTGCTGACACTCACTTCGGAACTCGGACGGAAATCATCGTCGACAATCACGATGTTGTGGAATTCATCAGGAAGATTTTTGGTATTTTGTAAATGGTAAGTGGCTTGAGCGACGCTCCAGTCTTGCTTCACAGCAATAAAATTTTGCTGCATCAAACGACCAATCGAATTTTCCGGGTAAGATAAAGCTTCTTCGATTTCGCTTCTTTTTTCATCAGAAACGTGGTGAAGAATTTCGCTGATCCCGTGATTTTCTAGGGTTTCGATGACTTGTACCGCATCGTCAATATCAAGCTGATCAATTGCTTTGGCACTATTTTTACTGCCCAAAAGTTCAATCACTTCACCCTTCAGCGCATCATCAAGGTAGGTCAAAATTTCCGGATCAATTTCAGAAGCGACAATTGCAACTAATTTGATTCTTTGTTCGAAATTAAGGGAGGAGAGAAAGTCAGCTTGGTCAGCGGGGTGGAGCTCGAGAAAGAGCTTCTTTACTTGCGTGGTGAGGTCATTTTCTAACGAATTTAGAATGCGGTTTCTAACATTTTGGTCAATACCAAAATCTGAATCGTAATTACTATTTTCGTATTTTTTTTCTTGAGCCATCAGTTGCTAACCAGAATTGTTTTGATGATTTCGTCTTCAAGATTGATGACAATTGAACTGGTTTCTTTGTTAACCAACAGTTCAAAAAAGTTAAAAATATTTTTGGCAAATAACCTGCTAGCATCAAAAGCAACACGGCTTGGGAAGTTTTCGTAGCCGATAATTTTTACACCATTTGTTTCAACAACTTTTCCAACTTGCGTTAAGGCGCAATTGCCGCCATTGACTGCAGCGATGTCAATAATGAGTGCTCCGGGTTTCATTACTTTCACCATTTCTTCGGTGATTAAGATTGGAGCAGTTTTACCGGGGATTAAGGCGGTTGTAATCACCACGTCTTGGTTTTGAATCGTATCTTTTAAAAGTTGCTCTTGGCGTTTTTTGTAATCTTCAGTCATTTCTTTGGCGTAAACTCCTTCAACCGCCTCTTCAGATTTCACTTCAATAAATTTTGCACCCAAACTCTGTACTTGCTCTTTAGCAGCTGCGCGTACGTCGAAAGCACAAACAATTGCGCCCAATCTTTTGGCGGTGGCAATGGCTTGAAGACCAGCAACGCCAGCACCCAAAATCATAAATTTCGCTGCAGAAATTGTGCCGGCAGCAGTCATCATCATCGGCACCACTTTTGGTAAATTGTAAACCGCATCAATCACGGCAACGTATCCGGCCAGGTTGCTTTGCGAAGAAAGTACATCCATGCTTTGAGCGCGAGTGATGCGCGGCATCAATTCAAGTGCAAAGGCAGAGACTTTTGCTTGCGAGAGCGCAGCGATTTTTTCTTTTTGGAAAGCGGGATTAAGAAGAGCGATAAAAACCAAATTTGGTTTGATTTTTGCGAGATCGATTTCGGTTCTTTGCACAGAAATTACGACGTCGATTTCGGGTAAAATTTGATTAATGTCGACGATGATTTTAGCGCCGGATTTTTCGTAAGTTGCATCTGAGATTCCCGATTTTTCTCCAGCCTTGGATTCAATAAAAATTTCAGCTCCAAGTTTTTGATACTTTGCGACTAAATCCGGCGTAAGTGCTACACGATTTTCGCTGGGGCAAATTTCTTTTAGGACTAGGAGTTTCATGGGGGAGATAGATTGAGTATTGCTTAGAGAGCCCTACTTCGCCCTGCGGGCTTCGAAGGGCAGGCCACAGAACAGACACAAGCTGTCACAGAAGCTACCGTGCCAAGTGAAGCACCAGCGAATACA
>CANDYP010000062.1 GCA_947425005.1 Rickettsiales bacterium | reverse complement strand
ATCGTATTGATGTATTTCTTCAGATTTTCTTCGCCCAATTTCAACATTTTTTCCGGCGTGTCAGCAATTTTGAAAAGCGCTTTTGTGGCTTTATTGACGCCGACATCCGTGCTTTGTGCCGACAAAACTACGGCAACTAAAAGCGTGTAATTATTTGTAAAAATTAGCTCAGTTTTGGGGTGCGGATTTTCTTGCTGCCAAATTGTAAAAATCTGATCGATCTTTTTTTTATTCATTTTTTCGAGATTTTAATTTTACAAATAAACTTTTGCTTTTACGTTCGCGACGCCCTGCCGGAACTATTGCAGGCGCTGTCTCTGCCTCCTCATCTCAAAATCAAATTTCAATGAATTTTCAAGACCTAAAAGCGCAAAGCAAAGTCCATTTTATTGGACTTGGTGGCATTGGCATGAGCGCTCTGGCATTCATTTTGCGCGAATTAAAAATTCCGGTTCAGGGCTCGGATTTGTCAGAAAATTATCTCACTGAAAAGCTGCGAGCCAAAGGTGCAACTTATTTCGTCGGCCACAAGGCAGAAAATATTTCGGCCGACGTTTCGCTAATTGTACAAACTTCAATCATTAAAACTGAAAATCCGGAAATCGTTGAAGCTCAAAAAAGAAATATTCCGGTCATTACGCGCGCCAATCTTTTGGCGATGATCATGCGTGAGTACAAAGGCATTACAATCGCCGGAACCCACGGCAAGACTAGCACCACGGGCATGGTGTCTTTGATGTTGGAAATCGGCGGATTGGATCCAACCATTGTAAATGGCGGCGTCATTCACTATTTCGGCAGTAATTCTAAAATTGGCAAAGGCGAATATTTGGTGGCGGAATCGGATGAGTCGGATGCCAGCTTCGTTGACCTGCCTAGCTTCATCGGCGCTGTGACCAACATCGAGCCGGAGCATCTGGAGTTCTCTGGCTACGCCGGCAGCTTCGAAAAACAAAAAGATTGTTTTGAAAAATACATTTCGCAAATACCGGGGCAGGGTATCTGCGTGCTTTGCATTGACAGTCCAGAGGTTGAAAAGATTTACAACAAACTAAAAGAGCAGAAGCAAAATTTAGTTACCTATTCCGTGACAAAATCTGCCGATTTAATGGCAAAAAATATTACAATGGATGTGAAGGGTCTGACCTTCGACGCGGTTTTTAAATCAGGTCGCGAGATTAAAAATATCGTAATGCCAGTCTACGGCGAACACAATGCCAGCAATGCTTTAGTGGCGATTGCTATCGGTGCATTTTTAGGGTTTAGTGACGATGTGATCAAAAAAGCGCTTGCTGCTTTTAACGGCGTGAGACGTCGTTTTACCAAAGTTGGTGAGTACGAGAATGTCGCAATCATTGACGATTACGGACATCATCCAACTGAAATTTCAACCACGCTTAAAGGCGCGCGCCATCTAGCCGGAAGGCATAAAGTCATCTGCGTTTTTCAGCCGCACAAATATTCTCGAGTGCACGATTTATTTAATGAATTTTGTGGTGCGTTTTCTGACGCTGATTGTGTGATTGTTGCCGATGTTTATTCGGCGGGACAGGCGCCAATTGTGGGTGCCAGCCAAGATGATTTAATCGCTGGAATTGAAAAGCAGGGTCACAAAAACGTGATTAAATTAAACGGCGACAAAGATTTGGCGGCGCTAATCAAGCCGCAAATTTCTGCAGGCGACATCGTGTTTTGCACGGGGGCGGGAAGCATTACCTACTGGGCCGCGGCTTTGGAATCTCAATTAAAAAACATCTAAACTCTGATGGCAAAAATCACTGATCAAATCGTCATTAAAGAATTAAACACAAAAGAAGAAATGCTTCAGTCCTACGCAGTCGTGAAGCAAAGATATCAAGAGATGAGTTTGGAAAATTTCAGCGCCCAGATTTCCGAGATGATCGAGATGAATGGTTTTAAAATGATCGGCGCGTTTGAAGGCGACAAAATTGTCGGCGTGTGTGGCTATTGGGTCTTACGCATGCTTTACTGCGGCCGCTACATCCAGCTTTCCAGTTTTATTGTTGACGAAGAAAAAAGAGGGGCGGGGATTGGCAAAAAAATCCTCCGCGAAATTGAAAAAATCGGCAAAAAACTAAGCTGCAAAAAAATTATTTTAGACTCTTTCACCGAAAATAAAAAATCCCACTCGCTCTACTTTAAAGAAAATTTCTACATCCGCGGGCTTCATTTTATGAAAAATTTGTAACTGCGCAAAACTCCTCTCCGACATGCCTCAAATCAAAATCGCTAGCTTCAATGTCAACTCTGTTAAAGCACGATTGCCAAGGCTTTTGGAGTGGCTGAAGAGCTCAAATCCCGACGTAGTTTTGCTGCAGGAATTAAAATGTCTCGAGCAAGATTTTCCTTTCGAAGCCTTGTTTGACGCGGGTTACAATGCTGTGGCGTCGGGGCAGAAGAGTTACAATGGCGTGGCGATTCTTTCTAAATTTAAAATTGAAGATGTGGTGAAAGAGCTGCCAACACTCAATGGAGAGTTGGATGAGCAGGCGCGCTACATTGAAGGAGTGATCTCGGTTTCCGGCAAAGCAATTCGTGTTGCATCAATCTACGTGCCGAACGGTGGCGGTGATTTAATGCCAAATGAGACTCTCGAAACCAGCCAAAAATTTATTTACAAATTAAAATTTTTCGAACGCCTAAGGGCCCATTTTTCTAAGCTTGCCGAGTTTGACGAGATGCAAATTTTTGGTGGCGATTACAATGTTGCTGTCGAAGAAATTGATGTTTTTGATCCAAAAAGTTTGCGCAACACGGTTTGTTTTCACGATCTCGAACGCCAAAAATTTCGCGCGATTTTAAATTTAGGAATTGTTGATTCTTACCGAGCGGTAAGTCCGCAGAATCAAGCATTTAGTTGGTGGGATTACCGTGGCGGCTCGTGGCAGCACAATAAAGGCTTGCGCATTGATTACCTTTTGGCGTCGCCACAAGCGGCGGATAAAATTGTGGATGCGGTGATTGAGGATCGTGGCGTGAGAGATCAAGAGAAGGCTTCGGATCACTGTCCAGTCTGCGTGACGATTGAGATTTAGTTGAGGTTGCGGCTGGAACCATGGACCCCGGAACAAGTCCGGGGTGACAAACCGAAGTACGGAGGGAATTCGCGCCTCAGTACTCCTCCGCACTCTCGGTGTCACCCCGGACTTGTTCCGGGGTCCATGCTCACGCAAATAAATTTTCGTCAACTCCTTCCGCAGTCACCTTCAGCACTTTCATCCGCGAAATATCTCCGCGAATAATTTCAATTTTTGATTTGGGAATTTTCAGAAGTTTCGACAGAAATTTTACCAGCTCTTCATTAGCTTTGCCATCCTCTGGAACCGCAGCCAGGTTGACTTTCAAGTATTCTTGATTTTTTTCGTCGGTGAATTTTCCGGAGATTTTTGTCTTCGCAGAATTAGGTGTAACCTTGATGTGAAGCAGGGCGTGAGTGAGCTCCTGCTTTAAAAATGACATTAATTTAAATCTTGCAGTGCTCGAACTTCAAACTGACAGTCCAATGCTTTGTAAGCTTCAAGCGCGTCTACCAAAGCCCGCGCGCCAGACATTGTAGTCGTGTAAGTTGTGCCCTTCATCAATGCAGTGCGACGAATTGAGAAGCTGTCCTTCGTGGCCTGCGCCCCTTCCGTGGTGTTAATGACCAGCGTGATCTCTTTATTTTCAATCATGTCGACCACGTGCGGTTTGTCTTCGGTGATTTTATTTACGATTGTGACGGCAATATTATTTTCAGCCAAGAACTTCGCCGTGCCACGAGTGGCAACGATTTTCAGACCGATCGTGATTAGTTTGCGACACAATTCCGGTAAATATTTTTTGTCGGAATCTTTCACGGAAATGAAGGCGAGGCCGGAAGTTGGCAGTTTTACGCCGGCGGCAACTTGCGCTTTGGCGAATGCAAGAGGGAAGGTGACGTCAATGCCCATCACTTCACCGGTCGATTTCATTTCTGGACCTAAAATCGTGTCGGTATTGGTGAAGCGCGCGAAAGGGAAAACCACTTCTTTGACAGAAAAATAATTAAACTTTTTTTCCTGCAATTTGAATTCGGAAAGTTTTTTGCCGACCATCAAAAGTGAGGCGATTTTTGCGACAGGAATTCCGGTGGCTTTGGCCACGAAAGGCACTGTGCGTGAGGCGCGCGGGTTTACTTCCAAAACGAAAAGTTTTTCATTTTGCACGGCGAATTGCACGTTCATTAAGCCTTTTACGTTCAGCGCCAAGGCCAATTTGGTGGTGGCGATTTTTACTTCTTCAATAATTTTGGGAGACAAAGAATAAGGCGGGATGGAGCAAGCAGAGTCGCCGGAGTGAATGCCGGCCTCTTCGATGTGTTGCATGATGCCGGCTACAAAAACATTTTCGCCGTCGCACAAAGCATCGACGTCAATCTCGATCGCGTCGGTTAAAAATTTATCCAAAAGCAACGGGCCGGTTTCAAAAACGTCGGCATATTCGACGAGATATTTCATTAAATAAGCGTCGTCGTAAACAATCGCCATGCCGCGTCCACCAAGGACGTAAGACGGGCGCACCACAAAAGGAAAGCCGATTTCGCTGACGTGATCAATCACCTGTTTGGTTGAGTAAGCGATGTAATTTTGGGGCTGATTTAGATCGAGTTTTTGTAAAAGTTTTTTGAAGCGATCGCGATCTTCGGCGAGGTCGATCATGTCGGGAGAGGTGCCGATGATGGGGATGCCTTCGTCTTGCAAGAATTTGGCGAGGCCTAGAGGCGTCTGGCCGCCGAACTGTACGTTAACGCCCAAAAATTCGCCGTTGCTCATTTCTTTTTTGATGAGCTCGATGGTGTCTTCGGCGGTGAGCGGTTCAAAATAAAGGCGGTCGGAGGTGTCGTAGTCGGTTGAAACTGTTTCGGGATTGCAGTTAACCATGATGGCCTCGATGCCATTTTCTTTGAAAGCGAAAGCGGCGTGAACGCAGGTGTAATCGAACTCAATGCCTTGCCCAATGCGGTTTGGGCCCGATCCAAGAATTACAACTTTTTTGCGATTGGTTGGATTTGACTCGCAGGAAGATGGGTTGGAAGTGTTGAGCATTTGCTAAATTTTTTGGGATTTTTTTCGAGAAATTTCGGCGCAGTTTAGGATGAGGAAATTTTAATTTCTAAAGAATTTTCCGTAACTCAAAAACCCCTCCACCCCCTTGTACTCACAAAATTATTTTTAATTTTTGCGTGAGTACAAGGGAGGTAGGGGGTTTTTGAGTTACAGAAAATTCTCCTAATTCCTTGTCAAAAAATTTTTCATAATTAACTTGTTCCGTGCCTCTAGCTGCAAGGCTACGAGGCTATGGTGATAAACTCTTCTCGCAATAAACGTCTTGGACCTGGGGGCAGTACCCAGCACCTCCAGCCTTCGCTCTTACGGGCTTCGGCTGGCAGGCCAGACCGAAAGGGATGGCTGTCAGATGGAGATCGTTAGAGCGAAGGCTGCGCGATGTAGCTTTAGCGAAGGTGGGCTTTTCAAGTCCGTCTTGCTTTACGATCTAGGGGGTGAAACAGCTTTCGACATGCGCTAAAGGATTGGATTTTACTCGGTTGAGACACTGCCGGCTGAAGGCTTCGAGCCCCAGGCATCGTTCAAAAAAACTAAATGCAAACGACAACTTTGCTAATGATAACTTCGAATTTGCTCCAGTGGCTTTAGCTGCTTAGCATAAGTGATTTTATCGGGGCCCGCCCGGCGCCTGTCAACAGAAGCCGGGCAACTCACTCGCCTCCCATCCATTACAAAAAAATCAGCATGCAAGACCTCATCGGATATGACGAAATCATCGAAAACTCAATGCGTTCAGTGATTTACGAAACTTTGAAAAAAATTGAAAAAACTGGTTTACCGGGTAAGCACTATTTCATCGTGACATTCTTAACCCGCTTTCCTGGCGTGTCCGTGCCAAAACACCTGATCGAAAAATATCCGGAAGAGATGACGATCGCGATCCAATTTCAGTACAAAAGTTTAGTGGTAGAGCAAGATAATTTTAAAATTTCCCTAAGTTTTGGGGGCAAGAATGAAAAGATGACGATCCCCTACCAGGCCGTCACTTCTTTCGCCGACCCTTCAATGAATTTTGGTTTGAAATTCAGTGTCAGTTACGAGGACCTCGAAGGTTTCGAAAATGGCGATTACGGCGAGTCAAATTTGGCCAATAAAGCCGAGGGTGCAGAAAAGAAGGGCGAAGTAATTGATTTGTCAGCGAAAGTCATTTCTCTAGATGCCTTCCGCAAAAACAAAGACAAAAATCCTACATGATATCTTTCAGTCAATTCGCGTTCCTGCTTGTCACTTACGCGATTTCCGCAATTCCGTTTGGCCTGGTTTTGGCAAAAGTTTTTACCAAAACAGATATTCGTGAAGCGGGTTCCAAAAATATTGGCGCCACCAATGTCGCTAGAGTTTTAGGAAAAAAGTTAGGACTCGCCACCTTGATCTTAGATGGTTTGAAAGGTGCGATTATGGTGATCATTGCCCGATTTAGTTTTTCCGAAATCGAAGATTTACACACATTTTTAGTATTAGTTTCCGCCGTCGCAGTAGTCGGACATATTTTTCCAATCTACTTGCGATTCAAGGGTGGCAAGGGCGTAGCCACAGCGGTTGCAGTTTTATTCGCACTTGATTTCGGCGTAGGATTTTTGGCCGTAGCTTTCTGGATCATGTCTTTTTGTTTATTTCGCGTCTCTTCCGTTTCTTCGTTAATCGCAATTTTTTCTTCGATTGTTTTGTCGAGCAAATTTGATGCCCCAACCTCGCAAATCGTACTCTGCTGGTTCTTGTCGATCCTAATTTTAATCAGACACAAAGAAAATATTCTCCGCCTTTTAACCGGCGAAGAAAAATCTTTTATCGGCAATAAAAAATCCCCAAATTAATTTCTGCGATGCCTCAACACAGTGACCACCTAATCATCGCGCTGGATGTTCCTGATTTTGAGTCGGCAAAAAAGCTGGTTAACGAAATCGGCGACGCGGCAATTTTCTACAAAATTGGCTTAGAATTAATGATGAGCGGCTCTTACTTCGAGCTAGTCAAATGGCTGAAAAGCAAGGGCAAAAAAGTTTTCGCCGATCTCAAACTTTACGACATTTCTGAAACGGTGGCGCGCGCCGTAAAAAATCTAGCGCAATATGAAATTGACCTGCTGACCATTCACACTGCCAGTCGTCAAATCATGGCGGAAGCCGCAGCCAATAAGGGTAAAATGCAGATCGTCGGCGTGACAGTCCTAACCAATCTCGACAAAAAAGATTTAAACGAAATGGGTTTTGATCCTGCTATTTCGCTCGAAGATTTGGTTTTAAAAAAGACTGAGATGGCGCTAGATTCAGGCCTTGATGGCATTGTTGCTTCAGCGCTCGAGGCGCCGAATTTACGTCAAAAATTCGGCCAAGATTTTTTAATCGTCAGTCCTGGGATCAGGCTGGAAGCGCTGGTAAGCGACGACCAAAAACGCGTCGCGGATGTAAAAACTGCACTAACTAACGGCTCTTCACATCTAGTTGTCGGAAGACCAATCACGCGCGACGTCAATCCAGCAGCGGCAGCGCAGAGATTTAATCAATTGATTACCAACTTCTCGTGAAGCTTTCACAAATTCTTTCTCAAGTTAAAACTGATTACAAAGTGGTGCAAAACAACGTCTCTCTTGATGCAATCGAGATCGAAGACATTGCTCTCGACTCCCGCTTAGTAAAGCCAGGTTCAATCTTCTCCGCCCTTCCAGGCAAATCAAAAGACGGCTCTGAATTCATCGAAAGCGCCATCCAAAACGGCGCTAGCGTAATAATCTCTACCCCCTCAACAACCCGTCGGTTGAGTGGAGTCGAAACCAGGGAAGCTT
>CANDYP010000061.1 GCA_947425005.1 Rickettsiales bacterium | reverse complement strand
GGTTTACACCTCATTTTTAATTCAGAAATTCATCTTATGATTTCAGAATCATCTTTTGCTCTCGCTTTATCTGGAATTCTTTCAACCCAAGATTTTTGAGAATCCCTGCCAATATCTTCGGATTCTTTTGCCTTTTTATCGCCAGAAAATCTTTTGGCGAATCTTCCATCAGTTTCTTTTTCCGACTCCGCAATGGAATTTGCAATGATCGCTTCTCTATTTGCAATGAGCTCTTGACGAGGAATCGCTTCTATCCGCTCAATTATAGCACAATATTCTTCAAAATTTTTTCTTTCAGATTGGTTCTCAGGTTTATTTAGAAAACTTTTTGCTAATTCGTTGAGTTGCTCGCTGCGCTCTTCAGGAAAATTATTTTCTTTAAACTCCTTACGAAATTTTACCTGAACAAAATCATCAATAATTCCTTTTTGTTCTGGATGTGTTTTGGCAAAAATTTTATTAGCAGCATATTTGGTTATATTTTCTACCACTAACAACTCAGCTTTAACCTCATGTGTTTCTGGGTAAAATCTTAAGTTGGAATAAAAATCAAGGTCAGAACCAGTATGTCCTACGGCGCCGCCAATCAGCCCGCTTTGAATTGCTAAATGATATTTATCAGGGTGTCCTTTTGCAACTTCTGCACCACGGCCATAATCTTTAACCGTTTCTTTAACTTCTTTATTATCAAACATTTCAGCGTTCATGTAAAGACGGGCAAATTTTGCCAAATCTCCAACTGTAGATTTAAAACCACCAGCAGCGCGAGTGTTAGATTTGGTGTTAAAATTTAACTCGGAAAAATCTTCAGGACTAATCGCATCTTTTTCAGATCTAAACCCATTATGATCAAGAATATAACCGCGAGCTACATTTGGATTAGAAGAGTAAAGCCCGACATGATCAATTTGTGGATGAGTAGAATGCAAACCATGTGGTCTTAAAACCTTTTCTTTCACAACTTCATCAAAAGGTTGTTGCGCGATAGACTCAATAATCATCGCTGCCATATCAAAACCAAAATTACTATATTCATGTTTGCCATATTGATCCACAATCTTCCCCGTCTCATCACGTTCTTTTTTTTCGGTAATATTAATTATTTCATGAAGTTCTAAAGGTCTTTCTACTGTTGCTCTAAGAAGGTTATAAGATTCGTTGTCGTTTCTGCCACCAAGACCATGGGTGTGATTTAACAAATCACGCAAAGTTACTTTTGAATAAGACTGATCACTCTCAATTCTATCAAATTGTTCTGATGACTGCGGAAATCTTTCACGCAAAGCCGGCATAAAATTGGCAAATTTTGTATCTATTCCTTCAGGAAAAATTTCTGAAACTTCTGCGCCAGAAGTTTTGCTTTTTGTTAAATCTTCATCCCAAAGTTTTATCAACGTGGCAGCTGTAAATTGTTTGGTTATACTGCCAATTCCAGAAATTGTATTTTCTGCCATTGCTTTACCATCATCTTTAAAATCAATATTGCCGCTAGATTCCACTTGAGGAGACTGGCCTTCAACCTGAGTTAAATCAATCCTACCAATAACAAGCTGAGGCCTGAGAAGAGTTTGTTTTAACACTGAAATAATTTTTGCTTCACTTGGCATGTCTCAAATAATGTTTTTGTTATGGATTAGAGTTTTTCTTAAAAGTGATTTTCTTAATCCACCTCTCAATTTCGTCTGAGTTTCGAAGAGTAATTTTAAGAAATTATCAGGCCTCTAAGAGCTGAAGTAGAGCCGATCTAATGCCAGTACATAAGGACTAAATCGCAATAAATAAAGCAAGAAAACCCAAATAAGAAAATCAGAAAAAATTTGTCTTAAAAACGCCAATTCGGGATAAGCTAAACCCCAAACCCTAACAATTTTTCTGTAAAAAAGTTTGAGGTTTTATCGCTGCAATCTTGGGTGTTTTTTATTTTTGGTTTGTTGGTTTTGAATTGATAGGCAACCAAGCAAGATATAGCGTTGACCAAAAAATTAATTGGCGGCTGAAGTTTTTGTTTCAGTTGGATAATTTTTAACCATCAATTTTAGGAGAAATTATGCCAAAGGGTCATCCAGCGCTTAGTGAAGTTCAAAAAAAAGAAATCGTTGCTCGTGTTTCAGAAAATGGTGAACGAGTTCCTGAGCTAGCCAAAGAGTTCAATAGCCACGTTCAAACCACAGAAAATCAATAAAAATCACCAAAAAACCACAAATCAAAACACAAAAACCCCTACAAATTCCAAAAAAAATCAAAGCAAAAAACTTGAGCTAATTTTTTTTGAGTTGGATTTTTTGGGAAGTTGGGTTTGCGACAGTCTCATTGCGGATTTCTAGACCCAAGCGGCCTGAAGATGCCGAACTTTTCCTTCGTATTTTTTGTAAAAATTCGCTCGGAGAATGACACTGCGCCATTTGGTACAACTTAAATTTTCCGTCGCGATTTTTCCTAAAAAGACGAAGGAAAAGTTCGGCACCTTCAGGCTGTTTGGGTCTAGACCAACAATGGCGCTGTCTCAAGACGATACGGATTCTGGAAAAATTATCTTTTGTAAGTCGTGATTGTGAATTGAACTTTTACTCCGTCGTTGATGCCGTTGGCTTTTTTTATGTCTTTGCTGCCGATGTTGAAGTCACTGCGCTTTAGGATGGCGTAGCCGGTTACTACGGCATTGGTGTTGCTGTAAGTGTCTAAAGAAAAATAAAGTTCCGTAGGAACGGCCTTACCTTTGACAGTCAATTTGCCTGAGGCGATGTAATCGTTGCCGTCAAGTTTTTTAAATTTATTGGCCGCGAAAGTTGCTTTGGGAAATTGCGCTAAAGCAAACCATTCAGGGCCTTGCATGGTTATAAGCGCGTCGGAAATCGAAATTGCTACTGACGACATGTCGATATTGATGAGCACTTTGCTGGTATCAAGCTTGGCGGGATCGAAGACGATTTGTCCGTCAAATTTTGCGAAAGATCCCGTGATGTTCGCAGCTCCTTGAGTTGCGACAAATTCAATTTTACTGCTTGGCGCAGAGATGACCCAAGGCTTGTCAGCGTTAATATTTGTTGCCTGGTCGGCTGATGGAGCTTTGCCAGCAGAGGGTTTGTCCAAAATTGCTTCAGCTTCAATTGCAAGTCTTACCGTGTCGGAAATTCCTGGGATGCCAAAATTCATTCCAAAGTCAGAGCGCTTGATGTTGGCAGTTGCGCTAAAGCCGGCGGTCTTTTTTTGCGTTAGCGGATTAATGCCGATTTTATTTAATTTGGCGTCGAGAGTAAGTGATTTGGTCGCACCAAGAAATGTGAAATCGCCAGTGATTCTAGCTCTCTTGCCCTGCACCAAAATATCTTTACTGACGAAGGTAGCGTCTGGAAATTTGAGGCTGTTAAGAAAATTTTCGCCTTTCAAAGAGTTGTCGAACTGGCCGTTGCCGGTTTGAAGGGAGTTGGTTCTGATTGTAACTGTGAGTGAGCTGTTTTGGGGATTTTCTTCGTCGAGAATTATTGTGCCGGAAGAAGTGCTAAATTTTCCTGAGGGGCTGGAGAAGCCGAAATGGTTGGCTGACCAGGTGATGTTGGTGTGGTTGGGATCAAGTTGGTAAGTATCTGCGGCGTTGGCAGGGGTGTTGATTGACAAAGAGAAAATGGTGGCAATCGCAAAGCTCAGAAAAAACTTTTTCATGTTGGGATATTGTTTGGAGTTCGCGGTCTCTAAGAACTGGCCTAATTCTTAGTGTCGTTGATCGGAGTGGATTCGCTGGCTAATTTTCTTCGGTTAAAAAGATCGGCGAAGTCAATTGGATCAAGCATTAAAGCTGGGAATCCGCCGTCAGTTGTAAGGTTGGCAATAATTCTGCGAAGGAAAGGGAAAATTAAGTTCGGACAATAAATTAAAAGGATTTGTTCCAACATTTCGCCTTCAACATTTTTAACTGAAAAAACTGCGCCGTAAGAAATTTCGCACAAAAAAGCTCTTTGATTGTTGGCGGAAGCGTCGGCCGAAATTTTTAAAATAATTTCGAAAAGCTCGTCTCCGATCTTGGTGGCGTTGATGTCAATGGAGAGGGCGATATTTGGTTTTTCTTGCTGGTTGAGAAAAACTTGCGGCGCATTTGGGCATTCGAAGGACAGGTCTTTGATGTATTGCGCGATGACTTTGACGTTGGACATGGATTGGTATTTTAGAAGTTTACGAGAAAGAAGAAGGTGGGCTGTTTGATTCTACGACAGCCGGCGGTGCCTTGTGAGGGGCTGGTCTAAAGATATTCAGAAGTGGTTGTAATCACTTTTTTCGCAGCGGAATCCATGATTAAAGAATTGACGAAAATTTTTCCGGCAGATTTTTTGATGCCAGAAAGCATGTAGCCATCGGTGACGCCGGCACAGGCGAAGATTACGTCGCCGCGGGCCATTTCTTCGGTGGTGTATTTTTTGTTTAAGTCGGAAATTCCCATTTTTTGGGCGCGTTCAATTTGTTTTTGATTGTCGCCGAAAATCAAGCGACCCATCATTTGTCCGCCGATTACGCGAAGTCCAGCCGCCGCCAGTACGCCTTCCGGGGCACCGCCAGTTCCCATGTAGGCATCAATGCGAGCACTTTGGCTGGTGCAGGCAATTACGCCGGCAACGTCGCCGTCGCCTATAAGTCGGATGCGGGCACCGGCCTCACGTACTTTGGCGATTAATTCTTCGTGGCGTGAGCGCTCAAGAATCATCACGGTTAAATCCGAAATGGCGCATTTTTTGGCGCGCGCAATGTTGGCTAAATTTGTTTGGGGAGAGTTGTCGAGATCGATGATGCCTTCAGGCAAGCCAGCTCCGACTGCAATTTTTTCCATGTAAACGTCAGGAGCGTGCAAAAATCCGCCTTTTTTGGCGAAGGCGATGACGGCCAAAGAAGACTCGCCAGCATTAGCGCAAATGGTGGTGCCTTCTAAAGGATCAAGCGCGATGTCAACTTCAATGCCGCCAGCATTTTTCCCCTGCCCAACCTCTTCGCCGATGTACAACATCGGCGCTTCATCGCGCTCGCCTTCGCCAATCACGATGGTTCCTTTGATGTTCATCAAGTTTAAATTTTCGCGCATGGAAGTGACGGCTGCTTGATCGGCGGCCATGTTGTCACCTTTGCCAATCCAGTCGTAACAAGCGATTGCAGCTTTTTCGACGACTTCAATTATTTGTGAGGTTAGGGGAGTGAGGGAATTCATGGCTGAGTAATTTTAGTTCTCGGGTTAATCACCCTTCCTCGAGTGAGGGTCGGGGAGTGCAGCGATCCGGGGAGGGGTCCAGTCTGAATGTAAACTGGACCCCTCCCCGAACTACTTACGTAGTTCGACCCTCCCTCAAGGGGAGGGTGAATTGGCAATAAAAAAGGCGGATCTCTTAGCGAGTCCGCCTTGTCTTGAAGAGCTTAGCTTGAAAGCTTCTGCTCTTTGAATTCTACGTGCTTACGAACGACTGGATCGTATTTTGTAAACAACATTTTTTCTTGTTTTTGTTTTGGGTTGCGACGCGCCAGATAAAAGAATCCGGTGCCTGCAGTGCTAACCAATTTAAATAAAATTGAGCTTCTTTTTGATTTCGAAGATTTTGGTTTTCCAGCCATAAATTACCTGTATTTCTTTCTTTTTTTGGGGGGAGTTAAAAACGAGCGGCGCAAGGTATTTTGCACTTGAATGAAGTCAAGAATTACTTCACCACCTTGTCGAGCCAGGTGATGATTCCCACCGCGGCGGTGAGCATGAGGAACATTTTAAGCAAGATCTCATTTTTTGAGAGTTCAATATCCTTCTTCAGAAGAGCAACTTCATTTCGAAGTTCAGTAAAACTCTCTTTAGTTGCGAGACCATCAATCGACTGGTTCTGCGTATCTTTAATCGCCTCAGCAAATTCGTCGGCAATTGTTTGTTGCAGTCCGGCTTTTTGTAATCTTTTAGAAAGTTGTAACGTGTCTACAGTGAAGAAAGTCATAGTTGCAGTGGCCATGTGTGATGTGATTATTTTGGTGATTAAGTGATGTTGTAAGTGAAGCTTGTCCAAGGTATTTCCCGAGTTTTGATTTACAAATTTAAATCCCGGTCTCTGGATGGTAAAAAAGTTTAGAAGAGTGGCGCTAGGTTATTTGTGTTTAGTCCCAAGTCAGAATTACTTCACCACCTTGTCGAGCCAGGTGATGATTCCCACCGCGGCGGTGAGCATGAAGAATATTTTGATGGTTAGTCTGTTTTCTAGCGATTCAAATTTTTGGTCAATTAATTCAAACCTAGATCCGAATTTTTGGTCAAGAGCTTGGATATCTTTTTTAAGAAGCGCGACATCATGCTTGGTTGCGAGACCTTCAATTGATTGAGTTTGTGTATCTTTGATTGCTTCGGCAAGCTCCTCGGAAATTTTTTTCTCAAGACCGGCTTTTTGAAGTCTTTTAGAAAATTGTAACGTGTCTACAGTGAAGAAAGTCATAGTTGCAGTGGCCATGTGTGATGTGATTATTTTGGTGATTAAGTGATGTTAAAAAGTGAAGCGGGGGCAAATTATTTAGGCAAAATTAATTTTGCAAACTCTAAACCTCCGCCAATTTCTTTTCGCCTTTGAAGCCAGCAGCGATGCCGGTGCGGGACACTGAGGCTAGTCCGTAATTGGTCAGTTTATTTAACACTTCGTCGATCATTTCGGAATTGCCGATCACTTCAAAAACGATCGAATCGCCAGCGACGTCAACGATGCTGGTGCGGTATTTGTCGATTGTTTTGATGGCCTCTTCGCGTTTTTGTTCGTTGGCAATGATTTGCACTAACGCTAGTTCGCGTTCGACGTAGCCATCTTCGCGAGTAAGTTCCGCAGCGTTGTGAACCGGCACGATGCGTTTCAGTAATTTGCAAATCAGATCAATTGTTTTGCCGGTGCCGTAGGTTGTGATCGTGATGCGGGAAAGTTTTTTATCCAAACTTGTCGGTGCTACGTTAAGCGATTCGATGTTGTAACCGCGCGCCGAGAAGAGCTCGACAATGCGCGCCAAAGCGCCGAATTCGTTGTCGACTAAAACTGCGATTACATGTTTTCTGATTTGGTCGGTCATAATGTTGAGTGAATGGCGGTTTGAGTTGCTGAGCTAATTGTTGAATGAGAGACGTTTGTCGATGGTGTTGTGGTTAGTGCGGGCGGAGAAAGTTCGGCGATAATTTCCATAAAACTCCGGTAAGCGAAGAGATTCGTGGCGTGAATTTGTTCCATTTCTTCTCGGGTCATGGCTCTGTCCGCACTTACGTAAGGATTGCTGATGCCACGTTCAACGCGATAAATCTCTTTCATGCGATTCAAATTAAACAAGCTGCAATTTGGCTTGGAATCTAATCCGAGGTCAGATTTCCACTTTTGGATGTTGGCATTGATGAAGTCCAACATGTCTCGTGTTTGCTCTTGCTCTAGACCGCTAGTCATTAATTCAATTTTTTCTTGAAGAATTTGTTTTGTTTTTGGGCGCGTAGTTTCTTCCATTTCCGCGCGAAGCTCCTCAATTTCAGCGCGCACTTTGAGTGCATTTTCACCATTCGCAATTCCGGCTTCGTGCCGTTTAATTTGATGAGCTATTTTTTCCGCAGGATGAGCTGAGCTGCTTGCGGCACTTCCTGTTGTTACGGATGAATCAGGTTCAGAAATTTCAATCGCACCAATATCAAAATTAGGGTTGGGATTGGTGGTCTTTTTTAAAATCGCCAACTCAACTTCTTGCGCCGCCGCCAAGGCTTGAGCTTTATTTTTCTCACACCATTCGGCAACAATTTCTGACGGAATTGATTCAATTAAAACATCGCGCCTTTCTTTAAAAATTTGCACGACACCTCCTGTTGTCGCATATCTTGGATCGTCTTTAAATTTTTCCGGCAGAGGAAAAACATTGGGAAATTCTTTGCAGAGGTACCACTTTTTCACCACGTGTTCAATGGCTGAATCCGGAATTAAAGAAAGCCGGAACGCCATTTCAATTTCGCTGTCGCGGTAAAAAGAGCTTTGAAGATGTAGCGG
>CANDYP010000060.1 GCA_947425005.1 Rickettsiales bacterium | reverse complement strand
CGCCAGTTACCAGAATACCCCCTTGGGGTACTGCAAGCTTCATCTTGTCTAGTAACTCAGAATTAGAATCAATCACGTAAGGCACTGAAGTTTCGGACCAGATCACCGCCTCTACACCGGTCAAATCCTTAGAGTTTGTAAGCTCAATATGTTTTAAGAAGTTGCGATATTTTTGCTCTTTGTCCCATTTTAAATCTTGGCGGATATTGCCTTGGACCAGTCGCAGTTTACGATTTTCGTCGCGGATTATTTTGTCCTCATCGATGCGCAAATGGCCAAAAATAAAGCTGGCTAATACAGCAGAAATTAACGCGGTGGCTAAAATTTTGTCTCCTCTTGGAAGGCTGATGGTGAAGGAGCCAGAGTTAAAAAATAAAGCCGGCAACAAAGAAACCAGCACCGCAAAAAAACTTAATCCAAAAACGCCAAAAACGCTGGCCGCTTGGATGAAAGCGTCATTAAAAACCCAAACGTAGCCAAGTAAATTCCACGGGAATCCGGTGAATAAAAAGGCGCGTAGCACTTCCGAAATCAGCCAGCAAATTGCGAAAATAAAAAACTTTTCGTAATTTTTTGTGAGAAAAAATTTATTAATCAGAAAATTGTAAAGTGTGGCGAGCAGCGCAAAATAAAGCGCCAGAACTGCAGGAATCAGAGTGAGCGAGAAGGGAATCAGCCAGGCGAATTTTTCAGCATCGACCAAAAGCGAAATGGCAATCCAGTAAACTCCAGCGAAAAAATAACCAAAACCGTAACAGAACCCCAACCAGAAAATAGTTTTCTTATTATTGCTGGAGGCTGATGCCAGTTGACTTTCCAGCAATAAATAAAAAACCGACACCGAAATTGGCACCGCGAAAAAAAAGTGCAACGGCGCAAAAGCCAGATTGCAAAATGCGCCAGCGCTGAGCGCCAAAAAAAATTTATTTTTGAAAAAATTAGTCATTTTGCTTTCTTACGTAAACTTCAAAATTGTAACGGATCACTTCCTTTGACGGCTTCATTTGGTTAAAAATATCAGACTTCTCTTTATCGCCTGACCTGATGCGTGGCGCTGGTTTAGCGACTTCACGACTGGTTAAAATGTGATTCTCGTAACGGAAATTTTGCAAAAATATTTTTTTAAATTCCGGATCCCAAAAATAATATTCCAGAAAACCGATCAGGCAGCGATCCTTTCTGTCGGTCACTTTCTGACCACTATTCACGAATAAAATCTTAACATTTTTATTTCTGATTTGCCTCTTCAGATCTTCAAAAATGTAGGAAAAAGTAAAAATTGCATCTTTGTCTGTTGTTTGCGGAAATGCCGTTGAGTTCCCTAACAGACCGCGCTCAGCCATGGCTGCAACGATGTGATATTTGTGATAATTTTCTTTCTCCAAATAATTCATGACGGGGAATTGATGGCCGATGAAGTCCGACAAAACCAAAAATCCGTCTTCTTTTTTGGGAGCGTAAATTTTGGAATAATGGGCAATGCCGTCGCTCAATTTATTTGGAAAAGTGTCGTAAATTTTTGTTGGCATCAAATTGCTAAGCGGCGCGATGTAGGCGTAAAGAAGACAAGAAATAGAAGTTGTGACGGTGAAGACAAAGAATGGTGAAAATTTCTCAAAAAATCTGCCGTAAATTTTTTCGAAGAAAAATAAAACCAAAAATAATGACGCAAGATTAGTGACGATGAAGCCCCACGCACCAAGGTATTTCAAGCTCATGCCCGTGGTAAATAGCAGCACTAAATAAATGGAAATCAGCGCAATAATTTTTACCAACTTCAATTCTTGAGCTTTAAAAATCGGCCATTCTTGCGGACGTTCTAATTTTATTTTTCGACAAAATAAAAACGGATAAACCAGTACCACTAGCCACCAGACATTGACAAATCCCGACAGGCTGAAGAGCGATATTGGCAGAATTTCCATGTCGAAAGCCGGCCAGATAAGCAGCACCAAAATGATGAATTTATTTTCGTTGAAAGAAAATTTGCCCGACAAGATTAAGTCGTAAGTCAACTTCAAAAAACATACAGTAGCGACAGAATAAAACACTGCCAACTGGTCGATAGTGCCAATGTTTTCTAGGATTATCAGGGTTGATGCCGCACCAAATAATAAAACTAAGATCTTGTCATTTGGCGAAAATTTCAGGCGCGAGAAAATCAAAAATATGAAAGAAAAAATCACCACTTGGGCGCCTAAATGCATCAACGCATTTTCAAAAAATATTCTGGAATTGTCGTAAGCTTTGTAAACTTTAGGCCACATCGGCACGATAAATTCAAAAAATTCCGGCGTCAGTTTGGTCATTAAAAACAAGTAAAGCGCACCCACCAAAGCCATCACTAACTTATCTAATTCTAAGAAAAATTTGAGAACCTGTTCAAAATCTCTACCTGCGACGGCCGTAAATGGCGGATTTGCTGCGCTCCGCTGCTCACGTACCTTAAGTACGCTGCGCTGCGGTGCTCGCAAATCCACCATTTCCGACTCGTCGCAGCGAGATTTTGAACAGGTTCTAAGAGATTTTTTTTGCCAGAATTTGTAAAATTCGATGAAGATTGAGAAAACTAAATAATGCGGCTTCAGACATGGCATCAACCCCATCATGATTCCGCGCCCTATCAATTCACTTTTGCTGAAGGGTGATTTGCGCTCGAATGAAAATGAAATGTAGGGAAAAAGGCAGAGTAAAAGCAGGCTGGTTTTAGTTCCAAATTCGCCAAGTTGAATGACGTTTGCCCGCCAAAAAAAACTCAGAAAATAAGAAATAATGATCAAATTGTAATGCGCCGGATTGTTGGCAATCGTGCTTTTCTTAAGGATTTGCGCTGACCAATAAATTGACAATAAAGCCAAAGAATTAATCACGATTTCGGAAGTGATGATCGGACTAATTCCGAAGAAAAGTGAGATGCGATATTGCGCCGCGTAGAAATAAAATGAAAGCGGGAAATTACTTTCAAAAAAATCGTAATAGTATCTGCCGCCTTGCGCCACCTTCTTTCCCAGATCCAGATAAATTCCGGTATCGGGCCCAATGTCGATGATTGAGCGCAGAAAAATACTTAAGAAAAAAATCACCAGACAAGAAATTATCCGGAAAATTTTTGCGCTGATGATTTGGTTAAATTTATGAATCATTTTTCCTCACGTAAACTTCCATATCCCGCGTCACCGTGTCTCCGATGGTCAGAGAGGCATCTTTTGAGATCGCTTTTTGGTGTTTGTCGCTGAAAAATTTTACCCTTCTTTCCGCCGGCTTGATGTCGATTATTCGATTTTGAAAAACGTAATTTTCTAAGAAAATTTTTCTAAATTCTGGGTCACGTAAATAATATTCCACAAACCCAATGCGACAGATTTTATCCGTAATGCCGCCCTTTATTCTCACGAAAACCAGCTGATTTTCCGGATTCTGCAATTGCTCCTTCAGCCTTGAAAATAAATAGGTTTGAGCTTCCGACATTGGCTCACGATTTTCAATTTTTGTGAAGAGGGAATAGAGATTGGATGACGGCAGGGGGTTTTCTTTTTTAGTATAATTTGCCACTGGATAAGTTCCTAAAATGACACTGGAAATCACCGTAAATTTTTCATCGGCTCCAACATAATTTTGGATCGCTTTTGACATTTGGCTGTTGGTGCGGTTCGGAGATTGATATTCGTAAACTCCGGAAAGCGCTGCTATTTGTAGGCTGACGAGGTATGACAAAACTGTAAAAATAATGCAGGAGGACAGCATCGGAAGTTTTTGCGAGGAAAAAAACTTTTGGTACAAATCGCGGTAGAAATTGGTCAGCAAAATAAAAATTACTGCCGTGATTCCCCAGACCAAGTTGTTAATTTTTCGGTCAAATCCGAAATACAACGTAACTGCCATTAGCGCTAGAAAACAAAGCCATGACAGCAAATTGCTCGGCAGAAAAATGTAGCTCAAAAAATTGCGGTGAACCACTTTTTTTTCTGACAAAATTTGTCGCCATTTGGCCGAAAGCATCAAAACGAAAAGCCACCAAAAAGCGCCGACATTAAAAATAACTGAGGAAAAATAACTTCTGTCGAATTGAGGCACGAACAAAATCAACAGCAAAAAAAACCAATCTCTTTTCCAATTAATTTGTCGGTCACGAATAAGGGCTAGAACCAGCAGGGATACTAACGGCAAAGACAGTGAGTAAAGCGCAACTCTTTGATCGTAGAATCCGGTTAATTCCAAAATCTCAATGACAACGAGCGCCAAAAAAGCGCAGAAAAATGGCTGTAAAAAATCGAATTTTTTTATCAAAAAGAGGCAGAGAAAAACCAGTAGAGTTAGTGGAAATAAATCTTCTTTAAGCACTAAAGATATGTTGATGCTTTTGACGTTAAAATAAATTGAGGCGAAGCTTGGAAGGCCTGATACGTAGTCTGGAAAGCAGGTGAATAAAAATAACAAATAAGAAATCAGCGCCGCAAAAGTTGCGTAATTTCTTAAACAGCAAACTGATTTTAACGACTTTTTTTCGCAGATTTTTTTGATCTCGAAGGCGATTGCCAAAATTCCGTAATTGGGTTTGACACAGAATAGCAAAGCCGCCAGAAGGCCGCTGTAAATCTGGTCCGATTTTTTTAATTCTGATTCTTTAAGCGCCTGGTAGGAAATGTAAGGAAAGGCGAAGGCGAGAAAGTAAGTTGTTTTGGTGCCGAATTCGTTCATTTGCAAAGCGAAGATGCGCCAGAAAAAACCGACAGCGATACTTAAAACGACAAGATTGAAGATGGTACGGTCCTTAGCGGCTTGCGACCTGGAGAAGATTTTAGCAGAAAAATAAACCGTCAGAATTCCCACTAAATTAGAAAAAATTTCCAAAGAAATTATCGGACTGATGGCGAAAATTTTCGCTAAAAAAACCGGGATCAGTGTGAGGCAAAAAGGCAGCGGTAAATTAATTTCAAAAAAATCCCGGTAATATTTGCCGCCATTTAAAAGCTTCTGCGCAATTTCCAAATAAAGCCCGGTATCGTGACCGACGTCGTGCGTTGATCTAACTAAAATACTGATCGCAACTACACCAAAACTTCCAATCAAGGCACAAGATTTTGCGGCAAAAACGCGCGCAAAAAAACCGCCGACAACCGACAATTTTTTTAGCAAAAAAATCTCAACTTTTTTACCAAGAATCAGCCTCTTTTCTTCGATGTGTTTTTGGATTTCTAGAGTGTTGAATTGCTTCATCAGGTAAGTGTTGAATCTTTTATTTGCGGGCTTGAAAATGCAGTGCGCAAGCTACTCCAACCCCCAACAAAAAATCAATTTAAAATGACCAAAACAATCACGGTTGCCTATGGTGACGGCATTGGCCCGGAAATCATGGACAGCACTCTTGAAATTCTGCGCGAAGCAAAAGCTGACATCAAAATTAACGTCATCGAAGTTGGTAAAAAAATTTACGAAAAAGGTTTTAATTCTGGCCTGATGCCCTCGGCTTGGGAAGATCTGAACAACACTAGAATTTTACTAAAAGCACCGATCACAACTCCCCAAGGTGGCGGTTACAAAAGCTTGAATGTAACGCTGCGCAAAAAATTAGGACTCTTCGCCAATGTGCGCCCGATCTCAGCTTTTCACCCCTTCATCGCCACCAAATTTCCCGGAATGGATGTGGTAATTGTGCGCGAAAATGAGGAAGATCTTTACGCTGGCATTGAACATCGTCAAACCGATCAAACCTACCAATGCTTGAAACTCGTGACTCGCGAGGGTTGCGAAAAAATTATCCGCTACGCTTTTGAATATGCCGTGGCCAATAATCGCAAGAAGGTCAGCTGCTTTTCCAAAGACAACATCATGAAGATGACCGACGGAACTTTTCACAAAGCTTTCGATCAAATCGCCCAAGAATATCCCGACATCAAAAACGATCACTACATCATCGACATAGGAACGGCGCGCCTTGCCGCTAAGCCAGAAATTTTTGACGTCATCGTGACGATGAATCTTTACGGAGATATTATTTCGGATGTAGTGGCGGAAACCTCTGGCTCTGTAGGCTTGGCCGGTTCTGCCAACATCGGCAAAGATTACGCCATGTTTGAAGCAATCCACGGATCAGCGCCAGACATCGCCGGCAAGGACATGGCCAATCCTACGGGATTACTGCACGCCGCCGTGATGATGTTAGTTCACTTAGGCCAAAATGACGTGGCCAGCAACATCAGAAATGCACTTTACAAAACTATTGAAGACGGCTTGCACACGCCAGACGTCTACAACGCAGCTACAAGTAAGAAAAAAGTTGGCACGCAAGAATTCACTCAAGCGGTGATTGCGAATTTGGGTCAGAAGCCAAGTCAATTGCCAGTTGCCGCGTTTTCAAACGCCAACAAGAAAACTGAAATCAAAACCGAAAAAGCAGCGCTCACTTTAGAAAAAAAATCTCTCGTCGGCTTCGATCTTTTTATCGATTGGCCACAAGAATTTGACGATCTTTTGGCGGTTTTGAAAGGAATGGAAAGTGACGAATTGGAAGTGAAGATGATCAGCGCTAAAGGCCTTCTACTCTGGCCTTTAATCGACAAACACATGATGCCGAATTACTCCAAAGGTCTGACGGTTTTGCGCTTCATCGGCAAAGGAATCACGGGCAAATCCAGCAACGAAATTATCGACGCCACCAAAACAATCTCGCAGCAAGACATCATTAACATGCTTGGAATCATGAATGAGAAAAAATTTGATTTTGTAAAATACGAAGGCCTGTATTTGTTCGACGGCAAGCCGGGATACACTTCGGGACAAGGCGAGTAAACTCTACCTAATCACCCTCCTCTCCTTGAGGGAGGGTCGAACTACGCAGTAGTTCGGGGAGGGGTCCTGTTGGCCTCGAATTTGACCCCTCCCCAGATCGCTTCGCTCTCTGACCCTCCCTCAAGGGGAGGGTGATTAGATCGAAGCTAACATACACAAATTCCAACATTTAAACAACATGAGAGAAGAACAAATCGATTACAGTAAAATGCTAACAGTGATTGAAAAAACCGTCTCAAGTTCACATTTTTATTGGCAGTCTTTGTCGCTGATTTTCTGCTTCACTCTCTCTTATTTTCTCTACCGCATCACCAGAAAAATTCTGTTTCCCAAAATAATTTCTATCGCGGTTAAAAAAAATATTGAGCTTAATCGCTTCATCACCAGATACATTCTTCCCCTACTCTATCCAGCCTTCGCGATAGTTTTTCTGTCCATTGGTCTGGCGATTTACTCACAGTTTTTCAAAGAAACGATTCTCTTTTCCACCACCCTAAAACTGGTGACGCTGTTTTTATTTTTACGTTTTTTACGCATCTCCTCCAACAGTAATTTCGTCGCTAATGCCACCGGATTATTTTTGATGCCGGCTTTGGTTTTGGATATTTTTGGCATCCTGGATTCCACAATTAATTACCTCGACCAATACGCGCTGAAGATTGGCGCTGTTAGGATCTCAGTTTATTTAGCGATCAAGGCTTTCATCGTTTTGGTGATTTTATTTTGGCTGGCCAACCTCATTGTTCGAAAAAGCAAATCTTACGTTGAAGGCAGCAAGACCATCAAATCCAGCACCAAGGGCATCATCAGCAAATTTATCGACATCGCAGCTTATTCAATCGTCACCCTGACCGTTTTAAAAATTTTCGGCGTCGACATGACAACCTTTGCCGTTCTAGGCGGCGCGATTGGTGTCGGTATTGGTTTTGGTTTGCAAAAAATCGCTTCCAACTTCATCAGCGGCATCATTTTGCTTTTCGAAAAATCAGTGGAAGTGGGCGATTGGATTGAAATTGAAAACGGCAATATCTTCGGCGTCATCAAGCATTTCGGGGGTCGCCACACTTTAATCGAATGCTTCGACGGCAAAGAAATAATGGTGCCCAACGAAGATTTCATCATCGGCAGAGTGACGAATTGGACTTACTCTAACAACAGAGCCCGCATCGAAATTAACGTCGGAGTCGCCTACGATTCTGATTTGGAAAAAGTCAAAGAAATCATGATTGCCTGCGCTCACGAGCATCCAAGATGTTTGAATTATCCTGAGGTTGAATGTTGCGTCACGCAGTTCGGAGATTACGACATCAAGTTCGTTTTGTACTTCTGGGTCTCTGATATCACTGAAGG
>CANDYP010000059.1 GCA_947425005.1 Rickettsiales bacterium | reverse complement strand
CAGGTTTGTAAATCTCAACCACACCCAAATCGAGCAGCATTTGGTTTAGGTAAACTCCCTCATCCGCCACTTTTTGGGCGGACATTTTTTTCTTTTCATCGGCCAAAAAAATGTCGGCGACGTAACGGCCGTAGCCATCAACTTGCACAGTCTTAATCACCAAAAACGGAATGTTTTTTAAAATTTTGCTCAGAGCTTTGGCGCTTTTTTTGCCCTGCTCCGTGCCAGATTCCGCAGCATTAATTCCGCGAAAACGAATGATTTCTTTGTGAAAAATTTCGAAGCCCAGATCAATGGTGACGCGAATGGTGTCGCCATCAACCACGCGGTCCAAGTAAGCTTTGTAGGTGTTAAATTTTCTCGGATGCAAATCAGATTTTTGCATTTGGTAATCTTCGCCGACCTTAGTCACATCAACTCTGCCAGCACCCCGCGGCAGTTTAGCGGAAATTTTTTGGGCGCGCTCAAAAATGTTGAAGCCGCAATCGATGCAGTTTTCGCCCGCATTCTCGAGCCTAATCATCGAGTAAGAAAAAAGTTGTCCCCGAAGCGGGATTAATTTTTTTGGCGTCACAAATTTTTCTGCAGAATTTTTTAACACTGAATTCTTGCCAGTTTTTGTTTGCTTGATTTTGCCCACCTCTTCCTGCAAAGACTCGCCACTCAGACTGTTTTGCCGCACCAAATCCTCCAAAAGATTTCTTTCGTCAGCTTCTTTTACGCCACTTAAAACGCGGTAATGAGTCCAATTTAATTTCTCGTCATCTTGGGGTAGCTGGGGGTAGGATTTGTAAAAACTGCACATCTTGTAAAGCACGGCCTGAGCGATGCCGACGTCATTCGACAACTTCTCAAGCAAATGCTTTCCGTAGCCACTTTTACTCGAAACTTTGCTTTTTGACAAATGCTCTTCGATTGATTTTCCAATGCTCCAGGCCATTTCAACTTTTTGTCGCGTAATCGTTTGCACAATGCCACTGCGGGTTTCGTCAATGCGATTTTGCACTTCGGTTAAAAGTTTGTCGTAGTGCATTAACTCAATTTTTTTACTCATTTTGTAGTAGGAATTTTAGCGTTTTTTAAATTTTCTCCGGCCGGAGAAAATCTTGCCTATTTTTTGCATCCAGTAAAATCAAGCTTTCCGACTTGGTGTTGCGTCAAAATTAATCCGTGCCTCACCGCGCATCTGTCAAAAAACTCAAACGAGCAAACCCCAAATCCGCGGAAATTTTTGAGGGAATTTCCGGGGGAATTTCCGGGGAAATTTAGTTTGCTATTTTTAGCCTTTTTAATTTACAGTCCCGGCCTCAATTCACCTCGCAATTGTTGTCAGCACTTTTGCTCCTCAGAATTTTCTCACAATCTCTTTCAACCTACTTAACAAAGGCTTTCCGCATGGACGTAAAAATTAAAAACACCTTGGACAAAAAACTAAAAAAGGATTACCAAATCACCATTCCTCACCAAATGATCGACGCCAAGATCAACGAAAATGTTGCTAAAATTAAAAAGAATTTGGCGCTTAAAGGTTTCCGCAAAGGTCAAGTTCCCGACGACGTAATTAAACAAAAATATGGTCAGTCCATCATGGCTGACGAATCCGACAAAATCATTTCTGAAACTCTGAAAAAAATCGTCAAAGACAACAATTTCAAACCCGCCCTTCCCCCAAAAATTGACGTAAAAACTTTCGAAGAAAACAAAGACATTGAGCTCACAGCTTCAATTGAAATCTACCCGCTAGTTCCCGAAATCGAATTGAACAAAATCAAAGTCATCAAAAGAGAGGTCGAGCTTACTCAAGTCGACACCGATGAAGCGCTCAACAAATTACTCAAATATTACCGCACCTGGGACGAGCAAGACGCCTCTTCCAAAGCCAAAATTAATGATTCAGTAAACATCGATTACGTCGGCCGAATCGACAAAGTTGAATTCGAAGGCGGCGCCGCTAAAGGCTACCTGCTAGAGCTTGGCAGCAAAAGCTTCATCGACAATTTCGAAGATCAGCTAGTCGGCAAAAGAGCTGGCGATCAAGTAAAAGTGAAAGTGAAATTTCCCAAAGAGTACAACAAGGCTGAATTCGCCGGCAAAGCGGCGGAATTTGACGTCACAATCAACAAGGTTTTGACCGGAAAAATGCCGGCAGTAACCGACGAATTCATCAAAAACACTTTCGGAATTGAAAGCAAAGCCAAGCTCGAAGAAGAATTAAAAAAACAAGTTGAAGGCAATTACCAAGGCATCAGCCGCAATTTGTTCAAAAAAGAATTTTTTGATTTCGTCAACAAAAAACACGACTTCGAATTGCCTGAAGGGCTAGTCGAAGAGCAGTTGAACAACCTCTGGGCTGAAACAGAAGAAGAACTAAAAACCAATCCCGAAAAATTTAAAAACGACAAAGAGAAAGAAAAAGAAAAATCTAAAAAACGCGAAATTGCGCAGCGCATGATTCGCTGCGGCATCATCTTGAGCGAGCTTGCACAAAAAAATAAAATCGAAGTTACTAACGACGATCTCAACAAAGAATTGGGCAAAATCTTGGCGCGTTTTCAAGGCCAAGAAAAAGCCGTAATGGACTACTACCAAAAAAATCAAGCGGCGGTTCAGCAATTAAAAGGCTCAATCATCGAAGAAAAGGCGATTGATTTTGTTCTTGCTCAAAGCGTCATCGAGAAGAAAAAAATCTCAGTTAAAGATCTCGACAAAGCTTGGCAGAAAGCTAACGAAGAATAGGACACTCTCGATCCAATCACCCAACCGACGGCTTGAGTGATTGGATCGAGGCTTTTTTCAACTTACCAACTCCAATCAAACAAATTTATGCAAAATTTTCTCGACGCTTTGAAACTCGCTTCTTTTCCAATTCACAAAGAAGGCTACAAATTCATCATCATTTTCGCTCTGATCACCATCATCATCTCCCTACTCAGCAGCAAGCTGGGCTTGATCGGATTGGTTCTTACTTTGTGGTGCATTTTCTTCTTCCGCGATCCGGAAAGAGTCATTCCTGTGGAAGAAAAAATCATCATCAGCCCGGCTGATGGCGTTGTTACCTTGCTTGAAAAAGGCGTGAGCGCTCCCGATGATCTTGGATTTGGCGACAAAAAATGGAACAAAATCAGCGTCTTCTTAAACGTCTTCAACGTCCATGTGAATCGCGTCCCCGTAGCCGGCACCATCACTAAAGTCAGCTACAAAGCCGGAAAATTTTTGAGTGCTAACGACGCAGGAGCCAGCTCCGAAAATGAAAGAAATTCCGTCGTAGTAAAAACCAAAGACGGCACTGAAATCGTCTTCGTGCAAGTGGCTGGCTTAGTTGCGCGCCGCATCGTGTCTGACATCGCAGAAGGACAAGAAGTTAAAACTGGTGACCGTTACGGCATCATTCGCTTCGGAAGTCGCGCCGACCTTTACTTTCCAGACAATGTCGAAATCAAAGCGGCAGTAGGCCAAACCATGATTGGCGGCGAAACCATCATCGCAAAATTGAATTAACACTCGTGACGAGAAACCCCCCTACTCCCCTTGTCAGGGGGGCTTGATCGAACTCGGTTTAAGCCCCCCTGACAAGGGGAGTAGGGGGGTTTGCTAACACAAACTCAAACTAAAAATGCGCTCCTCAAACATTACAAAACTAGCCTCCAAACGCGAAGAGGCCAGAATGGGTGGCGGTCAAAAGAAAATTGACCTGCAACATTCCAAAGGAAAATTGACCGCTCGCGAAAGAATTGAAGTCTTACTCGACGCCGATTCTTTCGAAGAGTACGGCCTTTACGTGGAGCACCGTTGCTCCGACTTCGGCATGGAAGACAAAAAACATCCGGGTGACGGCGTCATCACCGGACAAGGCACCATTAACGGTCGCTTGGTTTTCGTGTACAGCCAAGACTTCACCGTCATGGGCGGCTCTTTGGGCGAAGCTCACGCCAAAAAAATCTGCCTTGTTTTGGACAAGGCCATGCAAGTTGGCGCGCCAGTCGTTGGCATTAACGATTCCGGCGGAGCGCGCATCCAAGAAGGCGTCGACTCCCTCGGCGGTTACGGCGAAATTTTTCAGCGCAACGTTGACGCCAGTGGCGTGATTCCACAAATCTCTCTGATCATGGGACCCTGCGCCGGTGGCGCCGTTTACTCGCCAGCGCTGACTGACTTCACCATCATGGTCGAAAATTCATCTTACATGTTTGTCACCGGTCCGGATGTGGTCAAAACCGTTACTCACGAAACCGTCACCCAAGAAGATTTGGGCGGCGCGTCAGTTCACGGCAACAAGAGCGGCGTGGCTCATTTAACTTTCAAAAGCGACATCGAAACACTTTTGCAAACTCGTCGCCTGATTAATTTTTTGCCGCTTTCCAACAAAAAAAATGTGCCGCAAATTCCAACTCTCGACGAAGCTGATCGGGTTGACGTTTCTCTGAACACCCTCGTTCCCGAAAATCCGAATCAGCCTTACGACATGACGGAATTGGTGGAAAAGATTTTGGACGAAGGAGATTTTTTTGAAATTCAGCCAAATTACGCCAAAAATATTCTGGTCGGCTTTGGTCGTTTGGAAGGCGAGACTGTTGGCATCGTAGCCAATCAGCCCATGCATTTAGCCGGCTGTCTCGACATCAAAGCCTCTGAAAAAGCAGCGCGCTTCATCCGCTTTTGCGATGCTTTTAACATTCCACTTTTAACTTTCGTTGACGTTCCCGGATTCTTGCCAGGCTGCGATCAAGAGCACAGCGGCATCATCCGCCACGGCGCGAAATTGCTTTACGCTTACGCCGAAGCGACGGTTCCAAAAATCACCGTAATCGCCCGCAAAGCCTACGGCGGCGCCTACATCGTGATGAACTCCAAACATTTGCGGGGCGACGTAAACTACGCTTGGGCCAATGCCGAGATTGCCGTGATGGGCCCTGAAGGTGCAGTTGAAATCATCTTCCGCGAAGAAGCCAAAGACGCCGAAAGCAAGGCCGCCAAGGCCGCAGAATATCGCGAAAAATTCGCCTCACCTTTCGTAGCAGCATCGCGCGGCTTCATCGACGAAGTGATTCGCCCGCAGAATACCCGCAAAAGAATCTGCAAATCTTTGCAAATTTTGAAAAACAAAGAAGTTAACAAACCTTGGAAGAAGCACGACAATCTACCTTTGTAGACTAGTGTGATCCATCGCCGCCGCATCAACACTGCGGCCACTTCTCAACGAATTAACCTGCGGAGTTACGATGAAGAAGAATGAAGCTCAACAGCTTGATCTCACTCCCGATGACATCAAGCTCATCACTGACGAGCCCTACAGCGACAAAAACGGCAATCTTAATCCCGCCACTGCCCCAGCTGTTCAGTACATGGTTTCGTTTTTGCAAGGCTGTCTCAACAGCGGCAACCGGCACTTCTGGCAAGTGACAAAATCTTTTGTCGATGAAAAAAAATCTCCAGTCACCGCATTCAAAAACAATCCTGCAATTTTTGCTGCGGGGTATTCCTTCCGCGCAGCCCAACAAATTGGCGTAGTTGCGCCCTGCCTGGAAATCAGAAGACGACTCAAAGAATCCAATCCAGAAATTTCAACTTCAAACTTAACGGTAATTACTGCTGGAATTGAGGCGCCGTTCAGCGCAGTGCTCGAAACTAGGTCCTTTCAAGAAAAATTACGACAACAGGGAGTTGATGCCTCCCTCCCGCGACTTACTGCGGTCGCAAGATTAAATGTCTTGCCACTTTTTGTGCGAGGATTGCCGGTTTGGTATGCCAACAATTCCAGCGGCGGAGATTTCCTGTCGCAAAAAGTTGCTGGCCTCATTGGCGTGGACGAAAAAAGCCTGGCAACAAAATCTGTGTTAGGGGGAATTGCTGGCATCGTTTCGGCGCCATTTGACAGCTTTGCCAACGCCGTCATCAGGACGGCCTCGGTCGACAAAAGTGTTTACGAAAATTACTTCGCAGCTTGGAGAAACATGTCGCTCGCAGCTACCGTGAAAGCGGCTCCATTTCGCGTTCCCTCCGGGGCTTTGTCGTCAGTAATTTTGTCTGCAAAATTAGGCGAGGAGCTGTGCAAAATTTTTAATCCGCTTTACCAAGCAGCCGCCGAGCATCTCGATCAAAAAAAACCCCAAGCCACTCCTTCGCCGCAAATCACAACACCGGCCGCAAAGCAGCTAAAAGATGGCAAAGAAAGTAGTAAAGGCCACGATCAGATCTAACTCGCGAGACTTAGTCCACCCTTACCTGATCTGCAAAATTTTGTGAATTTGCAAAGACAGGAGATGTCCGTACTTTTCGCAAAGCTCCGTGGCACGCTGCAAATTGGCTTGGTTCTTGGGATCAGAGCCCTCGTCCATCGGCTGCACGTAAACCGGAATTTGCAATTGTGACTGCCCCACCTCAGCAACGTCAGAATAATTTTGGCTAGATTTGGAAATGATGAACTTAAAAGCGTTAATGCGCGAAAGCAGATCTGGCCTGATGTTGGCATACCCCCTGCCAGTATTTTTAGGAGAACAAATAATTTTTACTTCACGCGGCAGATCACGAAAAATTGTGCCGTTAGTTTCGATTTGAACGAGAAAATTTAATTTTATTAGCTCTTGGCAAAGACGCTCGATTGGCTGACGCAGAGGCTCCCCTCCCGTAATCACAACTAATTTCCTGACGATTTTTTCCTCAACATTTTTGGCTAGTCGCAGCACTTCTTCGAGAATTTTTGAAAGCGAAAAATTTTGGTAAGAATCAAATTCGGTGTCGCAAAAATCACAGGCTAAATTGCAACCGCCTAGACGAATGAAAACAGCTGGATGGCCGGCGTAAGGACCTTCGCCTTGCAGGGTTGGAAAAATTTCTTGCACATCAAGATTGCGGCCGTCGTGAATTTCTGGTTTAAGAATTTTGTTTTGGCCAAACATTTCAGAGTAATTTAATTAAGCACGAATTGAGAGGCTTAAATTAATTTTCGATGCGGATCTTTTGGTAGGTGTCGCGCTCCATTTCAACAATGTCGACAGAGATGTCGCAGCGCTTGGTTGGAAGATTTAACTCAGAAAAGAATCTTTGAGAAAATGTTAAGATTTTTTCAGAGAGATTTTTTCTGATTTCAATCGATCTGCCCGACAAAACTTTGAGGGTGATGTGAAGAAAAGAAGAAGTGGATTGGTCTGGTCTGCCAACAAAATATTCATCAAAAGAAAAATCGCGGCACTTGCACTGATCGGCATCAAAATTTCCCTCCACACCATTCATGATGTTTTGGATTTCTTGCTCTAGGACTCTAATTGAATTTTTGGCAATATTACCCGAATGCTCAATGATTAGGTGCGGCATCTGTTTGATTTATTTGAACTTGCGGAGAGATGTAAAAGAAGGGGTGTCAATTTTAGATCGAATAATAATCGCGTGTAATCGAGAGAAAAATAAAGGCGACAGCTGCGCAATCTTCCTTGAAGTAAAGGACGATAGCTCTGCTCCGTATTTCATTTAAGAGTCATCTCGAAAGATGACTCTATTTTTAAGGAGGTAATCCAGCCGCAGGTTCCCCTACGGCTACCTTGTTACGACTTAACCCCAGTCACCATTCCTACCGTGTAGAGCTACCTCCTTGCGGTTAGCTCACTCTATTCGGGTAGAAACGACTTCCATGGCTTGACGGGCAGTGTGTACAAGACCCGAGAACGTATTCACCGTAGCGTGCTGATCTACGATTACTAGCAATTCCAACTTCATGAGGGCGAGTTGCAGCCCTCAATCTGAACTGAGATAGCTTTTAAGGATTTGCTCCAGATTGCTCTTTCGCTTCCTGCTGTAACTACCATTGTAGCATGTGTGTAGCCCAACCCATAAGGGCCATGATGACTTGACATCGTCCCCACCTTCCTCCAGCTTGTCGCTGGCAGTTTCCCTATAGTTCCCGGCATAACCCGATGGCAAATAAGGATGAGGGTTGCGCTCGTTGAAGGACTTAACCTAACATCTCACGACACGAGCTGACGACAGCCATGCAACACCTGTCTCCGATCCGGCGAACCGAAGGCTAATCTCTTAGCCGGTGATCGGGATTCAAGGGTTGGTAAGGTTTTTCGCGTAGCATCGAATTAAACCACATGCTCCACTGCTTGTGCGGGTCCCCGTCAATTTCTTTGAGTTTTAGTCTTGCGACCGTATTCCCCAGGCGGGGTGCTTAACGCGTTAGCTTCGCCACCGA
>CANDYP010000058.1 GCA_947425005.1 Rickettsiales bacterium | reverse complement strand
TTGAAGGAATAATTTTTGATTCCACGTTGGCAAATATCGAAGGAACCAAAATCAAAATTAAAGAAATTAAGAAATCGGGCAATGTGCCGATCGTTTGTTTTATTCTGCCCGACGATTTGCGAAGATGCTTCGCCGCCTTTAACAAACGAGACCGCAAAATTCCAGAAGGAAGATTTTACCAAACTCACTCTGGCGCCAGAGAGGTTGCTCTGTGGATTAGCGAGAATTATCCTGAGATTGAAATTCTGATTTACCAAAATTCTTACCAGCCAAAAAATCTTGAAGAAGATTCGCTGTCTTTTGCGTTGCTTGAATTTGAAGAAGCGAAAGAGGGAATAATTTTTCTGCAAAAAAGTCAGTTTTCCCCAGAAGAAATCAGAGAATTAATAATCAAAAAAACTCATGAAAGTTAGACAATTAAAGTCTTTAAGAAGTGGATCAGAGTCGGTTGAAGCTTACGTGCAAGCGATCCAAAATGGGCAGCATGTTGTGCCGTCAAGTGACGGATGGAAGGTGCAAAAAGCCAACTCAGAAAAAGTGACCAAGATTTTCGACAACCAAAAAGAAGCCATCGCCTACGCCAGAAAAGTTGCAATCAACCAACAATCTGAACTCTCAATCCACGGCAAAAACGGCAAGATCAGAGAAGAAAATTCTTACGGGAAAGATAGTTTTCCACCGCGGGGTTAGCTGATATGGATCTTCAACACAGGATTAATCTCCTCGCTCGAATGGCGGATGATTTTATACTGAGCATTTTAATGCTAAAATCCAAAGATTGTGAAAGTCTTGCATTGCCATTTTTACATGCTCACGCTCTAGAGTTATCGGCGAAATGTGCCTTACTAACTCTTGATCCTAGGGCAAACGTTTCTCACCATAACCTTAAATTGTTGTACGATGACATCGCTAAGTTCCAGACTGAATTTAGTAGCGCGATTCCTCCGCAAGAGTCTTTTGAAATCTCTAAAAAGCTGTACCCACCTCCAACTGGAGGCAGCACAATAGTGACATGGCCTGAAAATATGGATCGAATTTGGGAATATGAGTTGTGTTATTTTATAGCAAATGTTGCAGACCTTAAATACGGATTTTTTAAAGATGGGAAGCAAGTATCAGTTACCCAGATTCCTTCAGAGCAAGTTAATCGCGAGTTCCTAAAGCTGTTTTTTGCGTGTAGAAGAATATACAAGAATGATGATTTGGACGGCATCATTAGATGCAAAAGTGTAAAAGTTTTTGGAGCTTCGTTGTTTGAAATGTACAAAGACTGCGTGTGATGAATTTTGTGCGACAGAAATTCTTAAAGAAAATCCAATTAATTTAATCCTTTAATAAAGCTAGGTTGTCCAAAAAACTCTTCAAAATCCATTCCAAATTTTCTCCTGCGGGTGACCAGCCACAGGCTATTGCTAAGTTGCTTAAGGGCTTAGAAGAGAAAAAGCAGAATCAGGTTTTGCTTGGAATTACGGGGTCGGGGAAGACCTTTACGATGGCGAATATTATTGAGAAGACGCAGCGGCCGACGTTGATTATGGCGCACAATAAAACGTTGGCGGCGCAGTTGTACGGGGAGATGAAGGAATTTTTTCCGGAGAATGAAGTGGGATATTTCGTGTCTTTTTACGATTACTACCAGCCCGAGGCTTACATCCCTAAGTCCGACACCTACATCGAAAAAGATTCCGCAATTAACGAACAGATCGACCGCCTGCGCCACGTCGCCACCCGCGCGCTTTTCGAGCGTCGTGACACAATCGTAATTGCCTCCGTCTCGTGCATTTACGGTATTGGCTCGCCGGAATTTTATTCGACGATGATTTTGCGCCTCAAAGTTGGCGAAGAAATTAATCGTCAAAAACTTTTGCTGCGCCTCGTCGATTTACAATACGAGCGCAACGACATTGCCTTCGAGCGTTGCTGCTTCCGCGTCCAAGGCGACGTGGTCGACATTTTCCCCTCCCACGAAGATCAAATCGCCTGGCGCATTTCAATGTTTGGCGACGAGATCGAAGAAATCACCGAGTTCGACCCGCTTACGGGCGAGACCTTCGCCAAGCTTACCGACATTGCACTTTACCCCGCCTCTCATTACGTCGCGCCGCCCGACGCCATGCAAAACGCCATTCGCCAGATTCGTACCGATCTCGCTTTGCGTGTCGCAGATTTGGAGCAGAAGGGCAAGATCGTTGAGGCTCAACGCCTGAACCAACGCACCACTTACGACATGGAAATGTTGGTGACTGTTGGATCGTGCAAGGGCATTGAAAATTATTCGCGCTATTTAACGGGTCGTCCGGCCGGCGCTTCTCCGCCAACGCTTTTCGAATATTTGCCCAAAGACGCGCTGCTTTTTGTCGACGAAAGTCACGTCTCAATTCCGCAAATTGACGGGATGTACAAGGGTGATTTTTCGCGGAAGTCGAACTTGACGGAACACGGGTTCCGCCTGCTTTCGGCGCTGGACAATCGTCCGCTAAAATTCTCGGAATGGGAGGCGTTCAAGCCGCAAACAATTTACGTTTCGGCCACGCCGGGAAAATACGAAACGGCGCACAATGACGGTGAATTAATTGAGCAGGTGATTCGTCCGACGGGATTGCTCGATCCGATTTGTCACGTGCGTCCGGCCAAAACACAAATTGACGATTTGATCGGCGAGGTAAAGGAGACTAAGTCTCGCGGCTTCCGAACTTTGGTTACGACTTTGACAAAAAAAATGGCGGAAGACCTGACTGACTATTTAACCGACGTCGGAATTAAAGCGGTCTACATGCATTCCGACACTGATACGCTTGACCGCATCGAGATCATTCAGAATTTACGTTTAGGCACGTACGACTGTCTCGTCGGCGTCAATTTGTTGCGCGAAGGTTTGGATATTCCGGAATGCGCACTGGTGGCGATTTTGGACGCGGACAAAGAAGGCTTCTTGCGCAACGAGACGGCGCTGATTCAGACCATTGGCCGTGCGGCGCGGAATTCTGAAAGCAAAGTGATTCTTTACGCTGACCGCGAAACGAAGTCGATTCGGGCGTCGCTTACTACCACAGAGCGTCGTCGCAAAATTCAAATCGCGCACAACAAAAAACACGGCATTACGCCGACTACAACGAAGAAGGCGTTCGGCTCAGCACTGGCCAACCTTTACACTAAGAGAGACAATGAGGTGGATGACGGCGGGTTTAGTAAGAAAAATCTTCCGACCGCGAAATACATTGAAGGCCTGCGCAAAGAAATGATTGAAGCGGCGGGAAATTTGGAATTTGAGAAAGCTTCGAAGATCCGCGACGAGGTGAGAAGATTGGAAAATTTGTTGCTGATTTGAATTTTCTCCTCCGAGGAGAAAATTGGCTTTTGACCAGGAAAATCAAGGGTCAGTATTTTTTTTGTAGCCAAAAAACCGTCGGTTGAGATTCGTTGAAACCAGGCTGGTCGGGGTTTGTAACCACGACCGAAACCGTTTGGTTCTTTTGTTAAAATTTAAAATGAACATGTGAACGGGGTTACAAACCCCGTCCGGCGGTAGGTGGGTGATTTTGTGTTTGAAAAATTAAATCAGATAAAAAGAATGC
This sequence comes from Rickettsiales bacterium, assembly GCA_947425005.1. Taxonomy (GTDB): domain Bacteria; phylum Pseudomonadota; class Alphaproteobacteria; order Rickettsiales; family UBA1997; genus UBA2645. Next base: position 4,631 of record CANDYP010000058.1, on the reverse strand, counting down.
CGCGCCTCTTTGAAAGAGGTTTGTAAATGTGGCGGGATAGCTCAGTTGGTAGAGCAACGGGATCATAATCCGCAGGTCGGGGGTTCAAATCCCTCTCCCGCTACCAACCTTCGCTCTTACGAGCTTCGGTTGGCAGGCCGGCCTTGGCTGGACTGTCAAACGGAGATCGTTAGAGCGAAGGTTGCCCTTCGTAGCTCGCAGAGCGTAGGATGGCCCTTCAGCCGACCTCGGTATTTTCTTCCCCCAAACTTCCCTGCATCCCAATTGCATCCCTCACCGCCCGCGTAGTCAGCCCCAATCCCAGTTGGTAATCAGAATTCCCCCCCATTGCCTCACTAATCGGAACCAGTGCCTGACAGTGGTGATTGATCTCCCCCAGAAAAATATTTTCCCCGTCCCCAACCAAAATAAAATCGGCGCCAAGCTCAATGGCGTCGCGATATTTCTTCCTCAAAGGTCCATTTAAAATTTCTAAAATCTGCGCAATTTTGGCGTGAAGATTTTTTATTTCGGCGCTTTTTAAAATCGTAATTGGTGCAGAAGTGGCGCCACCAGTGGAATATCCGGTGGTAAAGTTTTTGTCTTCGACGCGCAAACTTTTGCGAAAAGTCTGACCCCCAACGTAAAAATTTCCCTGCGAATTTTTTAAAATATTCACGCGCACGTCGCCCGATTTCACGCCTTCCAAAAATGGCTGGACCAAAATTTCGGCGTTGTACAACTCTTGAGCAATTTTTAGAACTTGGTCACGAGTCACGTATTTCAAGGCTTTGTTGATTCGAGCATTTTGCACGTAACACAAAATCTCGATTATTTTTTTGAGCTCTTCCTCGTCCAAATTATTTTTAATCGTGTGAAGCTGCGCTGCACGCAACTCTTCAACGGTTTGATTTTTAATCGCCGCTAAATCAAGTCCGTCTTTCGTGAATTCTACGGCAAAAACTCCCAGCGATTGAGCAGAATTTTTTGGCTTAAAAACCAGCTTGGAATTTTTTTTGCCGTAAAGCTTCTGATATTCCTGAGCCATTGATTTTATTGGCTTGGTGACGCAATCTTCCAATTTAAATTCCGCCGTCGGCGTGGCGATTTTTTCTTTTAAAATACGATTTATTTCTTGAGGAATTTCTTTGTCGCTGAGATCCGCGGGACAGTTAAAAACAAAGTGCGGAAATAATTTGCGCAGCGATTTTAAAACTTCGTTCACATCTTTTTTGCCGTGAGGCGGGAAGGGCGATTTCATTGGCTCTAAACGCTGAATCACAAAATCAATTTCAGAAATTTTTAAAGATTCTAACTCAATTCCAGCGGCAATTCCAGCGGCAATTCCAGCGGCAATTCCAGCGGCAATTCCAGCGGGCAAAAATTCTGACAAAAATTCCTCGGCTTTTTTGATTTTTAAACTGCGTAATTTTTCCAAATTTTTCTCGGCAACGCAGTCGGCAATCTCTTGGTTCAGCTTCTGGTAATTTTTTATTAAAGCTCGGCAAAGGGCTTGATTGCTGGTTAAATGGAATGTTGAAATTTTGGATTCACGATTTTTTGGCAGGCGATTGGTGAGGTTGTAAACGTAAACCTCGTGACCAAGTTTGACGGCAGAAAGAATGTAAGCCAAACTTGTGTTGCGCCCGAGAACCATGTTGGCAAAGGGTTCGTTGATGATGACTAGAGTTTTCATTTTAGTTTTTTAAATTTTTGTCCTCGAACACTCTCCCTCAAGGAGGGGGTGATTAGACCGAGAGACCCGCTTGCAATTAACTTCCCCAGCTTTTAGCCTGCCGGCCCCGCACGAAATATTGATCTAAAAAAATCTCTTAAATCATGTCAAAAGAATTAGCACAGACCTCGCCGTTTTTTAGCGCGAACGTAGTTTTTATTAACGAGCTTTACCAAAATTTTTTACAAAATCCCGCTTCCGTTGACGCTTCTTGGGCAGAATTTTTTGCCGCTAATGGCGACGAAGTGAAATCAATTTTGGGTGATTACAAAGGCCCATCTTGGGCTTCGCGCAATGTTAAAGTTGTAGCTGCGGAAGAATACGACATTTCTTCGAATGCCAAAAAAGAGCCGAAAAAAGATGCAAAAGCGGCGCCGGTTTTGGCGGGGGGCAAAGATTTAAACATTCGTGTCGCCAATTTAATTTTGGCTTACAAAAGATTTGGGCACTTGGCGGCAAATCTTGACCCAATTGGTCTGACAGCTCCACAATACGTCGCAGAAATTGATTTAAAAAATCACCAAATCGCGCCGGAAGATTTGGGAAAAGAGGTTGAGCTCAATGGAATTCTGGGGCTTAACAAAGCAAAAATTTCTCAAGTTCTGGAATATTTGAACTTCATTTACACCAATAAAGTTGGCGCCGAATTTGAATACATTCGCGACGTTCAACAAAAAGAATGGTTGGCCCGCGAGATAGAAAACACGCTACTTTCCGACGTTTCAAAAGACGAAAAATTAAAGATTTTAAAAGAAGTAATCAGAACGGGGGGCTTCGAACATTTTCTGCACAAACGTTTCCCCGGCGCCAAAAGATTTTCAGTTGAAGGGGGCGACGCTGCAATTTCTTCAGTCGAAAAAATTATTGACGTGGCGGCAAAAAGCGGCGTCAAAAAAATTGTCATTGGGATGGCGCATCGCGGTCGCCTGAACACTCTGACCGGCGTAATGGGTAAACCTTACCACCAAATGATTTCCGAATTTAAAGGCACTCCGGGAATGCCAGACGGCGTTACTAAATCGGGCGACGTCAAGTACCACATGGGCTACGCCTCAACTCGCGAAATCGCCGGCAAAAAAATTGACCTCTCTTTGGCCTTCAACCCTTCGCATTTGGAAGCGGTGAATGTAGTGGCGGCGGGCAGAATTCGCGCCAAACAAGCGCTTTACGGTGACGCTTCCGGCGAGTCAGCAATGGCGCTTTTAATCCACGGGGACGCGGCTTTCGCCGGCCAAGGTTCTGTCGCCGAAAGTTTAATGATGAACGGCGTAACCGGCTACAACACTGGCGGCGTAATGCATTTGATCATTAACAACCAAATCGGCTTTACGGCAAATCCGACAGATTCACGTTGCACGACCTACGCCTCTGACCTTGCCAAAGCAATCGACGCGCCGATCTTACACGTTAATGGCGACGACGTCGAAGCGGTGGTAAAAGTTTCTGACATTGCAATGCGTTACCGCCAGGTTTTCAAAAAAGATGTGGTGATTGACGTAATCTGTTACCGCAAATACGGTCACAATGAAGGCGACGAGCCACTTTACACGCAGCCGGTAATGTACACCAAATTGAAGGATCACCCGAATTTAGAAAAAATTTATTCACAAAAATTAATCGCGGAAAATGTGGTTTCGGAAGCTGATTACCAAAAATTAGCTGCCGATTTTGAAGCACTTTTGTCGACAGAATTTGACAAAGCGGCGACTTACAAACCAACCGAGGCAGATTGGTTGAAGCGTGACTGGAGTAAGATCCAAGATGGTGACACGTCAGTTGCTCAAACCGCTGTGACGCAAAAAATCCTCAAAGAATTAATCGCAAAAACCGCGCAAGTTCCGGCGGATTTTAACGCTAATCCGAAAATCACGCGCCAGCTTGAAGCCAGAAGGCAAGCGGTTGAAAGTGGTAAAGATATTGATTGGGGCTGCGGCGAAGCTTTGGCTTTTGCGGCACTTCTTAATGAGGGAACTCCGGTGCGAATCACCGGGCAAGATTCCGGTCGAGGCACTTTTTCGCACCGTCATTCAATGTTGCACGACGCCACAACTGGCAAGCGTTACAGCATTTTTTCGCCATTCGAAAAAACCGCCAAATACGAAGTTTACGATTCGGTTTTGTCGGAATACGGCGTGTTGGGATTTGAATACGGCTATTCGCTTTCAATGCCTAATGGGCTGACGATTTGGGAAGCGCAATTTGGTGATTTTGCTAACGGCGCGCAAATTATTTTTGACCAATTTATTGCTTCATCTGAGGTGAAATGGTTGCGCAAATCTGGCTTGGTAATGTTGTTACCTCACGGCTACGAAGGCCAAGGCCCGGAACATTCTTCGGCGCGTTTAGAGCGCTGCTTGCAAGCTTGTGCCGACAACAACATGCGCGTGGTTAACATCACCAATCCGGCGAATTTTTTCCACGCTTTACGTCGTCAGACTGTCGGCAAAGATCGTAAGCCTTTGATCGTGATGTCGCCAAAATCGCTGCTGCGTCACAAGTTGGCGGTTTCAACTTTAGCGGAATTTTCTGATTTAACTTTCCGTCCTTTAATCCCCGAAGCCGCTAAAATCGCGGCTGATGACAAGGTTCGTAAAGTTGTGCTGTGTTCGGGAAAAGTTTATTACGAATTGCTGGAGGCTCGCGAAGCTAGGAAAATCAACGAAGGATCCTCTTATTTAGGAGGATCGAGCGGACGCGCTAGCGCCGCGAAGGAGGTGCATGATGTAGCTCTAGTCCGCTTGGAGCAGCTTTATCCTTTTCCTGCGGTCGAATTAAAAGCTGAACTAAAAAAATACAAAAATGCCGAAGTGGTTTGGTGTCAGGAAGAGCCGAAAAATATGGGTGCGTGGAAATTCGTCGACGATTTGATCGAGGAAGTTTTGATCGAAGTTAAACACAAAACCGCTCGTCCGAAATA
>CANDYP010000057.1 GCA_947425005.1 Rickettsiales bacterium | reverse complement strand
TGCGTGAGATCAAGCGGGAAGCCGTAAGTGTCGTAGAGTTTGAAGGCTGTGGCACCAGAGAATTTAACCCCTCCCCGATTTGCTGCGCTCATCGACCCTCCCTCAAGGGGAGGGTGATTGATTGAGTCTTCCAAAATCTTCAAACCCTTCTCCAAAGTCTCGCGAAATTTTTCTTCTTCGTTTTTTAGGGTCTCAATAATTGTGTCGCGAGCGCGGCCTAATTCTGGGAAAGCGACGCCCATTTCTTTGATTAGCGCGTCGACTAATTTGTACATTGAAGCCTCGGCGGCGCCCAACTTGTGAAGCTGGCGCATGGCGCGGCGCATGATGCGGCGGAGGACGTAGCCGCGGCCCTCATTGCTGGGGAGGATGCCGTCGGCGATTAAAAAGCAGGAGGATCGTAGATGATCGGCGATGATTTTTAGTTCTGGTTTTGTATTCATTTTTGTAGCTGGAATGTGTAGTTCGAGTTTGTGAGTGGACCCCGGAACAAGTCCGGGGTGACACCGAGGACGTGCTTACTTCGCGCTTCATTTGTACTTCAGGCTTCCAACTTGTCACCCCGGACTTGTTCCGGGGTCCATGTTTTTACTCGCTCACCAAGTTAATCGTAATCTCAAGCACCGGCCTTTTGCCCATCAAATCCTCAAAAACTTTTAGCATTTTATTGCGTAAAGATTTTTCGATTTCGGCAATGATCGTGCGGTCTTGTAGTTTTTTTTGTTTCTTTTTTAAGAACTGCAAACCCTTGCTGACCTTGGTTAGACCAAGTTCTTTGGCTTTTTGTTTTAAGAAAAAGCCAATTTCGGTTTGTAAGAAATTTTCAGTTTCGCGATCGGATTTTAGGTCGTAAGAGCCCACGCAAATGATGCGGATTTTGGAAACCAATTCCAAAGAATCATTGACCGCAAAGGAGGTAATCACCGCGCCGGCAGTTTGTAGTTTGCGACGCTCTTTAATCACTTCGCCTTTTAAATCCAAAAGCTGTCTGCCATCAACACCGAAATAGCCTGATTTCACGAAGCCAGCAATGCAGGTTTCAGTTTCGTAATTTTCTTCCTGCAACTTTACAGCCAAGCCATTTTCGATCTGAATTGTCTTTGGCACGCCGCAGCTTTTTGCAAGTTCAGCGTGAGTTTTAGTGTGCAAAAATTCGCCGTGAACTGGGATGGCAACTTTAGGCTGAGCTAGCGCGTACATTTCGCGTAGCTCGTCTTGTGAAGGGTGGCCGGAAACGTGAACGAAGTGATCTTTTTCAGTCATTACGTCGATTTGTTTTTTGGCGAGAGCGTCGAAAAGTGAAAAGATTTTTTTCTCATTTCCGGGAATAATTTTGGAAGAGAAAATCATTAAATCGCCAACGGTGAAGCGGATTGTTGGATGAAGATCGGTGGCGATTTTTTTTGCACCGGCGAGAGGCTCGCCCTGGCAACCGGTGCAGATTACGAGCAAATCTTTTTTGTCGAAATATTTCATTTCGCGGTCAGAGATGAAGTCAAAACCTTCCATGAAATAGCCGCTTTTTTTACCGATTTCGTAAATGCGATGTAGAGAAAATCCGGCGAGTACAATCTTGCGGCCAGTGTCTCTAGCAATGCGTGCGATGGTGTGAATACGCGCGATGTTGGAAGCGAAAGTTGTGACGCCAACCAAGCCTTTACGACCCTCGATCAGTGATTTTAGTGAATGGTAAAGATCGCCCTCAGACTTAGAGTGGCCTTCGTTAATCGCATTTGTTGAATCACAAATTACGGCTAAGAATTGTCCGGCATCGCCCATTTCTTTGATGCGGGCTTTGTCGGAAACGTCGCCTACCACAGGATCAGGATCGAATTTCCAATCGCCGGTGTGCAAAATATTTCCTTTGGGAGTTTTGACGATCAAGGCTTTCATCTCAGGAACTGAGTGGGTTAAGCCGAGGAATTCAATCTTGAATGGTCCGATTTCAAGGTCTTTGCTGCTGTCGATCAAGCGAATCGGCACCTGCTTGTCGAGTTTGTATTCCATTAGTTTGGCGCGCAAAAAGTTGCCGCCTAACTCGGTGGCGTAGACCGGAACTTCAAGCTCGCGCCACAAATGCTGAATGGCACCCAAGTGGTCTTCGTGAATGTGAGTAACAATGATGCCGAGAAGATTTTTTTTGTGAGCTTTGATGAAGGCGATGTCGGGCGTAAGCATGTCGATGCCGGGCACGTCGGAAGCGAAGCCAACACCGCAATCAACCATCAGCCATTTGCCGTCGAGATGGTAAAGGTTGAGGTTCATTCCAATTTCGTTAGCGCCGCCGAGGGGCAGGAATAGTAAGTCGTTGTGGTGTTTTTTTAAGTTTAGATCCATGGGGAGTTTTATTTAAGTTTGGGTTAGGGGGTGCGGTGATTGGGTTGTAATCAGGATTTGGAGTTCTGTTCGTAAACCAGTTTTAAGCCTTCAAGAGTAAGATCGGGCTCATGATGTTGAATTAAATTCTTTAAAGCATCTTTAAAAATATCGGCCAGACCACCAGTGATGATGCGAGTTGTTTCGTGGCCTAATTCTTTTTCGATTCTTGTCACCATGCCTTCAATCAAAGAAATGTAACCGAAGTAAACACCGGAATTCATTGCCTCAACGGTGTTTTTGCCGATTACATTTTTTTGATGTCTGACTGTGATTTTGGGCAATTTCGCCGTCATGTCGTGCAACGCTTTCAAAGAAAGATTGATCCCTGGAGAGATCACGCCACCTAGATATTCACCGCTTTTTCCGACCACATCAAAAGTGGTTGCAGTGCCGAAATCAATAACAATTAAACTGCTGCCAAATTTGTGAAAAGCGGCGATGGAATTAATTAGGCGATCGTCGCCAACTTCATTTTTATTTTGTACTTGAATGTCGATGTTGAGCTTCACGTTTTTCTCGCCGATTACCAAAATTTTTTCGTTGGTAAATTTTTTGACAGCTTCATGAATTTTATTGGTGAGGCCTGGCACCACTGAGGCGATGATTGATCCAGAAATTTTTAAGCAATCGATTTTGTCGTTCAAAAAGAGTTCGATTAAATCTACTGCGTAATCATCGGCGGATTTTTTAGTGTCGGAAACCACGCGCCATTTACGCATTAATTTTCCGCCATTAAAAATTCCGATGACGATGTTTGTGTTTCCGATGTCGCAGGTGAGGAGCATGAAAGTCTAGTTGTTAGTTGTTAGTGCTTAGTTGCTAGTTGTTGAGGGATTAGTGGCAAAAATACCTTTTCACTAACCACCAGTAACTAACAGCTAAGCGCTAATTTCCCGCAGGCATCCGCGATTCTTTGCATTGAGTTTTGCAAAAATTCTTCGCTTGCGGCGTAAGAAATTCTGAAGAAATCGGGAGCGCCGAAAGCAACGCCGGGAACGACTGCCACTAATGCTTCTTCTAATAAATATCCGGCGAAGTCGTTGTCATTTTCGATTACTTTTCCGGCGGCAGTTTTCTTGCCGTACAGACCTTTGCAGGAAGGAAATACGTAGAAGGCGCCGTTTGGCGTGTTGCAATTAATGCCATCAATTTTGTTCAACATTTTTACCACCATGTCGCGGCGTGATTGAAAAATTTTGGCGTTAGTTTTGATGTAATCTTGTACGCCATTTAAAGCTTCAACCGAAGCCGCTTGTGAAATTGAAGAGGGGCTGGAAGTGCTTTGTGATTGAATCATTGACATGGCCTTGATCAATTTTTCTGGACCGGCGCCGTAGCCAATTCTCCAACCAGTCATGGCGTAGGCCTTAGAGACGCCGTTCACGATCAAAGTACGGTCTTTTAATTTTGGTTCGACTTCGGCAAGTGTAGCAAATTTCAAATCGTCGAAAATTAAATGTTCGTAAATGTCGTCGGCCATTACGTGAACTTGCGGGTGACGCAACAAAACGTCAGCGAGAAGTCTTAACTCAGAGGCGGAATAGCAAGCGCCAGTTGGGTTGCTGGGAGAGTTAAAAATGATCCATTTAGTTTTTGGCGTGATTTTTTCTTCCAAAGCAGTGGGAGAAATTTTGAAATTATTTTTTTCGGATGAGTCAACGATCACCGGAGTTCCGCCTGCAAGCAAAACCATGTCAGGGTAAGAAACCCAATAAGGTGCAGGAATAATAACTTCGTCTCCAGGATTGATGCTGGCGATTAAGGCGTTGAAAATAACCTGCTTGGCACCAGTGCTAACCATGATTTCGGAAGCTTTGTATTCCAAAGAATTTTCACGTTTAAATTTGGCAATGATGGCTTTTTTTAGAGCGGCGGTGCCGTCAACGGCGGTGTATTTGGTGTCGCCATTTTGGATGGCCTTGATGGCAGCTTGTTTGATATTTTCTGGGGTGTCGAAATCTGGCTCGCCCATTCCAAGAGAAATGATGTCCTTGCCCGAAGCCTTTAATTCTGCGGCTTTCATTGCGACGGCAATGGTTGGAGATGGTTTAATATTACTTAAAGAAGCAGCAAGAAATGAGGACATGTTTTTTAAATTTTGCTTTTGAGTAAAGTGATTAACGCGGGAAACTTTTTGAAAGTAAAAACTTCGAAGCGCCGTGCGCTAAACAGACACGCGCTAAACAGATGATTGACTTTTTTGAAGGTCGCGTTTTTTATGCCCGCCTCCATCCTTTGTCAATTATTTCCTCCCAAATCATTTAAAAATATGTCCGGCACAATTGGCACCGATCCGCTATTTTTGGGACTTACCCGACCTCCAATGATTCTTGGAGTGAGCTACACTTTCGCAGCTTTAAACGGCATGATCTCGCTTTTAGCCTTCGTGATTACCAATAAATTTTTCTACCTTTTAGTTTTGTTGCCGGCGACTCACATGATGGCTTGGTTCGTTTGTTTGAAAGAGCCTAGAGCTTTAGAATTGCTACTGGCCAAAACTTCCAAATGTAACGTTTGCGCTAATCGTTACCACCACGGCGGCACGAATTCTTACGATGTTTATTAAGGTAAAAGCCTCTTTTGCAAAAGGAGGTGGCACGAAGTGCCGGAGGATTTGGTGCAACAGGAGCGATCTGTTTTAGCTAAACCGAGCTCGTTTCAAGAAATCCTCCTCCGCCGCTAACGCGTCTCCTCCTCCTTTTTCAAAGGAGGTACGCCTCTTTTTAATCCCCATCGGATGAAATCCTCATCCGATTTTTTTTGTCTTAAATTATGCACAAATATCGCACGCACAACTGTTCCGAACTCAGCAAATCTAACGTCGGACAGACCGTTAAACTTTCGGGCTGGGTTCACTCCAAGCGCGATCATGGCAGTTTAATTTTCATCGATTTACGCGATCATTTCGGCATCACGCAAGTTGTGATTGATAGTGGTCAACCTCCTTTGAAAAAGGAGGTGGCGCGTAGCGACGGAGGATTTTTTGAAGCAGGAGAGATCTCAAAAATAAAATTGGAATCGGTAATTATTGTAACCGGCGAAGTCAAAGCCCGCGCTGCTGAAGTAATCAATCCCAACATCAAAACCGGTGAGATCGAAATCAAAATCAACGAACTAATCGTCGAATCTCTCGCCGAACAAATTCCTTTCCAAATCAACGACAACAACGAATACCCCGAAGAAATGCGTTTGAAATACCGCTTCCTCGATTTACGTCGTGAAAAAACTCACAAAAATATTGTGCTGCGCAGCCAAGTAATCTCAAGCATCCGCGCTGAAATGACGGCGCAAGGATTTCTCGAAATTCAAACCCCAATCCTCACCGCATCCAGCCCGGAAGGTGCGCGCGACTACCTAGTTCCAGCCCGCTTACATCCCGGAAAATTTTACGCTCTGCCGCAAGCGCCACAGCAATTCAAACAGCTTTTGATGGTTGCCGGCTTCAACCGTTATTTCCAAATCGCGCCCTGTTTCCGCGACGAAGATCTGCGCGCTGACCGCGCCCCAGAATTTTACCAGCTCGACATGGAAATGTCTTTCGTCACGCAAGAAGAAGTCTTCGCGGCGATTGAGCCGGTGCTCAAAAATATTTTCAAAAAATACGGCGTGAAAAAAACTTCGGACGAAGATTTTATCCACATCAAATACGACGAAGCGATGCTGAAATACGGCATCGACAAGCCTGATCTGCGTAACCCGATTTTAATTTCTGACGCCACTGAAATTTTCCGCGGTTCAGAATTTTCAATCTTCGCCAAACAGATCGAGCAAGGCGCCACCATTCGCGCAATCCCGGCGCCAAAATGTGCCGCGCAGCCACGATCATTCTTCGACAAAACAATCGAATTCGCGCAAGCCAATGGCGCCAAGGGTTTAGCTTACATTATTTTTGACGAAGCTGGCGAAGGCAAAGGGCCAATCGCCAAATTTTTGAGCGCAGAAAAATTGGCCGAATTGAAAAAATCTGCCGGCCTGGAAAATGGTGACGCGGTTTTCTTCTCTTGCGGAAAGGCCTCAGAAGCCGCGAAAATCGCCGGTCAAGTACGTATCAGATTGGGCAACGATTTAAAATTAATCGACGAATCAATTTACAAATTCTGTTGGATTGTGGACTTCCCGATGTTCGAAATGAACGAGGAAACTGGCAAAGTTGACTTCTCGCACAATCCTTTCTCAATGCCACAAGGCGGTCTGGAAGCCTTGAATTCACAAGATCCACTGACGATCAAGGCCTTCCAATACGACATTGTTTGCAACGGTGTGGAATTGTCTTCCGGTGCCATTCGTAATCACAAACCAGAAATAATGTACCGCGCTTTCGAGCTTGCTGGGTACGGTCGCGAAGTGGTTGAGAAAGAATTCGGGGCAATGTTGAACGCTTTCAAATTCGGCGCTCCACCCCACGGTGGCCTAGCTCCTGGCATTGACCGCATCATCATGCTTCTTGCTGACGAGCCAAATATTCGCGAAGTAATTCCCTTCCCAATGAACGGCAAAGCCCAAGACCTGATGATGGCCGCGCCGGCGCATGTTTCAGAAAGACAGTTGAAAGAGTTGAATGTGGAATTGAGTAAAAAAGCAAAAGAGGCTGCAGAAAAATAATGAAAAAAGAAAACCAAGACCGCCTAGACAACTACATCACCAAGGTTGCAGAGAGATCGCAAAACTTCCTCGGCTACCCGGTTTCAATTGATTTCGATTATTCCGAACTTTACCCGCTACTAAAATATCCCCTCAACAATATTGGCGATCCGCTAGTTGAATCGACCTACGACCTGAACTCGCGCTCAATCGAACGCGAAGTTGTACAATTTTTCTCCGAAGTTTTTAAAGCCCCGAAAGACAATGCCTGGGGCTACGTAACCAACGGTGGTTCGGAAGGAAATCTCTACTCCCTTTACGTGGCGCGTGAGCTTTACCCCGAAGGCATGGTTTACTACTCCGAGGCTACGCATTACAGCGTCCAAAAAAATATCCATTTGCTTAACATGCCGAGCATCGCAATCCGCGCGCAAGAAAATGGCGAAATGGATTACGAAGATTTGAAAGACGCAGTGCACACACATCGCGACCGTCCGGCCATCGTGGTGGCCAACATCGGCACCACAATGACCGAGGCCAAGGACGACATTGCGGCGATCAAAAGAATGCTCAAAAATTCGGCGATTCGTAGTTACTACATTCACTGTGACGCCGCTCTGGCCGGCACTTATTTGGCTTTGCTTAAAAAAGAACCAGACTTTGATTTTGCTGCCGGGGCGGATTCAATTGCGATCTCCGGTCACAAATTTATTGGCTCGCCGATCCCTTGCGGCGTAGTGATCGTGAAGAAAAATTACAAAGAAAGAATTGGCCAAGCCATTCCCTACATCGGCACTTTGGACACGACAATCACCGGCTCGCGCAATGGTCACAGCCCGGTATTTTTGTGGTACGCCATTAAAAAATTAGGTGTCGAAGGCCTGAAAAGCCGCGCCATTACTTGTCTGGAAGTGGCGGAATACGCGGAAGAAAAAATGAGAGAAATGGGAATTGCGGCCTGGAGAAATGCTAACGCAATCACGGTAGTTTTCCCAAAACCCTCTGACGCAATTTGTGTAAAATGGCAGCTAGCAACCGACGAAAAAAGCTCCCACATCATTTGCATGCCTGGTGTTACGAAAGAGAAGATTGATGAGTTTTTGAAGGAGTTGTAGAGCGAGTTCGTGACGAGAAACCCCCCTACCCCCCTTGTCAGGGGGGCGTTAAACCGAGTTCGATCAAAGCCCCCCTGACAAGGGGGGTAGGGGGGTTTCTCGTCACGAACTCGCTCTACAACTCCTTCAAAAACTCATCCATCTTCTCTTTCGTAACACCAGGCATGCAAATGATGTGGGAGCTTTTTTCGTCGG
>CANDYP010000056.1 GCA_947425005.1 Rickettsiales bacterium | reverse complement strand
CATGTTTATATTTGTCAGAAAACTCTTCGTGTTTTTTCACTGCTTTATCGCTGACTCCTGCTTCGCTTAAAGCGCCGTATTCTTTTCGAGCTGCTTGAACTTCTTTGTACTCGGCAATGGTTTTTTTATCACCTTTAGAAGCAAAGGCCCCTCCAAATCTTTTAGCTCCATCACTTAGTGCTGCGTAAGTTTGTTCTCTGGTCGTTGCGACTGATTCGATTGCAGATTTGGCGCTTAGTGATGAGTCCATTGCTCTGTCGAGTTTTTCTAATTTACCTTCTCTTGCTGTAACATTTTCTAGGCTTTGTTCGGCTTTCTTGCGCTCGAGAGGAGTGGCTGTGGCGTCATTCTTTTTGTCTTCTAATTCTTTTTTCTCACCTTTGTTTGCTGCGCTGCCGTCGCCTCGGATAGCTGCGAGATCTGCTTTAATCCGTTCCCCGGTTTTGGCGGTGTTGCTTTCTTTACTGGCGGTGAGATCAGGATTCATGTAGTCAGATACGTTTGACGGTAGATCTCTAGCGGCTCCGAAAGCAGCTGATGCAGCTCCAGCAACGGAACTGGCAGCTTCAACTGCGCTTTTAGGTGCACCCATTAATGCATTTTTAATTCCTTCTCTAGCAAGTGCAGGGTCATTTACAACTGTAGACGCTGCTTTAGCTACGCTAGACGCTGCACTTCCGATAGCTCCAGCGGCCCCACTTGCTGTGCTAGACACTGCACTTCCAGCAGCTCCAATAGCTCCAATAACAGCTCCAGGTAATTTTCCAGCGGCTTCGGCGGTATCAGACATTGCACCAAGAGCGCCTGGTCCAAAGATTGCGGCGGCAGCGGCAGTGGCCATTGGTCTGCTGCGCGCAGTATCTTCATCTCTAGTAATATTTCGGTTTTCTGCTGCCAGTGCTGCTATTACAGTGCCGCTGTTCATGGTTAGTGATTTTAGGGATTTCTCTTCGCGATTTTGTTCTAACTGTTTTTGAATTTTATCTTTTTCTGCTTTTGGTCTTAAGAATTCAGTACCAGCGCTCATTTCGTTAATCTCTTTATTAGCGACAAGCTGATCTCTTGCTTTCGCCCATTCACCGCCACCGCTGGCATTTTGCATTTTTTTAGCTGCGTTCTTAAGGGCGTCTTTAGCGGCGCTAACAGGGTTTGCTAAGATATTGGCGGCTTTTTGTAAGTTACTGTCATCCACTTGAACCTTACCTTCGGCCACCTTCTTTTCGAACTCGCCTCTTCCTGTTGCATCCATGTTTTTCATTCCAGCCTTCTTGTCACTAGAGCTCAACTTAGTACTAACTTTTTCCTCGTTCAGGGATGTGTTTAGAGTTCCACCGCCGAAGCCAGCTTTTTGTCGAGCTGCTTGCATTCCGGCAACGAGAAGATTGTGACCTTCGTATTTCAAACCTTTATCCGATTTTAATCGGGCTAGATCTTCAGAGTTGACGCCAAGCTGGGTGGCGCGTTTTTGCATCCCATCATTTTTTGCTTTAGCTAGAGCTGCTTTTTGTTGTTCAGGAGTCTGTTTGGAGAATGTATCGAGATTCTCTCTTTTGTACTGACTCATTGCCGAGTCGCCAGCTTTGCTTAAGTCAGTTTTGAGGCGCTGATCATTACGGTTTTTATCTTCACGTAATTTACGCTCTTTGTCGGCTTTTTCTCCGGAGTCAAACAAGGCGGCATCCAGCCTGTCTATTGGAGTGCCAACACGTGCTTTTATTATGTCATTCATATTTTTAGAGGCGAAGTCGTGGGCCCCTTTGAGGGTGTCGGCTATGCCTTTAGAAAGGCTGGAGGCTTTGAGACTGCCGCCAATAGTTGCTCCCAAATCATTCATAAAAGTGATGAAGCTGTTCATCAGTTCGGCAATGACCCAGATAAATAAAATCGAGAATAAAGAAGGGATGCCTTCGGGATGCCCGATATTGCCGATGTCGGATTGAACGTCAGTGCGCGGCGGCAGTGAAGCCACAGTCCAAAATGACAACAAGCTGATGCGCGTAATAATGTTGATTGACCAGACTTCATCCCAACAAATTTTGTAACCCAAAGACATCTTCAAAACCTCGTACATCATCATGTTGAAGAAGGCGAGGGTGGTGAGCAGGAAAATTTGCTGCAACGAAAAGCCGATCAGCTGCTCAATCCATTTGTCAAACATCCCCTTAGTTTGATTGAACAAGGTGAAGATAAAAAATATTGGGCCCAGCGTGAATAAAATCGAAATGAAGACTTGTGCGGTTAGGTAATACAAGACCGCGTTGCCGACGGCGTAGACGTAAAGCATGAAGCTAAGGTAGATGATCCAAAGATAGGCCCATCCGAAAATGCTGGCGAAGAGCAAAGCTGAGATTTTTTTCTGCACTGCTTGTGAGAAAAACATGCCGAAAACTTTATCGACGCTGCCGAATAAAACTGATTTGTCGTAATAGTCGTTGGTGGAGAGGGCTTGGCTGATTTGAGTCGAATCATCAAAAGATGAGGCCATGGTGAAGGCTAAAAAGTCGGTGCCGCCTTTGAAGAAATTGACGACGATTTTATTGAACCAATACCAACCATCTGGGCTGGCGAAGAAGTAGATTAGGGCGATTTTGATGCCGCGATTCATGAGGTCGGAGATGGTCATTTCGCTCACGCCCATCAAGTGAGATAGGCCGTAAAAAGCGATCATGACGACCATGCACATGGAGAGGATGGCCTGATATCGTGAGTCGAGAACGAGTAGAGTGTAGATTCTTTGAGCCTGTCCCACTGTGGTGGTGACGGTGCCATCTGCGTTGACGGTTCTGGTGCCGTCCATTACTTGCACGATGGGAGTGATGACGCCGCCGATGATGTTGGAGATGTTGGTTCCCGGCGGATTTTCTACTTTGACGGTGACGTAATATTTGCCAGTATTATTGGAGTATTTGCTGCCGCAGTAAAATTGTTTGTGGCACACGGTTGTAGTTGAGCTTGATGAGGTGATGCCGTCAGAGTTGGTGCAGGTTAAGCCCGTAACTGCATTACAGCCGCCAGCAACGCTGAGATTGGCGTCATACCCATCGTTTACGCCGTCATTTGCCGTGGAGCAGTTTGTCGTGTACATTGGATTTCGCATCGAGATGCCGTTGGCGGTTTCTCCTGAGGCGACAGTAGTGGTATTGTGAGAGCTGGTAGGAATGTAGCAGGTTGGAACTTCTGGATCTTGAATTTTAAAAGTGAGCCTTAGTTTGTTGAGGGAGTCGTAGTCAGCGTCTGAGAAAGGTGCTGAAGCGCTAGATGTGTAAACGTAAGTGTGAGTGTCGTTGAGGTAAGTGTGGCAGTAGTAGTTAACGCCAGGAGTGGTGTCGATGCCTTGATTTGCTGCGCTGCAATCGCCAACGTCTCCAGAATATTTTCTGATTAAAGTTCCGTAAGCGTCAAAATAATAGCGGCTCGCAGGCGTTAGGACTGGATCGGCCGTTGCTACCGGAGGAACGATTTCTACCAGATGCGGCTGTGTTGACAGAGTTGTAGGCACTGGCGCGGCTGACAGAAGGACCGTGGAGCCTCTACAGCTATTGTCTCTAGTTTCTTTACAAAGTTTTGCTTCCAGCCATTGACCATTATTAGCCTGCAAGGCTCCGCTAAAATTAACTCTGAAGCCATTTCTGCCGGTGTAGGTAGCGCCTTTGGTTTCGGTGAGTGAAGTGTAAGGAAGGGCGGGGCTGCCTAATGAGGCGCTGGCTGTGCTGTAGTTAGTGCCTAAAGTTCTGAAGCTGTAATCGTTGTTGAGGATTAAAAATTTTAACCGGCCTTCTGCGGAAAACATTAAGGGAGATTTGGACTGGTAAAGCAGGTTGTGATTGGAGCTGTTATCTACAGTGCCGGTATTGCCGTATTGGTCAAAATTTCCGTAAGAGCCGTTGAAAAATGACAGTTTTTTTGCGCCTTTTGCGAAGGTTGAGTCTGCGAGTTGAGCGGCTGAGAATCCGATTGTGGACGGGATGTTTTCTGCTTTGCCGGTGTAGTTTTCTAGGTCGTAACATTGGTCGATTGCGGCATCCACGAATGCTGGAAGTAGGGCGTTGTCGCGCATTTTGGCGGCGCATCTAGTGCAGTTATCTCGGGCGGTTGTGGCGGCTGTTCCGGTGACGGAAGCTATGGTGAGAGCGTTGTTGCAAGCGGTGGCATCGGTCGTGACAGAGCAACCAGTTTTTGCAAAATTATTAGCACTGGTGCCGTTGGTGGTGCAGGTGACCGTGCTACAGGCTGAATAAGGGCAGTAAGAACTGCTGGTATTGTCGCTGCATTCGTTTGCTACAGCCTGGCAACCAATGATGGCTCCGGTGGAAGTGCTGACGTCGGGTCTGCAAGCGCTATTGGTGCTGGATACTGTCTCGTTGGCGGAGCCCTTGCAAAGCAAAGCCGGACGCGGAGTAAGTTGCATCGCCATGCCGACGCCGCATTGTCTGGTGAGGGAGTTGCCGGTGGTAAAAGTTCCCAGCCAGCTTTTTGGCGAGAGGCGAATGACCTGACCTTTTCGGACAAAAACTTTATTTGACCAATTCATGGTTGACCCTGAAACCGGAACCGCGAGAGCGTCTAAAGGATCTTTGGATGGGGTGACAAGAAAATCGTCGTATTCGTAATGATCGGTAGAGCGAGTGGCGCCGCTGACATCAAGAAAATCAACAAAACTTCCATTAGGGTTAATTATTCTGCCGTTAAGAGTGCAGCTGCCAGACGAAGCATTTAAAGTGGTGAAGCTAACGAAGCCGGAGGTGGTAATCGGAATATCTAAATGTTTTATGTATCTGTCTGCCATGTTGAAACTTGCGCAAGGCCCGCTCGCCGGCGTTTTGACATTTAAAATTTGGCCAGGTTCTAAGGTTACTGATACCTGATTAGCATCGGTGAGTTGAGAAAGAATCGGTAGGTTAAAGGATGGTTTTATGAGGGTGCCGGCAGCGTCTTTAACTGTTGCCGTCATATTGTAAGAGTGGTCACCACAATTTGCGCTTTCACGGTTATTGGTAACAAATGTAACTGAGATGGCGTAACTTTTGTTGTTTGTGATGTCTCGGCCAGTGGTGGGTACGACGCCGCCACCAGATTCTTGTGAGCCTTGGTACCAAGGGTCGTAGTAGGCATCTCTTAGATTATCGCCACTCCACCTGATGATTCCGCCGTAACTGCCCAGGTTAGGTGATTGGGATGTCGAGGTGATTGGAAAAGCGGCAGTGGCAGGAGCATCAACGCTAGACAGGTAACCCTTCGCAGAGTACAAGCCGCTGGCACAATCTGATTCCAAGGACGCGCCTTGGGTTAAGGTGGATCCGGTGTAAGTGCAGGACCAAACCGCTGGATCTGGAAGTAAAGGAGCTCCTGTCGTACCCCCTTTTTCTGTAGTGCTTAAGCTGTTAAAAGCGTATCCGGCGGGGTGGGGAATTACGTAAGCTACTAATGCTCGAGCGCCATTGTGAACTGCATTGTCAAATGCTTGCGAGTTGCTTGGAGGTGTGGCCCCAGCGCCAATAAGAGTGCCGATGTAGTTGGGTAATAGTGAGCCAGACGAGCAAGTGTTAGCGGCAGAGTCGTAAGTGCCACCACCAGTACATTTGGAGCGGCCAACCCTGCCGCTGAATTTGACGTTGAGTGATTGCCCGACCTTGGTGTCAAAAATGAAATCGTTGGTCCAATCTTTGTCTTTAAAATTTGACTGGCTGTCTGTTGCTGGGGAGTAAGTGCCGGGAATAAAAAGCTCGGGATAGGTGGAGCTGTCACCTAACATTAATGTTCCTTTCGCGGTGATTGTGATTTTTGAACCGGGAAGAATGGTGACGCCCATATTTTGTGAGCCGCTTCTTTGGTCGGTTGCGATCCAGTTTGGTTCCGGATTTAGCGACACCACGCCAGAGCCGTTTTGGCAGGCTTGAATACAGTTTACAATGCACAGGTTTTTAAACGCCGCATCTAGCGGTTGGCCATTGGATTGATTGCCAGAGCAGCCTCCGGATACAGTGGTTTGGGATGCGTTGTTTTCGTCGGTAACTGTCGCCGCGCCAGAGGTGAAGCAAGTTTTTACCTCAGAGCCTTGGGCGGCGTCAAACAGGGGTAATGTAGAATTGTAGGCGCAGGCATCTTCGGCATTATTTGAGGGAATGGTGAGGGTTTGCTGTTGGTATTCGCCAAAGTCGTCGGCTTCAATACATCCTTGATCGGTACAAGAAGAGGCGAAGGAAAAAAACAGCAACAAAATGACGCACCTGCTTAAGAATTCTTGAAGCAAGATTTTAGCCGGAAGGTTTTTAGTGAAGTTTTTTAAATTTTTTTTGATCAAGAGTAAAACTGGAATTGTAAGGCGGCTCTAGTGTTCGCGAAGGGTATCTCAAAAGCCGGCGGATAGTAAAAATGACAAGCAGTTAATCAAGTTATTTTAACCCGCCTTTAATTATTGACGCGACCCGTTTTGTTTCCTGCAATTTTTTTTGTGAAAAATTTTCTAAACTCTGCAAGTCGTCAGAAAATTTTTTGGCGTAATTTTCGTCAAATAAATTTTGGTGAAATCGGCGGTGTTTCGCTGTCGAAATATTTTCTGCGTCAAAAATGTAAACCGGTTTTCCGGTGGAAGCGCATTCCGAAATCATTGAAACTGAATCGCCGGTCGTAATAAAAAAATCGGCAAATCCGACAATTCCTAAATAAGGATTTTCCGCTCCCAACTTTTCCCAATCAAACATTTTAAAATCGCAACTCAAGTTTGATTCGATTGCTGCTGTAAGTTCAGAGCCAGTTCTACGACTAGTCAAAACCAGCAAAGTCGCATCCATATTTTTAGCAATCCGGGCGGAAGTTTTGGCTAAATTTATTGCGTCACTTTTTTCGAATTTGGTTTTTTTGGAAGCGCCGCCGACCAGCAAAGCGATTTTGATTTTTCTTAAATCTTGAAATTTTTCCGAAAATTTCGCGCCTGCGTCAGCAATAATTTCGTCATTAATTTTAGTCAGAGATCCGAGGGTGCTAATTAAATTTGGCGCTTCTTTTGCTTCGTCGTGTTTGGGCAAAATCACAAAATCAAATTTTTTAAAATCCAAATTCGGATTCATTATTTGAATAATTTTTGACTGATTTTCTGACTGATTTTTTAAGTGAAGTGCAATGGGTGCCGACCTTCTGCCGGCTGAGATTACAATGCTGGGCAAATAATCAGAATTAGAAATTTTTTTTCGAAGATCGGAGGAAATGCGCAGGAGGGAATTGTTTAAAAAACAATTTGGGAGAAGTGAAAAAAAACTGTAAGTGAGTGTGATTATTTTGTATTCCAGGCCTAACTCTTCAGCAAGTCCGATGCTCTGCGAGAATGTGCCTGGCCTGTCGTCAGCCAATATCCAGATTTCATTTTTAATCTTCATTTTAATTTTTGTTCCAGTTTTGCAGCGACATTTGCGGAGACGAATTTCGAAATATTTCCCCCAAGTTTCGCCACCTCTTTAACTAGTTTGGAAGCAATAAAATGGTTGGTTTCGGAGGCGGGTAAGAAGACAGTTTGAATCTCGGGATCAAGCTTGGAATTCATTCCAAACATTTGAAATTCGTATTCGAAATCAGAAACGGCGCGTAAGCCGCGAATGATTACTTTAGCATTTTTTTCGCGCGCATATTTCACCAAAAGTCCTTCGAATTTTTCCACCGAAATTTTTTTGCAATCGTCTAAAATTTTTATTTCTTCGCGAATGAGTTCGACTCTTTCGTCAAGAGTGAAAAGTGGATTTTTGTAATTGTCCTTCGCGGCCGCAATGATCAGGTGATCAAAAAGATCGGCGGCCCTTTTAATAATGTCGAGATGTCCAAAAGTAATGGGATCAAAGGTGCCGGGGTAGATTGCGATTTTCATGTTTTTAAATTTTTGTGTAATTTAGTTTGCTCGCCCATTCACCCATCTGCTCAACCGGCGGTGGGCTTAAAATTCAAAATTAAAATCATGCGAATCACGATTCTGTCAATTGGAAAGTTCGAAAATTCTCCGCACAAAGCGGTTTTTGAAAATTATTTCAAACGCCTGAAATGGAAAATCGAGCTGCGTGAATTGGAATTAAAAAATGCCCAAAACACGTCGGTGGAAAAAATTAAAGAAGGCGAAGGAGACTTGATTCTAAAGGCTTTAAAACCTTCAACAAAATTAATTGCCTTGGATGAGCACGGAAAACAATTCGGCAGTATTGCTTTTTCTAAAATGATTTCCGAGTTCGGAGTGAGTGGTGATTCTGATTTAACTTTTGTAATCGGTGGCTCGGATGGCTTGTCGCCGGAAGTTCTAAAACGTGCCCAATTAAAAATGTCTCTGGGATTAATGACCTTGCCCCACTTAATGGCGCGGGCGGTTTTGATTGAACAGATTTACCGGGCACAATGTATTTTGGCGGGGCATCCTTACCACCGAGAATAGAGTGAGAAGTTGTGACGAGAAACCCCCCTACCCCCCTTATCAGGGGGGCTTACCCGAACTCGATCCAAGCCCCCCTG
>CANDYP010000055.1 GCA_947425005.1 Rickettsiales bacterium | reverse complement strand
ACTCGATCAAAGCCCCCCTGATAAGGGGGGTAGGGGGGTTTCTCGTCCCGAGCTCTTACCTTAGGGGTTTCTCGTCCCAAGCTCTCACCTCCTCACCCCAATCTCCAACGCATGTAACCCCTTCCCAAACTCCCCTTTTAACAGTGAATTAATTTTCCGATGCGCCTTCACCGCGCTCAAACCCTTTAGTTCTGCCGCCGCAATCTCAATTGCAAAATGCGTCTCACCACTCCCATCATCCCCCAAATGCCCCGCGTGAAGATGTGAATTATTTCTCACCTCCAAAAATTCCGGCTGCAAATTTTCTCTCAGAATTTTTTCGATCCTTTGCTTCATGTTAAAGAAATTGTTAATAAATTGTTAGCAACGCCCCACTTATTCACCGATTAAATTTTCCACCAAAACTTATTAAATCTCTTAACATTTTCTCCACAGGTTTTGACACTGTTGAAAAATATTTTCTGAAAATATTTACCTGTTAATAAACTCTTCCAACCCTTTATTTCAGACCATTTTCAAACATTAGGTCTGTTAATAAAATTGTTAAAAAACTTTAATTAAATAATTCACAGCACCATTAAATTTAACTAATTTCTAAATGAATAAATTAATTAATACCCTTCACAAGAAAGAGAAATTTTCAAACCCACCAATTTGGGTAATGCGACAAGCGGGAAGATATTTACCAGAATACCGTGAGATCAGATCGAATGTAAAAAATTTCTTAGAACTCTGTTACACGCCAAAACTAGCCAGCGAAGTAACACTTCAACCAATCCGTCGATTTGGTTTTGACGCAGCAATTATTTTTTCCGACATCTTAGTAATCCCTGACGCTCTAGGCGTTAAAGTTGAATTCGTAAAAAACGAAGGCCCGCGCTTACAAAAAATTTCTAACATTTTAGATTTAAAATCCCTCAAGCTCGACAATATTAAATCGCATTTAAATCCAGTTTTCGAAGCACTAGCTCTGACTAAATCCAAACTAGATACGTCGACAGCTTTAATCGGTTTTTCGGGCTCTCCTTGGACTTTAGCTTGCTACATGATTGAAGGTGGGGGGTCGAAAAATTTTGAACTTACGCGCGAGACGGCAATTCGCGACGAAGAATTTTTCGCGCAGCTAATTGAAATTTTAACTCAAAGCGTAATCGAATATTTGTCACACCAAATCAAAGCTGGCGCTGATGTGGTGAAGCTCTTCGATTCTTGGGCAGGAGTTTTACCGCCCACTCAATTGAGAAAATGGGTAATTGAACCCACTAAAAAAATCGTCAGTGAATTAAAAAAACTTCACCCGCAAATCCCGGTAATTTGTTTTCCGCGCGGCATTGGAATAATGTACGAAGAATTTGCGAAAACCGTTCAACCTCAAGGCTTAGCGCTCGATCAAAATTTAGAAAAAAACTGGGTGAAAAAAAATCTGCAGGAAAATTTAGGGCAGGTAGTGCAGGGAAATCTCGACAATATTTTGCTGGCTTTTGGCTCGCAAAAAGAAATTGAAAAAGAAGTTTTGAATATTTTAGAAAGCTTTGGCGACCACCATTTTATTTTTAATTTAGGTCACGGAATTTTACCGGAAACTCCGATTGAAAATGTTGAGTTTTTAATGAAATTGGTGAGGAAATCCTAATTTTCTCCTCCGAGGAGAAAATTAACTTTTACCCAGTGAAATCAAGGGTTTGAATTTTTAATTTACAGATTTTCTTCAGTAATTTTCACCGCATCTGCCGTGCCAATGTGAAAATATTTTCCCTTCAATTCCACACCCTTAACGCGGTGTAAAAATCCACCTTCACCAAGCGCAGATCTGTAAAAATGTGACATTGAAAAACACGGGCCGAGATTTTCTTTTTCCGCCCGTTCTAAAATTTTCGGATTAATAATTTGTAAGCCGACAAAGACGTGACTCATTGGCTCGTCCGGAAATCTAAAAAGGCGCTCACCATCCAAAATAAAATCACCGCCGCCGTGAATATTTCCGTCGTAGCCTAAATATTCTTCGGTTTTTTTTAGTCCTAAAAGAATGTCGCATTCTTCAGGATTCCAAGCTGCTGAAATAGTTTCAATGTCAGAAGTGACAGATTTTTCCTGCCACAAAATGTCGCCGTTAATGGTTAAAAGCGGTTGATTGAAATCAATCTCGTCCTTTGCAAATAGTAGCCCGCCGCCAGTTTCAACTTTTTCAACTTCGCGAGAAAAAATAATTTTCGGATTGTTTAATTTTTTAAGATGTTCCTCGAGCTGATCCGCCAAATAAAATCCGTTAATGATTATTTTTTTGAGGTCAGGAAGTTGGTCTAATTTTTC
This sequence comes from Rickettsiales bacterium, assembly GCA_947425005.1. Taxonomy (GTDB): domain Bacteria; phylum Pseudomonadota; class Alphaproteobacteria; order Rickettsiales; family UBA1997; genus UBA2645. The sequence goes on along the minus strand of CANDYP010000055.1, from coordinate 6,248 downwards.
AATCGTGTAATCAAGAATTGATTTATTTTTAATCTTAATGAGCGGCTTGGGAGTCGAGTCAGTAAGCGGCCGCATGCGTTCCCCACGACCGGCTGCAAAAATAAAAGCTTGAGTGATTTTAGTCATTATTTTCGTCCAAAATTTCGATTAAAAATCCGCCGACTTGCGAGTCCCAAAGTTTTTTGTAAGTGCCGTTTAAATCAAGTAATTCCTGGTGCGAGCCGTCCTCAACGATTTTTCCTTTGTCAAAAACCAAAATGCGATCCATGTGTTTGAGCGTGGAAAGACGGTGCGCAATCACGATTGTGGTTTTGCCTTTCATTAAATTTTCCAAGCTTTCTTGAATCAGGGTTTCAGTGATTGAATCAAGCTGGCTGGTCGCCTCGTCTAAAATTAAAATCGGCGCATTTTTTAAGAAAGCGCGGGCGATTGCAATGCGCTGACGTTGTCCTCCCGACAACTTCACGCCCCGCTCGCCAACCAGTGAATCGTAGCCGCAAGGCAGTTCAGAAATAAATTCGTCAGCGTGCGCTTTTTTGGCCGCCGCGATTATTTCTTCGGAATTATTGTTGGAGGAGCCGTAAGAAATATTTTCTAAAAGCGTGCGGTGGAAAAGTGACGGATCTTGCGGGATCATTCCAATTGCAGTGCGCAGCGAGTCCTGCTCAACTTTGGAAATATCCTGTTTGTCGATTAAAATTCGTCCTGAATTCACGTCGAAAAAACGTAAAATCAAATTCACAAAAGAAGTTTTACCGCCGCCGGAATGGCCAACTAGGCCAACTTTTTGTCCGGGCTGAATCGTTAAATTTTTGTTCGCAAAAAGCGCTGCGGAATCTGGCGAATAATTAAAGCTCACATTTTCAAAAATGATTTCGCCGCGAGTGACGGCAAGAGCTTTAGCATCCTTGGCATCCTTGATTTGCAAAGGCTCATTCAGGATCGACAAAGCCTGATTAATCGTGCCCACATCTTCCAAAAAACCGTTCATTTCATTAGCCGACATCCACATCAAATGAATGATCCAATTGTTGATTGTGAAGAGCATCATGAAGTCGCCCAGCGTAACGGAGCCTTGGGCGTACAGCCAAACCAGAGTGACAATGCAAAAGATAAAATAGGCAGAAAAAGTGAAGGCGTGAACAACGTAAAATTTTAACAGAAAAATATTTCGACGCTTGGAAATTTTGGTGTAGTCATCTTGTAGAGCCTTGATTCTATTGCTCTCGAAGCGCGACCTGGTGAAGAAGTGCACATTGGTAATGTTGCTCAAAACATCAACCAGATTGCCCATTATTTTGGTTTGCTGATCCGCCGCTTTGACCGAAAGCGGGTCGGCAATTTTTGCGGCCTTGAGGGCCATTAGAGTAAAAATAATTACCCAAATAATTAGGCCGAAAGCAAAAAATTTGTGGATTGAAAACAGTGCGACGAAGGCGATTGCCACGCTCAGAATTACATTGAGAAAGCTGTACAGGATGCGGCCAAGCATTGGCGGAGTGCAGCCCGCGAGATCGCGTACTTTATTGGCTAGAGATCCGGAAAAATTATTTTGAAAATAATTGTGCGAATGTTGCATCGCGTAATCCATTGATTCGGCGGTGATTTTTTTCTTCATTGCCGGCGTCAGATTCAGCCAAGAAAAATCGGAAAGGCGCCAAATTAAGTTGGGCAGAATTGTAAAAATACTGAGCAGTAGGACGGCGGGCCAGACTTCGGAGATTACACTTTCGTGCGGCGTAACGGCGAGCTTGTCGACTAAAAGTTTTGAGAGGTAAGGCCAGAGCGAGAGGTCAATTGCGTTGTAGAGCACAACGAAGAGGTGGAGTCCGACGTAGAATTTGAAAGGCTTGATGGAGTTGAGGAGGAAGGTGAAGGCGGTTCGGGGTTTGGGCATTTTTTTCCAGTTTTGTTTTATCTTTGCCAAGAGTTCGGTGCGGGCCCTCTTTGAAAAAGAGGGTGGCGCGTAGCGACGGGTGATTTCTCGAGACAGACTCCGAGCTTGCTTAAAGAAATCCTCCGTCGCTACGCGCCACCTCCTTTTTCAAAGGAGGTTTTGGCCCCAGTTTGCTACTGCAGATTCCGACCTAAACAACATCCAGCCCAATATCCACCGCCCGAACCGAATGAGTCAGCGAGCCTACCGAAATAAAATCAATCTCCAACTCCGCAAAGTTTTTAATCGTCTCCAAACTCACGCCGCCAGAAATTTCAATTTTCGATTTTTTGTTAATCAGCTTAATCGATTTTTTAATGTCAGCGATTTTCATGTTGTCGAGCATGATGATGTCAGGCCTTGATCCTACTGCTTCGGCGACTTGCTCCACCGTGTCGCACTCCACTTCAATTTTTAATTTTTTCTTACTTTTCTGCGCCGCCGCAATCGCATTTGTCACGCTTCCCGCCGCCGCAATGTGATTGTCCTTAATCAAAATTAAATCAGACAAATTGAAACGGTGATTTTGTCCGCCTCCAACCGCAACCGCATGTTTTTGTAAGGCGCGCAGGCCAGGCAAAGTTTTTCGCGTGTCTAAAATTTTGATCTTTTTATTGCCCAAAGCTTCAACAAATTGATTGGTCGAAGTAGCAATTCCGCTTAAATGTTGCAGCAAATTTAGAATTACTCGCTCAGCAGCAAAAACTAATTTGGCATCGCCAAAGCCTTGCGCGATCAGGCTGCGAGGTTTGATCGTGTCGCCATCTTCGGCATTAACTTGCAGGGCTAAAAAAATATTTTGAAATTTCGGAAGTTTGGTCAGCTCGTCAAAGCAAAAGCGAATCGCGTCAACGCCGCACAAAATAATTTCTTCGCGGGCGGAAATCTGAAATGAAATATTGGAGTGATTGGGAATGGTGAGATCGGAAGTGATGTCGTGTCGGGCCTTGTCTTCCTTGAGGCCAGCTCTGCAGATTTTTTCTAACTCTTCAGCAAATATTTTTTTTTCTACAATTTTGCTTGGCATTTTTTGGGATCAAATTTTCCGTCTTGCAACTTGCGCAAGCGCTCTTGAATGAAGTGGCGCATGAAATTCAGCTCTTCTGGATTAACTTTGCGAACGCCACTTTCACTTTCGTTGAGAATCTTTTGAATAACTTGGAAGGCCATGCAGCCGTCCCCCATGTCTTCGTGGATGAAGGCGGGCATTTCTTTTGTCCAAAACGGCGCGTTTTGGGCATTATTTTCGCTGAGTTTGTAAGCCAAATCTAAGGCGCGGCGGTTGTCGTGCATTCTGTCGCGCGCGATGTAGATCGCTTGGAAGAGCCACCACCAATTTTTGTCGACATCTTTGGCAGAGTGCTCGTCGAGATAGTCCACGATGTAGCGGGTGTCGCCGTAATTTTGGGTTTGGGAGTAAACGTAAGCGGCGAGAGAGGGGGCGAAATTTGATTTGTCGTTCAGCTCGTCAAGAGACTTCAGCCACTGATAAATTCGGGAATAGTCGTATCTTTTGAGGGCGACGAATCCGGCGAAGACGTCACCCGAATTTTGCAAACGCGCCGCCATGATGCGGAATAAAAATTCTTTGTCGCCGAGTGAGGCGGCGGAAATTAAATATTTGCTGGGAGCTGGGGGGAGGAGTTCAAGATTGGGTTTGATGCTTTCGGTTTTGTGCCAGAAGAGCAGCTGCAAACCAAAAAACGCCACAAAAAACCAAAAGAATATTTTGTGGGAATAGAGGTGGTAAAAAAATCGGGGCTGAAAATTTGAGGGCATTAGAACAACTAGAACTGTTTCTTTTTAAAGTCGTGGAAAGCCATGAAAATCATGAGCGGGATGTAAATTAGCGATTGGATTAAAATGATTTTCAAATTGCTGTAATCGGTGATTCCGTAATTTAACCACTCGCTTTGGCCGAATAAATCAAGGCGCGGGAAGACGGCGGAAAGAATTTTTAAAACGAGGGCGAAGGAGTGGGACGAAAGTTCAAAAGTGGTTTCGGTAATTTTTGCCGGCAAATTAATGGCCATTACGAACATTCCCATCAAGCGCGAAATGATGTAGAAGCCGAGGGTGGCCATTATTGAGGAGAAGGAATTTTTTAGAATTAGCGAAGATAAAAGTGCGAAGGAAATCATGATCATCAGCTCGGAAAGAAGGCTGAGGCCCCAAATTAGAAGGCCGAATTTGTCGGCTTTGGTGACGAGCAAAATTGCCAAAACTAGCGGAATAATGATTAACAAAACTGCAATGAAGAAGCCGGCTAAATAGCCGAAAATGAACTGCTCGCGCGAGATGGCTTTGGAGAGGATGAACTCAACTTCTTTGTTTTCGAAAGCGCGATTGATGTTGAGGCAGACGAAGAGAATGGTGCCAACTACTAAGACGCCGCGGCTGAGGCCGGAAATGTAGGCGGTGGTCATTTGTTGCTCTTCAACCAAAGCGGTTGAGCCCAAAAAAATTGACAAAGAAAAAGTGAGGATCAGGGAAATAAAAAGCCCAAGATAAAGCCGGTCTCTGGTACCGCTGAGGAGGATGTATTTTAGAATTGATTTCATTGGAGTGAGTATTTTCTGTTACTTGATGGGGTTGTAGGTGCCGCGATCATGCTTATCCGGCACAGAGCCGCTATTAATGATGGTGGCTTTGATGAAGATTACGGTTTCGACTGTAGATGATTTTTTGCTCACATATCCGAACAAATATTTCAAAACCGGGATCCTCATAAGGAAAGGAATGCCGGACTCGCTGTCGGAAGCGCTTTGAGTCATCAAGCCGCCAATAACCAGAATGTTGCCGCTTTGGACTTTGGCGATGGTGCTGAGTTCTCGGGTGTTGATGATTGGAATTTTGTTGCCCAAGCTAACACCGGTAGATGGATTCACGGATGGATCTACCGCAACTTCGCCGGAATCAATGGATAATTTAGGCTTGATATCGAGGGTGATTTCGCTGGTGCCAAGATTGATGGAAGGGGTGATGTCGAGCTTAACCCCAACGTCCACCTCATTTTTGGTTGCGGTCACGGTGGCTACTGTATTAGTGGCGGTGCCGGTGGAGGTTGAAGATGATGCGCTTACAGTGAAATAAACCTTCTTTTGTGAAAAATCGAGCGTGGCCTTTTGATTGTTGATGGCATTGATTCTTGGGCTGGAAATGGCTTTAGAGTCGCCAAATTTTTCCAAGGCTTTAATGCTGGCGCTGAGATTTCCGTCAAGACCGAATAATTTTATCTTAGGAATGACGGCGGTTAGGGATGGTGATGCAACGGCTCCCCCGGTAGATGAGGCTGATTTACCGCCCTCAACCCACGTCCAGTCAATGCCAGAAGAAAACTCTTTAGACAAAGTTACTTCTACAACTTTTGCCTCAATCAACACTTGCGCAGAAGAAGTTTTGTAAACGTCAGCAAGATATTGCGAGATTTCTTCGTGCTGTGCTTTGGTTGCGTAAACCGCAATGATCCCAGCTGATTTGTTGCTGGTGAATTTTGAAATAGAAGCAGATGAGGAAGAGAAGGGATCGCTAGAGGCGGAGCTAGAGTCGGAAGAGTCGGTGCCATTGGTCAGGATGGCGGTTAAGTTGGCTTCGACGTCAGTCCACAAAAGGCTGGCCGACAGGAAATCAACGAAATAATTTTTGGAATAAGGGGCGTCACGCTCAAAATGCAGCACGCCGTTTTGATAAGAATAGCGAAGCTTGCCCATGACCGCGATGCGGTCGATGACTTCTTTGAGCGGGCGATTTTTAGCGTTAATTACGATGCCGCCGGAAATGGTGTTGTCGAGATCTACGTCAATTTTGGCTACTCGGCCAAGTTCAATTAAAACGTCTTTTAAAGGGATCTGATCGGTAACAGAAAAGGAGATGGTTTTGTCGCCACCAATTTGTGGCGGTGGTGGAGTTACGATTAATTTTGAGAAGTTGGGAATTGATATTCCTTCGGAAGATTTTTTGGATTTATCTGTTTTGTCGACCGAAGCTACTTTGCCTTGTGAGCAAGAAAGTAGTGCTAATAATAGCGCAGGAAGTAGCACTTTTCTTAAAAGACTCATGGGCCTTGGAGCTTGATTTTCTAGGGTCGATAGGGGGGTTCTGCCACGCAGGAATAGAGAAGCGGGCGGATGTTATTTGCGAAGTTCTTTTTGGCAATTGATTTTGTCGAAATAATTTTTACCGTCCGCGAAGTGTTTCCCTCCTCCTTCGAAATCCCCAAAAAAATTCAAAAAATGCTCAAAGAACAGGACAAGATCTTTACCAATCTTTACGGCTTTCAGTCGCCTAATTTAGACGCTGCAAAAAAAAGAGG
>CANDYP010000054.1 GCA_947425005.1 Rickettsiales bacterium | reverse complement strand
GAAGCTTGGTTGTAAAGAGGTGCGTGCACAATGCGGCAGATAACGTATTTATACCCTCTGCTCTTCACCTCATCGAACATCGAAAATAATAATTTTTTGCCGACATGTTTGGCGTCAGGTTTTTTGGCAATCTGCTTGTGATAAAAAATTTTCTCATTTTTTATTTTTTCAAACGCCGGGACAATTTCAAAATTAATTCCGGATTTCGTAACATCGCAGGCAGTTAGATATCCCAACACTTCTTCACCATTTTTCGCCACGTGAGCAAAATAATTTTTGGGATCGTCAATAAATTGCTTGGCCAGCTCTTCGGTCAATTGCACAATCAAAAATCCGTTTTTAGAAAAATCTTCGTCAGTGAATTTATCGCGATTATTTTTGACTAAATTTTGAGCGCAAACCGCCATCATTTGTGGAATGTTGGAATGTTGCGCCGGAACAACGACGCAAGGTTCTTCAGCCTTCTGCGCCAACCCTTCCGCCAATTGCACAATTAAAATTTCTTCCATCGCCTGGCCAAGATCAGCGTGTTGCGCTGTGCCGACGCTCAAAAATTCGCTCTGACTCATTTTATCTAAGATTGATTGCTAAATTTTTTCCGATTCGAACCGATTCCTTCACCAAAAATTCTAAATCTTTTTTCTTGGTACGGTGATTGGTGATGCAAACGCGAATTACGTAATTGCCGTCGAGCATTGTGTAAGAAGGGGTCGCCACATTTTGTTCGTGCAAATTAATTAGCAATTCTTTGTTGAGGGCGTTTAGTTTTTCGGACATCACGTCAGCTTTAAAACGGTAGCAAACGATGCTCAAAGCGGCGTCCGACATTAATTCTAAATCCGGTTCAGCGCGCACCAAGTCTGCCAAATAGTGAGCTTGCGCGATGTTTTGCGAAATCATTTGGCGATATTTTTCGATGCCGTGTTCTTTCAAAGACATCCAAATTTTTAGCGCTTTGAAGCCGCGCGACAGCTCCATTCCAAAGTTGTTGAATGAGTCAGGACCTGATGCCAAGCCACGATCATGAGCCAGCAAATAATTCGGCTCAATGGCAAAAGCAGCGCGATGTTTTACGGCATCACGTACCAGCAAACAGCCCACTTCGTAATTGACGTAAAACCATTTGTGAAAATCGAAAGCGATGGAATCGGCACGCTCGATTGCCTTCAATTCGCCCGCATATTCGTCACTGATTTTAGCCAGCGCTCCGTAGGCACCATCGATGTGAAACCATAATTTTTCGGCGGCGCAAATATCGGCCAGAGCAGATAAATCGTCGATCACGCCAGTGTTAACGATGCCCGCATTACCAACGATTGCAAAGGGCAGCAGGCCATTTTTTCTGTCTTCCTCAATCATTTTTTGCAGCGCTGAAATGCTGATTCTGCGGCTCTCATCCACCGCAACTTTGCGCACACCATCCGTCCCCAAACCCATGACTTCCGCGGCTTTCTGCATACAGGCATGAGTTTCCGACGAGCAATAAAAAACCATCGGCGCGGCAATTTTTTGCAAACCGTTTTTGCGGACGTTGAGATCGGCGAAAGAATTGCGAGCCACCACCAGCCCAGTAATATTGGCCATCGAGCCCCCCGACAACAAAATCCCACTAGCAGATTTTGGGTAACCCATGATCTCCTTACACCAATCCAGAACTTCATTTTCGACATACATCGCCGAGTGCTCGCCTATTGTCACGTTTGGGTTCATGCTTGACGCCAGAAAATCAGCGAAAGCGCCCAGCAGAGTTCCGTTGCCTTGCACCCAACTAAAAAATCGCGGGTGAAGATTGCCTTTGTAATACGGAAAAACATGCTCAAGAAATTCGCTGTAAATATGCTGCGGAGTATCTCCCTGCATCGGCAAATCCGACTTCAAAAAATCTTTAGTTTCTTGCGGAATTTTTTGCCAAACCGGCTTCTCATCGAGCCCCTGCAACATATCCACCACATCATCCACCATCCTCTTCCCCAAATCGCGCATGGCGTTCCAATCAGGATTATCAAGGCTTTGCTCAGTTTTCAAAATTTCACGGTAATCGTTTTTCATAAATTTTTTGAGATTTTATTTGTAAGTTAAGTGGTTGGCAGCCGTCCCTAAAAGCTTGGACATCAAGACGCCCTCGCCTCACAAACCTTCTGAATCACGAGATTGGTCAAGAGTCGTGAGCTGTCGGTGATTTTGATTTGATTTTCGCTGACCTCAATCAAGCCTTGCTGTGCCAGCACTTCCAGCTTTTTAAAATTAAAAATTTCGGTTAATTTTTTGTTAAAGTGGGTTTGGAAAATTTCGTTACTGATTCCGTCAGACAGGCGCAAGCCCATTAAAATCAACTCTTCCAGCAATTCTTCTGCAGAAATTTTTTCGATTTTTTGAATTCCAGCGCCGGATTCTTCAGCTTTTTTTAGCCACGACATTGGGTCATGAAGGGCTGTGATTGCTGATCTCTCGACCTCACCTTCAAAATAAATTCGCGAATGCGCGCCCGCTCCAATTCCCAAATAATCTCCGCCTTGCCAGTAAACTAAATTGTGGCGGCATTCGTAATTTTTCTTGGCGTAATTGGAAATTTCGTAAAGCTCTAAACCGGCGCTCTTAGTGATCTGATTCGTCATTTCGTAAAATTCCGCTGCTAGATTTTCGTCCGGCATTTCGAATTCTTTGCGAGCAAATTGCGAGAAAAATTTGGTGCCTTTTTCGATTGTAAGTTGGTAGAGCGACAGATGTTTGGTGCCAAAACTAATTGCCCGCGAAAGCTCGTCCTGCCACGCTTGCAGACTTTGCTTTGGCCGGGCGTAAATTAAATCGAACGAAAAATTGTCAAAAATTTTGGCGGCAATTTCGATTGTCGCAATCGCCTCTTTGCTCGAATGTTCACGTCCCAAAAATTTCAGATCTTCGTCATTCAGAGCCTGAATTCCCATCGACAAACGATTGATGCCAATATCGCGCAAAGCCTTGAATTTCGCAGCTTCTGACGATGTCGGATTGGCCTCTAAACTGATCTCGCAATTTTCATCCAACTGCCACAGCTGGGCAATTTTTTTCAAAATTCCTTCCACCAAAAAAATCGGCATTAGTGACGGCGTACCCCCGCCAAAAAAAATTGTTGTCACTTTGCGCGGCGAAATTTTTGCCGCAAAAAATTCCAATTCCCGCTCGTAAGCCCGCAGAAATTTTTCGTATTCTACGCCATCGCGCACATGCGAATTGAAATCGCAGTAGGGACATTTTGATTTGCAGAAAGGGTAATGGATGTAGATGGATAAAGGCTTGCTCAATTGGCTTGATCTAGTTTAAAATTTTTAAAATGTTGTCCTTCCTTATTTTTTTCACAAAAAAATTCTCTAAAAAATGCTGCAAATCGCAATCGTAGTTTTCCGCGAAATCTTGGAAATTTCATTAATTCTTGGGATCCTCACCGCCGCCACCAAAAATATTCCCGGCCGCACTAAATGGATCTTAAGCGGCTTGGGGCTTGGCATTGTAGCCTCACTCTTACTTGCACTTTCAACCGATAAAATCTCAGAAAGTTTGGACGGCATGGGCCAAGAATTTTTTAATGGCCTAATTTTAATCGCCGCCGCCGTAATGATTGGCTGGACAGTTTTGTGGATGCAGAAGCACGCCAAATCTATTTCCGGCGAATTAAAAAGACTCAGCAATTCTATTCGCGACGGCAAAAAACCGCTCTACATTTTGCTAGTCGTAGTGTTTTTATCCGTGCTGCGCGAGAGCGCCGAGATCGTACTTTTCACCTACAGCTACTATGTTTCTGGCACTTCAGTCGGAGAAATTGTTTCAGGATTAGCCGTAGGAATTGCTCTCGGATCAACTGCCGGACTAGCACTTTATTTGGGAATTTTAAAAGCCTCCGGCAAATATTTTTTCATCGTCACGACGTGGATCTTGATCTTTTTTGCCGCCGGAATCACCGCCCAAGGAATCGGATTCTGGATCAATGCCCAAATCGTCCCCGCCCTAGCCAATCCCGCCTTCGACGCCTCAGCAATTTTATCTCAAGAAAGTTTCTTCGGAAAATTCCTCCACATCTTTTTCGGCTACATCGACCAACCAGCGGGCTCCCAACTAATCGCTTATTTTGGGATGTTGGCAGTGTTGGTAACGGGATTAAGAATCGCGAAGAGAATGTAGTTCCTCTAAAAAAATTATTTGACTATCTTTTAAAAGATTTAATAGATTCTAATTAAATCTTTTAAAAACTTTTTAAAAACTATGCTCAACATTATTCAAGACATCCGCCCCCTCACCGACTTCAAAAAAAATACGGTTCAATTCATTTCTGTTTTAAAAAAATCCGGCCGGCCAACGGTTTTAACCGTGAATGGTAAGGCTGAGATTGTTGTGATCGATGCGTCAGCATTTCAAAAAATGCAAGAACGGCTCGAAATGGAAGAGAATTTGGCTGACATCAGACAAAGCTGGCAAGATTTTGAGGATGGAAACTATTCCTCAGCTGAAGAGGTATTTGAAGAGTTGAAACAAAGAATCACTCAACCACAAAAGAAAATTAGCAAAGCCAAACGTAACTAACTAATGCCCACCAAACACCACAAAGTTTTAATCCCCAGTCACATCAAAATCGCCCTGCAAAAGCAGGCAGATTATATCACCTTTACGCAGCATCAGCCATTGGTTGCCATGGAATGGCTAGGAGGAGTTATTAAAGCCATTCAGTCGCTTGCAGAATTTCCCAACCGATATGCGCTTGCTCCCGAAAATGAATTTTTAAAACAAAGTTCGAAGGCCGAAATTCGTCACCTTATTTACAAAAAAACTTTTCGCGTAATTTTTCTGGTGACAAAAGATGAGGTAAGAATTTTGAAGGTAAAACACTCGACTCAAAAAAAGATGTAGCGCTGAATTTATAAGAATTTTTTGATCCGCCCCACTCTTATTTGTCGCCCCTGCGAAAGTTCACCCATCTGACTTTGCCACTTAAGTACAGGCTTATTGAAATGAAACTTGCCTTTAAACTCTTCAATTTTTACTCTTTTCACCGATCTAAAAGATCACTAACTCTAGAGCTTAGGGGCTGCTTAAACGCAGCCCCTTTCGCGTTTCTAGGGCTCCATCTCTTTCATCCAACAGATAAAATTTTGGATTTTTTTAATATCAAAAATCAGCAATCCGCTTTCACACAGATCAGAAAGCTCTTTCGAAACTCTCCGCACAGTTGCAAATAAAATAACTTTCTTACCTGCCGCCATCAGCTTTTTGAGAGGGTCCGCAAAGTCACTGTCTCCGCTCCACAGAACAAAAACATCAGTGCCGTTTTTTTCACAGTCGAGCAACATATCCACGCCGATCTCTACGTCAAAATTGCATTTTCTGTCTTCAATAGAGTCTTCTCCTTTTTTGTTCATTTCTCTGAATCTGCTATTCAGATATTCAATAGTTTCAATCTCATATTTTCTTAGTAATGCACGACGAATAAATTGATTGAGGATGGCGGTTGAGTCAGCTGGTATACTAGATACATTGGTTGATAGCTTCATTATTTTGACGGGCTTGGTGCGCAGCGTATATTTGCAATTTTCGATATTTCTTTTTTCTGATTCCGACTTTTCATCATCTTTGATGTAGCCGTTGTAAAAATTCACGCATTCGATATTTGCGAATGAATCTAAAAACTGTTTCAAGCGCTTTACGTCAATGTGCCATCCAAGTTTTGAACTCCATGGCCGAACATTCGCGTAATCAATATAGATACGAGTTTTAGCACTAAAAATACTTTCCAGCTGTGCAATAACTTGTGATTTATTTTTGGCTATCTCTGCAATCTTTGTGGTTTTGGGTTTGAACATGTGCGGGTTTATGACTTAGTTAATTTTACGGTATCTGTAATGATGCTTAATGATGTTACTATCAAAAAATTTACCCTTTGAAGTTGCGCTCATCATCTCTTGGTAAAGATGTTGTGGCGTATCGAAATATTGATAAATCCCACCAGAATCAAACTCGATTTCCATGATGCGCAAGGTCGCATCATAGCCTACTGAACGAATGCTGGAAGAGTTTACGGGTTTTCTATCCATTGAATTACCTAAAATTATTTTATGAGTTTTGCCATTTCAATCGCACCGTAGGTGATGATTGCTGAGGCGCCGGCTCTTTTGAAAGAAATTAGGCTCTCGTAAAAAGCGGCGTCGAAATCAAAGGCGCCGGCAGTGGCGGCGTGTTTTAACATCGCGTATTCGCCGCTCACTTGGTAGGACACGACGGGAAGTTGAAAATTTTGTGCAGCTTGCGAGACCACGTCTAAGTAAGGCATTCCCGGCTTAACAATAATCATGTCAGCACCTTCTTCGACATCCACGGCGATTTCGCGCAGGGCTTCGGCGGAATTTCTAAAATCCATTTGGTAAGTTTTTTTGTCGGAACTTTTTAAGTTAGCAGCTGATCCAACCGCGTGTCTGAACGGCCCATAAAAACTCGACGCATATTTCACGGCGTAAGACATTATTGAAACATCGACGAAGCCTTGATCATCAAGCGCATCGCGGATCACACCGATTCTGCCATCCATCATGTCTGAAGGCGCGATGATGTCGCAACCGGCTTCCGCCTGCACTAATGCTTGTCGGCACAGCACTTCAATTGTCGCGTCATTTTCAACGTAACCGCGCGCGTCAACAATGCCGTCATGGCCGTGAGACGTGTAGGGATCTAGCGCTACATCAGCAATCACGCCGATTTCCGGCACAGCATTTTTGACTTCACGAATGGTACGACACATTAAATTTTCTGCATTCCACGCTTCTTTTCCCGACGAATTTTTTAGCTTTTGCTCAATCACCGGAAATAGCATCAAAGCAGGAATGCCAAGATCTCGCGCCTCTTTGGCTTTCTTCACAATTAGGTCAATCGACAGGCGCGAAATGCCTGGAAGTTGAGAGATTTTTTCTTCCGTTTTTTTGCCCTCGATGACGAAAAGCGGCAAGATTAAATCCCGTGGCAAGAGCGTGTTTTGCGCTGTTAATTCGCGGATCCAGGGCGCTTTACGATTGCGTCTCAAACGCGTTCTAGGAAAAGTTCCGCAAGAAAAATCAGTCATATTATTTGAAATTGGGATTTTTGAAAACTAGGTTCCGGCGCTGCAGAATTAACCCTCACACACTTTAACTTCCATGAAAAATATCCTCGAAGAGATCTATCAACACAAGCTTGTTGAGGTTCGCAATCGCAAGAAAGAATTGTCGGTGCAAGAAATTTGCGCTCGCACAAAATGCTTGGATGCGCCGAAAAATTTCTTCGCCGCACTCAAAGAAAAAAGTTTTCGCAATGAGGTTGGATTGATTTGCGAGATCAAAAAAGCCTCGCCTTCGCACGGATTAATTCGCGCAGATTTTAATCACATTGAAATTGCCAAAGACTACGAAACAGCCGGTGCAACCTGCCTTTCAATTCTGACTGATGAAAAATACTTCATGGGGAAGAGCGAATATTTGCAGGAGGTGCGCGCCATTTCCAATCTGCCGATTTTGCGCAAAGATTTTATGGTCGACACTTACCAAATTTATGAAGCGAAGATGTTGGGCGCTGATTGCATTTTGTTGATCGTGGCGATGCTCGATGACGCCAAGTTGCAAGAGTTAGAGCAATGCGCTTTTGACGCTGGCCTGTCTGTGCTGATTGAGGTTCACAATGAGGCAGAATTGCAGCGCGCCTCTCGCTTAAAAAGCAAACTACTTGGCATTAATAATCGTGATTTAAAAACGCTAAAAATTGATCTCCAAACTTCGCTTTTTTTATGCGAACAAGTGCCGGATGACTACGTTTTAGTTTCTGAAAGTGGGATAAAAGATGCGCTGGATATTGATTTGCTACGACAAGCTGGCATCAACTGCTTCTTAATCGGCGAGCATTTCATGAGACAAAAAAATATCCTCCACGCGGTGCAGGATATTTTAGGCTGATTTTATTTCTCTGACATACATTTTAAAACCTAGGGCCTTGAGCACGGAGCGAAAAGTTGCCAAAGTTGGATTGCCTTTTTCCGACAACATTTCGTAAAGATATTGGCGACTGAGGCCGGTTTCTTTGGCGAGTTGAGTAACTCCCTTAGCTGCAGCAGCTTGCTTTAAAGTTTCTCTCAAGAAAAATTCGTCACCAGTTTGAACGTACTCGCGAAAAGTTCTTTTAAGAGCCAAATTTAAGAACTCCGGATCCTTCTTAAATTGTTCAACAACCAAGCTGTCCCAAGTTGGAAACACTCTTTTTGTTTTAGTCTTTTTTTGCATTTTTGTAATCCTCCCAAAGAAATTTTGCTTTTTTAACATCCCTTTTCTGATCATCTTTATCGCCACCACAAAGCAACAGAACTATGTCTCTACCGATTATTCCGTAATAAATTCTGTAACCTGGGCCGAAGTGGATTCTTAGCTCAAATACCCCGTCGCCAAGATTTTTGTAATCTCCAAAATAACCTACTTTGACTTTTTCTAATCTTTCGTGAATCAGGTCTTTTATCGTCGAATCCAAATCATCGATCCATTCCTTAAAAGGAATTTTCTGGTTGCGACTTGTGTAGTAAAAAATTTGTTGCGGGATCAAAAACATAAAAACCGTGGTGAAGTTTTAAAATAATTATGTCATGTATACCTGACAGATTTTTTTTAAGTCAA
>CANDYP010000053.1 GCA_947425005.1 Rickettsiales bacterium | reverse complement strand
CTGAGTTTGTGACGAGAAACCCCCCTACCCCCCCCCTTGTACTCACAAAATTATTTTTTGTTGAGTGAGTTGCAATTGCTGAAAACAATTGTCAGGGGGGCTTAAACCGAGCTCGATCAAAGCCCCCCTGACAATTGTTTTTAGCAATGGCAACTCACGCAAAAATTAAAAAATAAGTTTGTGAGTACAAGGGGGATGAGCGCATGCCGGTCATAGGGGTTTCTCGTCACGAGTTTAGAACTACTCGCCACACCTCCTCACCACCTTACCCATCTCTTGCTCTCGTCAACCTTGGATGTGACCTGCGGACCTCAGCTGCTCCGCAAGTTTCGTAGCCATTACTCTTTCTCCCCTTTATTGTGCTTCTGAAATTTCTTTGAGCGACGAATCAGTCGCAGCCTAAATCCGCTCAGCCAAATCTGCAAAAACTCCCGCTTCACGCCAAAGTTTTTTATTGCCAATCACGTAAAAAACCTCCTTGGCTCTAGTAACAGCAACGTTGAGTAAATTTGGCCTTGCTCCGGCCCAATTTCTTGTGCCATTTTGGTTTTTTGACGGGGCGCCCAAAACAAAAATCACCGCTTCGGCTTCGCGCCCTTGAACCGTGTGTACCGTTCCAATTCGATCGCGAATCCACGAATTCTGATCCTTAGGATCACTAATTTTCCAGCGCTGCAAGACGCCACTTTCTTTTACAATTTTACGAATATTTTGCGCCACGCTAACAAAAGGCGTTACGATGTATAGGTCTGGAGCGGCGTCAATTCTCATCAGAACCTCAATCAACTTCTCTCCTTCTTTCTCCGACCACTTCTCCTCCGAGTCAGAATCAATGTCAAACCAAGTCGAAGATCCCAGACATTTTTTTATGAAAGAGTCTCCGGATTTTTTCGCCTTCACCATTAATCTTTCGTAAGCAATTACGTTGGAAATACTAAACATCGGATCCTCGCAACGCCTGTGAACCAAAAGCGGAACGCCAACTTGACGACTGCCATATTTGCCGTGAAATTCTGCAAAATAAGAAGTAGCAAGGTCGCACAGAGTTTGAACCGAAGCCGTTGGCGCATTAAAGCGATTAGCATCAATTTCAAATTGTTGGCAAATTCCTTCTGTTAAAGATTTCGGAAGCGTCACTACTGGTTCAATTTGCATCGGATCTCCCACCACAATTGCACGCTTGGCTTTCATGATCGCCCCAACTGCTGCCTGCGGAGTAGCTTGTCCAGCTTCGTCAATCAACAACCATCCCAACCTTTCTTGCGGAAGATTTTGCAGCATGCGTCCGACCGAAGCAAAAGTTGTCGAAACACAAGGCACTGTTAGAAAAAATGAAGACCACAAATCAGCAGCAAAAGACTTGGCAACGGAGTCGCTTTGCGCGCCGGAAAGCTGCTGCATAAAAATACCCAAATTATGGCGCAGTGGCTTTGCAGACGCGTCAATGAAGCATTTGTGAAGTTTGATTGCGGCAGTAAAAAGCTTTTCGCGCAGCAACTGCGTTTCTTGATCGCACCACGGTAAAGTCATTTGCAGAGTGCTTCGATCTTGCCGAAAAAGTTTTTGGTCAATGATGTGCGAGCCAAATTTTTTACGATATTCTTCAGCTTTAAGCAGATTGTTTTTTGCTAAAATTTTGACGTTTCTATTTTTAAAAAATGCCAGCAAGCGTGATAAAAAAGTTGCTCGCGATTCTTGATTTTGATCCCTTTCCAAAGAATCCAAATATTCAAAAAATTCTTCCGCCTCTCTCAGTTCAGAAAATTTTTCTTCAATTTTTTTTGAAAGATTTTGAAAATTTTTACGAGCTTCACGCCAGTTATTTAAAGCCTCCTCTTCGCTACGTGGCGGAAAATTTTCTGCAATAATTTGCGGCACGCATTCAATAATTTTTCCACTCTTGTCTTTCGCTTCCAAAACTTGAGGAGTGCCAGAAGCTTGGAGTAAGTAAGTGTTAAGGCTACAATCCTTGTCCCACCAAAATGCCTGAGAAAATTTGTAACAGTTCGTACTGTTGCCAAGGACCGCCGCAATCATGCCCCAACTTTCACAAGCTAATAGTTTGTCAGACAGGGCGCTGAAATAGCGCAAATCCTTCTCATCTTCAGCTATTGCTTTCAGGTTCGGCAATTCAACGCTGACATTTTCTACAGCCTTATTATTCGAAGAGGCGATTAGAATTTCAAAACCCTTCAATCTCTCATCCAACTTACTTAGGCGGAAAGATCCGCTCCCAGCCTTAACTTCCTGACCGGTTTCTAAAAACGCTTCAGATGGATTGTTGAAAGCACACATTGCCTGAGCTCTTTTGGTAATGATGCCTGCAATGATGTCGCGCAACAATGTTGTTTTGCCAGTTCCGGGAGGTCCATTAACAGCGAGAATTCCGCCGTCCTCAAGTTCGCTTAAAGATAAATTGACCGCAGCTTGTTGCAGCAAAACCAAAGGATGGTGACCACTTGCCGGCCAACAGGCGGGTGGAATTAATTTTGGCGAAACCGCTTTTTTTAAAACAGAATTGTCGCTTAAAATATTCAGTTTTTTTGCGGGAGATTCCAATCCTAAGTAAAGTTTAAGATTTTTTGGAATATGTTTTAGATCGTTAACTGTCGCTGCTTGACGACATTTTTGCGGAAATATTTTTTGTAATATTTTGCAAAAAAAACTTTTTAAAAAAGTTACTGAAAGAGAGAAAAAATTGGACAGCGAAAAAGTTTTTTCGTTGCGAGAATTGCTCCAAGAATTAAGTGCAGAATTTTGATTTCTTTGCTTCGGCGAGATTTTGGTAATTTTTTTTTCAACAAAAAGATCGGCAGCTTTTGCAAGATCTTTGAGATAAAAACTATTCAGAATTATTGATTTTGCAGACTCCTTTTTGTCATCTGCTTCAACACTTTTGATGAGGAAAAATTTTTCATTTGTCAGCTCTCGTGGCAATTCCAAAACATCAATCAAATATTCGTAAGCCTCTGCGATTAAAGCTTTACTGACCGGAATTTTTCTGCCGCTTTGAGAAGTTCTGCGCAGAAAATCATCAAATTTTTCTAGCAAAGAAGATTCTATTTTCGACCAATCTCCCAAATCTTTTAGCTTCCCTTCCAAAGCCTTGGAAAGGCCCCAGGCAAAACTAGACACTGCAACAGAAATTTTGTCTGCAGCTACCATTCCATCTTGATCCACCGAGATCACCGCAACAATTGCCTCACCTTTAAAATCTTTTCTCTCCGGATTTGCGTCACGATATTTCTCCAAAAGAGAGGAAGAAAATTTTTCTAAATTAATCGTTCCTACAACTATTTGATAAAAAAACTTTTTGCCTTTGGGCGGCTGCTCGCCATTAAACTCCCAGGGAAGACCCTGATCTTTGGATGGGATTATTAAAGCCTGACCCATCTCAAGAAGATCCTCAGCTTTGCGAAAAGATTTTGGTGTTAAAACCTCCAAAGCTGTCCAAGTAGATAAAACATCAAGCGCTTTTTGCGCAGCAAGCTTTGGCATTTTGATTAAGATTTTTTGCTAGAAATTAAAAGTCACACTCTTCTTCAAATCAGGATGCAAGCTGAAGGCCACGGGGCAGGAATAAGCGGCGTCGCGTAAAATTTCTTTTTGATTTTCGTCAAAATTGTTGGGCGCAAAATTAAATTCGACGATGATTTCGCAAACCCGCCGTGGATTCACCGCCATTATTTTCGTCACGTCACACTCAACGCCATCAATGTTCAAACCCTGTTGATTCGCCTGAATCCCCATTACCGTCATCATGCAGGTAGCCAGCGAAGTCGCGAGCAAATCCGTCGGCGAAAACGCCTCGCCCTTCCCCTTATTATCCACCGGCGCATCCGTAACCAACAAGCTTCCCGACTTCACATGCACCGACTCCGTACTAAGCCCACCGAGATATTTCGTTTTAATTGTGACTGACATTTGTTGCTTTGGCATTTGTTGCTTTGGCATTTGTTGCTTTGGCATTTTTGGCCTCAGAATTTTTGATTTTGATTAATGTGAAACTTCGTTTTGTTGATTCTGTACAGGCGCCAATTGTCTTTGCTCAAACACCGTCGCAGTCGGCCTTGGCGTAAAAAGATGATCTTTCGGAATATGTTTTGCTTGGCTGCTTAGAGCGTTGGTAATTTCGCCAAATCTTTCTCTGGGAACTTCTACAGTAAATTTAAAAACCTCACTTAAAGCCGGATCAACACCCTCAAGATTAGGACCAAAGTTAACGAGTCTCAATGAATTGGCTAAGCTGTTCCTTTCGGCAAAATTTACTAATTTTACTCCGGAAATTCCCCCGATGTAGGTCGTTATTTTGCAAACCTCTTGCTCATATTTCGAGCAATTAACTCCGCTAAATGGCGGCGGTAATATTTTTGCAAAAGCATTAACCAACTTTTCGGTCTCAACTGACGGAGCTTCCGCTGCGGAATATTTTGGGCTGTAAGGCGAATAATCGACGAAAGGATTCGGGATCATTTGCTGACCATTTGCACGATTCAAAAATTCTGGATTCGAAACTATTTCAAACAAGTGGCCGATTTTTTGTCGCAGAGCTTTTTGATCAGTCATCAGATTAAAACCTTCAGCGCCTTGCTTTTGCGACTGATATCTTCTCACGTGATCGTGCTCAGTTTCAACTTCACGACCTTCTTTTCTGACGTGATTTATTCCTGCCAATTCATCTTGGCGAGACGTCAAAGCCGGATCCACAAAGTGCGTCAGTACAACTTCTTGAGCCTGCAAACCCAGTACCGGATTTTTGATGTAACCACCGTCCGCAATTATTTGCGCAACCGAAACTGGAACCGTTGCACCTGCTGCATTCTTGCAACCAACTTCAGTTCTGCCGCCAAAGAGGCTTGGATATTTGTAACCTTCCGGAACAGTGCCATCGGGCTGTAAACCAAGTAAGGCCTCGTGCCCTGCCCTGTCCAAACCTGCAATTCTGTAAGCCGCTTCGTAAGAAAAAGTTCCGCAGTAAATAAATCCTCTGTGCTGTTGCGGCTCGGAATTGTTAAAATATTTCTCGGAATCAAACGTCAATCCCGCTTCTGCAAAAGCTTTTTTAACAGTTGCATTAATCTGCAACTGCGCATTCCAACCATTGGCAATGCTGTTTTGCGTAGCCTCTAAACCGTTGCGCAGCAAAGAGGGAGAGGGATCGAATAAATGAACCAAAGGATTATTCTCACCAACTTTTTTTCGCACCGTCAAAGATACGATGTGGTTGCCGCCAGTAGTGCCAAAGGTTTCAACGACGTAAGTTTTGTTGAGAGCTTGCGATTTTTCTTTCGCTTCTAACAAATCAGCCGCTAGCTGAGCTTTCAAAGAGCTAATTACTGCGCGGTCGTGAGTTGCGCTCTGCTCCAGAAAAATATTTGAATGTTTGCGCGATCCTTCGTCCGTGATTAGATCTGCATTTTTCACCGAAACGACTTCGTGAGCAGTAGGATGCTTTTCTTTTAAGTAAGCCAAGATCACTCCGATTCCTTCAGCCCCAATCACAAAATTTCCAGCGCCTAATTCTATTTTTTTACCGCCCTTAACCGCGTTTTTTTCTCCCACATATCCCATCAATCCGCAGTCATTCAGAAACTCAGCAATGCGCTGCTGATTGGCTTCAATGAATTGTCTTTTATCTGCTGCCGCTGCGTAACCTGAAATCAAATTCTGATATTCTGCATTACCCTCGCGTGCTGCTTTTACCGCAGTTGCAACTTGCGGAACTAAAGCCCCGGCATTCGCAATGATTTGATTAATTTGCGCCTGAGAAAGTGGGGTAAATGTTTTTAATTCTAACGGCATATTTTTTTAATTGGAGTTAGTGAAATAAAATCAGAACCAGAATTCCCAGCGAGGTCAAAGCGATTCCGACGAAATCTTTTGTGGTGTGGTTTTCTTTTAGATGCAAGTAGGAAATCAATACGGCGAGCACCAGCTCTAGCTGTCCGACCGCTTTGACGTAGACTACGTTTCCGATGGCGTAGGCGATGAACCAGCAGACTGATCCGGCAAAACTGAGGAGTCCGGTTTTGAAAAATGACGATTTATTTTCGGCAGCGAAGAGACTTTGCCAATCTTGGCGCAGGCGATTTTGCGACGATTTAAGAACCACAAAAAATAAATTCTGGAAGCAAATCACCCACATCAAAACGATTACTGCGGCCTTGGCGTAACCGTATCCCACCAACATCAATTGCTCTGCGGCGAATTTTAAACTGAAGGCAGAAATAGAAAAACACAGGCCGGTCAAAGCGCCGAATAGAGCGACTTTATCGAGCTTCCATCCAGAATCTTTTTGGAGATTTTTTGGGGAAGTTTTGTTCCAAGAAAAAGAAAAATTAGACATTAAAATCATCCCCAAACTAGTCAGCACAATGGCCGCGAATCCCGCCTTTGAGACATGTTGGTGAAAAAATAAAATCCCCAGAAGCAACGCTTGCAACACTTCAGTTTTGTAAAACGCAATCCCGACGCTGAAATTTTTTGACTTAAAAGTTCTGAGTAAAAAGAAATTTCCCGAGATTTGAAAAAATGCTGTGACGGCGCAAAGTAAAATAAAATGGACGTCGGCAGAAAAAGAAGTGTAAAGCGTGGTGACTAGAGCCAAAGGCAGCGGCAGAATAAATCGCGACCACGAAACGGTGAGCGTGTCGAGCTTTTTGTTCAAACTTTTTTGCTCAAGATTGCGAAAAGTTTGCAAAATCGTTGCCGCAATTGTGAAGGCGATCCAAGACATTTCAAATTCAACATTAATTTTCCCCGCAACTTCTAAAAACTAGGCGGTCAGTCTTTCTGGCAGTTTTTCTAGCAGTTTTATTTGTGATTTTTGGTTGCGGTGAATAAGTTTTCTACAGCTTTCAAAAGCTACTCACATTTTTACAAACTTAAAACCGCCTCTCACCATGAAACATCAAGAACCCAGTAACTCTCAAATCATAATTTACCAAAACGAAAACGGCGAAGTCCGTCTCGACGTGCGCTTTGATGGCGACACGGTTTGGCTGACGCAGAAGTTGATGGCGGAGTTGTTTGGGGTCGAAATCAATACAGCTAATTATCACCTAAAAGAAATTTTTAAATCTGGTGAGCTAGACGAAAATTCAGTTATTCGAAAAATTCGAATAACTGCTACTGATGGCAAATCTTACGAAACTAATTTTTATAATTTAGACGCCATCATCTCCGTCGGATACCGCGTTAACTCAGCTCGCGCCACTCAATTCAGAATTTGGGCAACTTCGAAACTCAAAACAGAAATTAAAAAAATAAATGACCGACTTAACTCGCTTAAAAATTCTTCGCGCTGCGCTGATTTTGATCTTTTTTTTATTTTCAACTTCCGCCAATGCCGGCGCGAATTTGTCGATTTTGAATTGGCAGGAGGACACTAATTTAACGGCGACGGGGAAGAATTCAGAAATTTTGATTGAGGGCAAAACTGCCAATTTTGCGGTGAATCAAGTAATGACTTCTTTCTCGATTGTTTTCGATTCGCAGCGTGACATTAAAATTACAAAAGTGTTGTGCGACGGCAGGTACGCTGACTTCAGCTTCAAGAACAACGCGCTCAAAATAAAATTTCCTCAAGAAAAATCTAACAACAAAGCGGTCTCGTTATTTTTTTCTTACGAAGAAAAATACGACAAAATCGACAAATTTTTGCGCCAAGAATTAATCGACGTTCCCAGTTTTGCTGCTGGCGCCAACGCCAAAGTTACGATTAATTTTCCCGGATTTTTGGAATCGGCGACCCTCAATCCCAACGTCACCAAAACCGCCAGCAGCTTCGTTTACAGCAATGTCGTGCCTCAAGATGGCGTGCGCGAATTTCTAAAATTAACCCCGACTCAAAGCGCGTGGGACGTGGCGATTAAAGTGAAAGTGACAGCCAACAAACCTTTAAACAATGCGACAATTTTTTTGCCGACTTACTTCCAAAATGGCGGACAAAAAATTGAAAACTCAATTACGACGTCAAGCGTGCCGCCGCTTAAACAAAGCCTGGAGGGCGGTAACCGCAATCTCAAATTCAACACCAACGCCACTGAAATATTAATCGAAAGCAGAGCCAAAATTTCGACCGGCAAAAATAATCGCATGCAGATCGCGCGCAATCCGGCCGCTTATTTGGACGTCACGCCGGAAGAATCTTTGTGGCTTTCTCCGATGCTTACGCGACTCAAACAAGACGAAAAATATCGCACTTTACCGTTGCACGCCAAGATCGGAAAATTCGTACACGACTTCATCAGATACGACGCCAGCTACACCGGCAAGCTACCAAAAATCAGAGAAGTTTTGCAAAACCCGGTGGGAGTCTGCACTGAATATGCCAAGCTCTACACAGCATTGGCGCGCCTTGCCAGCATTCCCGCTTTAAGCATTGATGGCGCTGCCTGCGGCGAATACGAAGAGTGCCAAGGGCATTCCTGGAACATGATTTACTTAAACGGCCGCTGGGTTGATGTCGATCCGACTTGGGATTTGATGTCGGGCGTTGTGTCCTCGTCTCACGTTTATTTCAACGACAGCGGCAAAGGCGGGGTGCTCATCCAATATTTTGACGACAGAGAGTCGGTGAGTTCGAAAATGGATTTTGCAATGAAAGCTGCGCCGTAAAAGGCGCCCTCAGTCTAAGCCCCCCTGATAAGGGGGGTAGGGGGGTTTTTCGTCACGAGTTCAGAATTTTTAAAATTTAAATTATTCTGAATTTTTGACGAAAAACCCCC
>CANDYP010000052.1 GCA_947425005.1 Rickettsiales bacterium | reverse complement strand
CTGATAAGGGGGGTAGGGGGGTTTTTCGTCACAAGCTCAGACTAAAACCCTCTAAGAACCTGAATTAATTTTGAGCAAAGTTTCACCTAATTTTCGTAATTTTGCAAAAATAAATTAGATTTTTACAGGCACGGCGTAGCAGCCCAACAACTTTGCGTAAGGTCTAATTTTGGATTTGGAGAATGCTTTGATCGCCTCATCTTCGTCGGTGTGGAATCCTTCGAGCTCAACTAAATAAAAAATAACGTCGTCGACTTGGGGAAGTTTTACGGTTTTTAAAATCTTGGCGCTCAGACCTTGTTCGGCAAGGCCAGACATGATTTGCGATCTTGAAACTTCTTTTTTTACTTCGACGTAAAGTAACGAATTATCTTCGGAAGATTTTTCGGCGGGCTTGATTGCCACCGCTACCAAACTGATTGCGTCGTCAATCTCATCTTGCTTCCTTGCAGCTTCCACGAAAGGAATTTTGGCAAAAACTTTGATGCCGGATTTGTTGTTTGCTAAGCTGATCCACCAATTTTCGCCGGCACCTTCTCTTTTATCTGACTCATCTCGACTCAACTGCGGCAAGGCAAAAACTCCGATTTGTGCTTCGCCTTTTTCGATTTCAGAAACAACGCTCGTGGTGCTGTCGTAAGAAATAATCGGCACAGCAGCGCAGTAATATTCACGCACCAAATAAGAATAGTCGGGGATGTCTTTGGGGTTGTGGATGGCGATTGCGAGCTTTTGTTCGCGCATGTTAGCCGCCGTGATGATCTTGCGCCAGATGCTGACAATCGCACTTTTAGGAAAGACACTTTTGGGAAGGGTTGAATCCGATTTTTTAATTAAATCTTTAATCATGTCGGCTTCGCGACTGGAGCGAATAAAAAATTTTTCGTTGTTGTTTTGCTTCAACTCCCCGACGCGATTGATGATTTGCATTCTGTTACCAAGCAGCTCGACAATTTTATTGTCGACCGCGTCAATTTCTTGGCGTAGAGCCAGCAAAGCGGCTTCGCAAGTTTTATTCTGTTGATTTTCCATCCCGTGAAATTTAGAAAGTTGTGAAATTTTTGCGCTCAAAAGCAGGGCGTCAGCTACTCAATTCATAACTAGGAAGAATGAAAGTTAAGTCAAGTTTCGGGCCGAAATACAAAGAATTTGAAGTTGGTGAAATTGTTTTTTTGGCAAAAGAAAAGGCGCTTAAACTTTCTAACGGCACGGAAATAAAAAATTTTCCCCTCGCCTATCAAACCTACGGAGAACTAAACGCCGACCAATCCAACGCCATTTTAATTTGCCACGCTTTAACTGGCGATCAGTACGTCGCTTCAAAAAATCCACTCACTGAAAAAGATGGTTGGTGGGATTTTTTAATCGGCGAAAATAAAGCAATCGACACCAAAAAATTCTTCGTCATTTCTTCTAATGTGATTGGCGGCTGCATGGGTTCGTGGGGGCCGAAAGAAATTAATGAGCAGACCGGCAAGCCTTACGGCATCGACTTCCCCGTCGTTACGATCAACGACATGGTACACGCCCAAAATTTATTAATTGAACATTTCGGCATTAAAAAATTGCACGCTGTAGTTGGTGGATCAACGGGCGGAATGCAAGCCCTGGCTTGGTCTGCGCTCTATCCAGAGAAAGTAAAATTAGTGGTTCCGATGTCCACTTCTTACCGCCACTCTCCACAAAATATCGCTTTTCACGAAGTGGGTCGACAAGCCATCATGGCTGATCCCGACTGGTGTCGCGGCGATTACTTAAGCGAAAAAAAATTCCCCTCCAACGGTTTGGCGGTCGCCCGCATGACGGCGCACATCACCTATCTTTCCGAAAGCGCTTTGCAGAAAAAATTCGGCCGCGGCTTACAAAATAAAACTGATTTTTCTTTCAGTTTTGACCGCGATTTTAAAATCGAAAGTTACTTACATTACCAAGGCTACAGCTTCATCGAGCGCTTTGATGCCAACTCTTACCTCTACATCACCCGTGCCGTCGATTACTTCGATTTGGAAAGCGATTTCGCCGGCAAACTCAGCAATGCTTTTCTCGATTTCTCTCAAAATAAAGACGGAAAATTTTGCGTAATTTCTTTTTCTGACGACTGGTTATTTCCGCCCTCAGAAGCAAAAAAACTGACGCAAGCATTGATCACTTGCGGCGTCAATGTCAGCAGCGTCACGGTTGAAAGTAATGCTGGACACGACTCTTTTCTGCTCGAAAATGACGCGCTCAAAAACACCATTAAGGGCTTTATTAACCAATAGCACAGCACCATGACAGGAATCGGCGAAAGCATCGTTAAGCACAAAATCAGATACGATTTAGAAATTATTGCTCAGCTCATCAAACCAAATTCTAAGGCTCTAGACATCGGCTGCGGTGACGGCGAACTTTTAGATTTTTTAAAAAAAACCAAAAATGTTGACGGGCGCGGATTAGAAATTTCACAAGCCCAAGTCAGTCAAGCTGTAGGCCGCGGCATTTCAGCAATTCAGGGCGACGCAGAAAATGATTTAACTTTTTACCCCAACCGCAATTTTGATTACGCCATTTTAAGTCAGACCATTCAAGCCACTCACAATCCCAAAGAAATTTTAGAAGAAATGTTACGCATCGCCGAATATGCCGTGATTTCTTTGCCGAATTTTGCCCACATCAAAAACCGTTTACACCTTTTGTTTAGAGGCACGATGCCGGTTAACAAAAACATTCCTTTTCAGTGGTACGACACTCCGAATATCCATTTTTGCTCGATCGAAGATTTTGAAAATCTGTGCAAAAAATTAAATTTCTCCATCGAGCGCAAAATTTTTCTTACTAACAAACATCGCTTGATTAGCTTTTTTGGTCACAAAATTATTGCCAATTTATTTGCGCAGTACGGCATTTTTCTGATCAAAAAAAATCATGTCTCTCCCACTTTTCAGGAAGAACGAGTGTTCTCGAATAAAATTTCTTTCGGCAGAATTCCAGCGATGGGAATGGCCTTGGGAATGGAAGTGGCCTTGGCTCGTAAGTAAGAACCTATCCTAAGTATCAAGCTGCAACACCACCACCCTCCTACCAACAAAAAACAAATTAATGAAAAAATTACTGTCCGCTATTTCAGTATTTTTATTGTTGTGTTCTTGCGAAAGCACTAGCTCCAGACCTAATCCAGAAAGATCCAATCGCACCTTCAGCAATATCGACAGAATAATTTCAGGCCGTAATCGGCAGCAAAAAACACCTCATCCTAAGCCTTCTGAATCAATGCAGGTAGGCACTTCACAAAATTTTCATTACTCTCTGCCCGCGTCAGACGAAGAAGTTTATTACGGCGATTCGCGCGAAGCTCTAAATGATGACGGGCAATATTCCGGCTATTTTAAAGTGGGTAATCCTTACGAAATTCAGGGCGTTTCTTACTTCCCACAAAATTACGAAGACTACCAAGAAACCGGAATTGCTTCTTGGTACGGCGACGAATTTCACGGCAAAAAAACTGCCAATGGCGAGACCTACGACTCAGGCGCCATGACCGCGGCGCATCCGACTTTGCCCTTGCCTTCCATGGTCCGCGTTACTAACTTGCGCAGCGGTGTCAGCGTGATTGTCCGGGTTAATGACCGCGGTCCCTTTTCAAAAAGTCGGGTAATTGATGTTTCAGAAAAAGCTGCCGATGCACTTGGTTTTAAAGGCCAAGGCACTACCAAAGTTAGAATTGAATTACTGCGCAACGACACTGATGCGCTGCTGCACAAGCTAAATCTTAAAAACTAAACTCCGCATGACTTACAAAAACAAAACTACCGATTTCAGCAAGCTGCACCTCGAAACCCAAATGGTTCGCGGCGGCACGATTCGTTCCAATTTCGGCGAAACTTCAGAAGCAATTTTTTTGAATTCCGGCTTCGCTTACAATTCCGCCGAAACCGCTGAAAGCCGCTTCAATGGCGAAGCTCCAGGTTATGTTTACTCGCGCTACTTAAACCCAACTTTAAAAATGTTGGAAGATAAATTGGCTTTGTTGGAAGGCGCGGAAGCGGCTTGCGTAATGGCTTCCGGCATGGCGGCCGTGTTTGCCTCAATCATGTGTCAGATCAAAGCGGGCGATCATTTTATTGCGTCGAAAGTTTTATTTGGCTCGTGCTTTCACATTGCGACCAAAATTTTGCCTAATTACGGAATTGAAGTAACCCTCGTTGACGGCACAGATCACGCGGCTTGGGAAGGCGCCTTCAAAAAAAATACCAAAGTTGTTTTTATCGAAACTCCGGCCAATCCCAATTTGGAAATCGTCGACATTAAATTCATTGCCGACCTTTGTAAAAAGCACTCAGCCAGTTTGATTGTGGACAACATCTTCGCCTCGCCTTACTCCCAAAAATCACTCGAACTCGGCGCCGATATCGTAGTTTATTCGACCACCAAACACATGGATGGACAGGGTCGTACACTGGGCGGATGCGTTCTTGGAACCGAGCAATTCATTAAAGAAATTTTACTGCCTTTCCATCGCCACACCGGGCCGGCACTTAGTCCGTTTAATGCTTGGGTGGTTTTAAAATCGCTGGAAACCTTTGCGCTGCGCATGGAACGTCACTGCGCCAATGCTCAAAAAATCGCCGAATTTTTGGAATCTAATCCGAAAATCAAACGCGTTTTGTATCCAACTCTAAAATCACATCCGCAATTTGCCGTGGCGCGAGAGCAGATGAAGAGCGGCGGCGCCATGTTGGCGTTTGAAATTCAAGGCAACAAACAGGAAACTTTTGCTTTCATGAATCGTCTGCAACTAATCGACATCTCAAACAATTTGGGCGACGCCAAGTCTTTGATTACGCACCCTGCGACTACCACTCACTCTAATATTGCTCGTGAAGATCAAGAAAAAATCGGCATCACCGAGTCAATGTGCCGCCTTTCTGTAGGCCTCGAGCATGTTGATGATTTGATTGCGGATTTAACTCAGGCCTTAATTTAATTCTTAAAAAATATGCCCAGCTTCGACGTCGTCTCCAAAGTAAACATGCAAGAAATTGACAACGCAGTTAATTCCGTGCTGCGCGAACTTACAAACCGTTACGATTTTAAAGGCGCGGTTTTTTCCATCGAATTAAAAACCAAAGAAAATTTAATCCAAATCGCCGCCGAAGATGATTACAAAATCGG
This sequence comes from Rickettsiales bacterium, assembly GCA_947425005.1. Lineage (GTDB taxonomy): Bacteria > Pseudomonadota > Alphaproteobacteria > Rickettsiales > UBA1997 > UBA2645. The sequence continues at coordinate 3,812 of CANDYP010000052.1, read as the reverse complement.
GCAAATTGGTGATTCTTTGAAAGTGTTTTGCGTCAAACGTGGCGTTGATCCTAAAGCTTTAGATTTTCAAAAAGCCGAGAAGGCTGGCGGCAACACCATCAGACAGGAAATCAAATTGCGAAATGGCATTGAGCAAGAAGTGGCCAAAAAAATCACCAAAGACATCAAAGAATCTAAAATGAAAATTCAGGCTTCAATTAAAGGTGACGAAGTGCGCGTTGACGGCAAAAAGCGTGACGATTTGCAAGAAGTGATGAATTTTTTACGCGGCAACAGTTACGAGGTTCCGCTCCAATTTATTAATTTTAGAGACTAGGCCATGGCAAGAGACAAAGAACCGTTTTCGATATTTGGGACAATAAAGAATGCCGTTGCTTTAGTTATCGGCGCACCAATCGCTGCGGCAGCCTCGGTGATTGTAGGCACTTTAGCCGCTGTAGCGGAAGGAGCCAACATTGTGGCGGCAGGTTTTGTTAAAACCGCTCCCTGGCTCAGAACATTAGTAAAAAATCCGGCCACAGAAGCTCTTTCTCAAGCCTGCCAAGATGCCTTTGAAAAAATGTGGACTAGGTTTGGTATTAGTGGCTATCTCGCAGCGGGACAAGCTCTGCATGACACTACCAAGGAGGCAATAAAATCCACCGAGAACCCCAAGGCCGATGAGCCATCGCTACTAGAAACAAAAGAGACGGAACTATCTGGAGTAAAGATTAAAGAAGCAGCAAACCTGAATAAAGAATCTCAAAACATTAACTGTTCAACACTGCCCGATATGAGTCCCAAACCAATATCCGGAGCGCAACTTGGTGGCGGATCTGCTGCATTAGGAGCAAGCTCCAGTGGAGGTGGTACCGGCAGCGGTAGCACTTCGAGCAGCCCGAGTACCGGCAGGAAGAAAAAAGGTTGGTTCAGCAGATAATTTTTAGCCCCCGCCAATAAAATGCACGATCTCCACCCGGCTTCCCTCATCCAACATCACTTCGGAAAATTGCTCGGGATTTACGATTTCTAAATCTTTCTCCACGGCGATTTTTTTGACTCCCATTTTTTAATTACACCCCGGTTTATCTTCCAGTAGAGCTTTTGCTCTGTAATGATTGGAGTCGCTCTTCTTCCGCCTTCCAGACTTCTACAACCAAGCTTCTCTTCTGCTCTACGCGTTCAGCAGATTTTAGAAGAAAATTTTCAAAAGCTACGCCTTTACTTTCAATCTGCTGCCTTACTTTTGAGATTATAGCACCGGCTTCTTTTGGTACGTTGGATAGTCGTATCCCATCCAACTCATTGTAGTTGGATTGGGTTGTGTTGAAGTCGGAAGGTAGTTTGTTAGAAAAGATGCCGCATCTTTTACACTCTCTTTGGAATCGCCCAGAGAATGCTCTATACTTAGCTTCTTTCTCAAGATCCTCTTCGGTTAGCTTATCTCTCTTATGATCAAAGGCATGAGATAGCGAACCATGAACCCGAGAAATATTTAAAGATCTTTCAACCTCTTCTATACTTAAAGGCTCTTGGCAGCTTAGGGCGGTGTAAATAATTATTCTGGATATGGTGCTATTAACGTCTTCCTTGGTTTGATAAGCTGCATTAAGGGTAATAAACAAATTTACTCCTGTGCGGTTCCAAAAACTATCTTCTTGAGGAGTCGACTTGCATAACGTTAACAATTGTGCAGCTCTAGAGATTGTAGTGGATGTTGAAGGTGTAAGGTCTGGAGCTGCCGCACTCTCTCCACCAATCATACTCAACTCAGCCATCTCTTCCTCTGCAACTTGGGAGCCATCATCTTCTAACTCATGCCCTGCTTGATTGATGCTGTTAGAGCTTGCACCCGCTTGTAATAAACCTATCAACGCTGCTACTGCATTATCGTCATGGCCAGTGAGATTAATTTCAATAACGACTTCCTCTTCCGCTACAACTTGGGAGCCATCATCTCGATCTTGAGTAGCCGCCTCTAACTTGTGTTCTGCTTCACTTTGATCTGCGACATTGATGCTCTTTATTTGCGAGCCTGTCAGCGCTGCTACCGCGCTATCGCTATTGATTTCCATCGCAGCCTTTGCGACTTGAGAGTTATTCGCCGCATCTATTGGATACTCAACTTCTTGATTGCGAGCAATCAATTCTACCAACTCTTCCGACATTACATGGTTGCTGGGAATTGTTGCAATTCTACCTGCCAAGACGGCACGTGGCAGAATTAATTTTAAATCCATCGCGCCAAGCTCTTGGCTTACTACATCGGATCGGTGATCATATCGCGATAAGCTGCTGCGGTTTAAATAAGTTAGGCAGTCATCTTGCGTCAGATGAACATATTGTTTGGTGATTCTTGCATCATCATCTTGGCAGCTAGTGTCGTTTGCATTTTTTTTGTCAAAGAAGCTGATTATTATTTTATCGGTATCATTTTTTGAATCTCTCAATATCTCAGAAAGTTCTCCTGCCGAAACCTCCCAACAATCAGTACCTTCACCATCTTCTAAGTGGAAGGCTATTTTATATCTTAATGAATCACCGCTCTTTCTAATAGGAACGGTGACAATAACCGCCTTAGTTAAATCTAAGATTTGTTCCAAATCCTCATCAGTGCAGGTCCGCTCATTAATCTCAAAATCCGGCAAAATATATTGCATTCTTTCGCCACTTTTAAAACCAGATGACCCGTCAGATAAAACGCCGCTAACCACTTTGAATAGAGATTGCGCAGTTGTTTGCGCTTCATTGCCTAAAGGTGTTAAAAATAATTGAGAACTGCGCAACCTTGCTATTACTTGGTCTTCTTCGACATCAGCGCTAGAGCCGCCACTCGACATTTGTTCAGCAGCATTATCCGCCAACTCTTCATCATCAGATTCATCTGCGGTGGATGAGTTATCATCATCTTCAAAATCCGACATTTCTTCATCGGCCTCGGCCGCTGATTGACTGCCCGGAAATTTCATGTTTGTCTCTGCAACAGCCTGATTCATCTGAGTTACTACATCAGCAGGCAATACATCGTCATTATCCTCCACCTCACTATCTTCCTCCGCTTCATCCTCACTATCTTCATCCGCTTCATTAAGAAGCTGAAGCAGGCTTCTTGCTGGCTTTAGTTGCTCTTTTTTTTGAAGATCACCGCGATTGCTAACGCCTTGCGAAGTTGTTGCATGCGCCGCTTCCAATACTCCAGGAGCATCTTGATTTTCTTGAGCAGCTTTAGGTTTACGCTCCTCCTTTGATGCCAAATATCCATCCAGATGAAATTGATCACTCGCTATCGTGTTGGCGTTAATCAATGCCACCAACCCCGTAGACATTTTATTGTCGCTTGGAATGTCGATGGATTGAGCTATTAAAGCGGCGCGAGGCAAGATTAGCTTTAAATCCATATCGTCAGAAACTTCATCCGGATCAGTTCTGTCGCGATTATATTGCATCAAATAATTTCTATCTAAAGCCCTGTAGCCGCGCAAACAATCATTCTGAGTGAGATGAATATATTGCCTTGAAATATTTACGCTGACATTGCCGTAGTCGCCACCGATCGAATTGGTTCGGTCAAAAAAACTGATTACTGACTTAGCTGGTAATATCGTGTCATCGATCTTAGCTGTATTTATGGTCTCTATCAATACTCCTTCTGCACCCTTCTCGCTGGACGAGCGAACTATCTGACACTGCAACTCTTTACCTTCTTTTTTATGCGGAATGACTAAGAAATCTGCTCCGCTTAAATTTAAAATTTCTCTCAAATCATTTTTGCTGCAGGTCTGCTCATTGATCTCGAAATCCGGTAAAATATACTGCACTTTTTCACCCGCTCT
>CANDYP010000051.1 GCA_947425005.1 Rickettsiales bacterium | reverse complement strand
AGAAACCCCCCTACCCCCCTTGTCAGGGGGGCTTAGACTGAGCTCGATCAAAGCCCCCCTGATAAGGGGGGTAGGGGGGTTTCTCGTCCCTACCTCAGACAACACCTCGTTAGTAAAATTAGTAAAAAAATGACCATTCTCCAACCTCTCCCAACCAATTCAGATTTTTTCACAGTAGCCGGCCGCCAATTCACTTCCCGCCTTTTGGTCGGTACTGGCAAATACAAAGACTTCCAAGAAACAGCAGCCGCAATTAACGCCTCCGGCGCCGAAATCGTTACCGTCGCAGTGCGTCGCGTCAACATCGAGAAGAAAGGCGAACCAATGTTGCAAGACTTCCTCGATCCCAAAAAATTCACTTATTTACCAAATACCGCAGGATGCTTCACAGCAGACGACGCCGTGCGTACCTTGCGTTTAGCCCGTGCCGCGGGAGGTTGGAATTTGGTTAAACTCGAAGTTTTAGCTGACGAAAGAACCCTCTACCCCAAAGTTGTCGAAACCATCAAAGCCGCGGAATTACTGATTAAAGACGGGTTCGACGTCATGGTTTACACCTCGGATGATCCAATCGTGGCAAGAGAATTAGAAGAGATCGGATGCTGCGCCATCATGCCACTAGCGGCTCCAATTGGTTCCGGCCTGGGAATTCAAAACCGTCTCAACATTGAATTGATTGTCGAACAATCCAAAGTTCCGGTCTTGGTTGACGCCGGAGTCGGCACTGCCTCGGACGCCGCAATCGCAATGGAACTCGGCTGCGACGGCGTGCTAATGAACACCGCAATCGCCAAAGCCCGCAACCCAATCCTCATGGCCCACGCCATGAAACTCGCCATTGAGGCCGGTCGTGCCGCTTATTTGGCTGGCAGGATGGAAGTAAAAAAATTCGGTTCTGCTTCAAGTCCAATAGTTGGAAAAATTAATAATTAACTACGAGGCTGGAAACATAGACCCCGGAACAAGTCCGGGGTGACACTGAGAGGGGGGAGAAATCTCTTCCCACACTGTCACCCCGGACTTGTTCCGGGGTCCATGTTTCCAGCCTCAAACTCACAAATAATTCAAATTTATGTCTCACAACTTCCACCCTTCAATCCTACGCGCTTACGACATTCGTGGCATTTACGACGAAACGCTTTTGAACAAAGACGCCTTCATTGTCGGCAAATCTTTTGCTTCTTTCTTGCAAAAAAGCGGCAAGAAAAAAATCTCGGTGGCTTGCGACGGCCGTCTGAGCTCGCCCGCGCTGAAAGCAGAATTAATTCGTGGTTTGGTTGAATCCGGTTTGGAAGTTACAGACGTCGGCTTAGGGCCAACGCCGATGCTGTATTTCTCGGTTTACCATTTGGAGCAAGACGCCGGAATAATGGTCACCGGTTCGCACAATCCCAAAGATCACAACGGTTTCAAAATCATGTTGAAAGAGCGCCCATTCTACGGCGACGATATTTTGAATTTAGGCAAAATCGCCGCAGAGGCTGATTTCATTGACGCCACAGGCAGTCAAAAAACTTGCGACATTGAAGAAGATTACGCCGACAGAATTTTATCCGACTGCATTCTGGCCGAAAGCGACAGCCATTTGCTCGACGAGATCGACACTTTCAAACCGAAAAAAGAATTACGCATTGCGTGGGACAACGGCAACGGCGCCGCGGGCAACGTAATGGTCAGGCTCACTGAGCGCATTGCCTCCGAGCATATTTTGCTCTACAGCGACATTGACGGCACCTTCCCCAATCACCATCCCGATCCGACAGTTCCGAAAAATCTCGAAGCGCTAAAAAAAGTTGTGATTGAGCAACAATGCGACATCGGCATTGCCTTCGACGGCGACGGCGACCGCATCGGCGTAATGGACAATAAAGGCGAAATTTTGTGGGGCGACCAGCTAATGGTTTTCTACGCCCGCGAAATTTTGCAGAATCGCCGCGGCGCCACGATTATTGCGGACGTGAAAGCCAGTGACGTGCTTTTTAAAGAAATCGCCAAAGCCGGCGGCAAGCCGCTAATGTGGAAGACCGGCCACTCTCTAGTGAAGGCCAAAATGAAAGAAACCAAATCGCCGCTCGCCGGCGAAATGTCGGGCCACATTTTTTTCGCCGACAAATATTACGGCTTCGACGACGCGCTCTACGCGGCCGTGCGCATCATTAACATTGTGGCGCGCTCGAAAGAATCTTTGTCGCAGATGCGTCGCTCAATGCCGACAACTTGCTCAACTCCTGAAATCAGAATTGATTGCACCGAGGAGAGAAAATTTTTGATTGTGGAAGAGCTCAAAGAAAATCTAAAAAAAAGCGGAATTGTTTTTAATGACGTGGACGGAATTCGCGTCGCTGAAAAGACGGGCTGGTGGTTGATTCGGGCTTCAAATACGCAGCCAGTCTTGGTTGCAAGAGCTGAAGCGGTTTCGAAAAAAGAGTTGGAAGTGCTGAAGAATAATCTCAAAAAACATTTAGAATTTTGCCAAGTAGAGATTCCTCAAGAATTAAAATAATCGGTCTCACCGGCGGCATTGCTTCGGGGAAAAATTTTGTCGCAGAAATTTTTGCCCAAAATGGTGCTGCTGTTTTTGATGCGGACAAAGAAGTTCACAAGCTGCTCGAGCTAGATCAATCAACCATCCAAGAAGTTAAAAAAAATTTCCCCGCAAGTTTTGTTGCGCAAAAAATCGACAGAAAAATTCTAGGCACAATTGTTTTTGCCGACGCGCAAAAATTACAAATTTTAGAAAAAATCCTGCACCCCAAAGTCCGCAAAAAATACCAAGAATTTTTGAACGTTGCGCGAAAAGAAAAAAAGAAAATCGCCGTTTTAAATATTCCGCTACTGCTTGAAACCTCAGGCTACGAATGCGATCAAATCCTTGCCATTGTAGCCCCGCCGTCAATTCAAAAAAGACGCTTCTTGGCCCGCGCTAAAAAATCCGACCCCAAAAATTTCGCCCGCGAGAAGAAGAATTTAGAAAAAAAATTCGAACAAATTCGCGCAAAGCAAATCAGTAATTCTGAAAGAAAATCAAAAGCAGATTTTGTTATTAGTGCGAGCAAATCAAAGGCTGATGCAGTAAAGCAAGTTGAAGAAGTGATTCACAAATTACTTACTTAAACATTTGAATTATTTCTGAGTTTCTGATTGAGATTTTTTGCCAATCACGAAAGCAACCGCTAAACTCCCTATTGTTGCTCCAGCTAGGGCTGCCGCAACTCCATCATGTCCTGAGATGGATGTAAAAATTGCTCCGATAATTCCAATAACTCCTAAAGTGAATCCGAAAATTTGCCCCCTGCTGGACTGTTTTAATTCCTCCCTTACAGCGTAATTCTCAATGGCGATTCTGTGATTCAGTTGTATTTCAGCCATCCGCATAATTCTTTCTTCTCCGTTCCTAATCATCCTGCCATATTCTTTTAAAACTGCTGGAGGGGGAAGGGGTCCGCTAAATGAAATTTGTTTGGAAATTATTTGAAGAACTTTTTCTTTGTCTTCTTCTTTTGCTTCTAATTTTTCGAGTACGGGATCGAGTTCTTTTTTTAAAGATTCTTCATCAAGCGATTGATTACTGTCCATTTCTGTGGTCATGTTTTTCTGGTGATTTGTTGTTGGTGATGAGGTTTAGAGATTGCTGCATTACTTGTCCGACAGTTTTCCAATCTGCGGCGATTGCTTCTCGATCTGGTCTAGAACTTATTCTAGAGTAGGTGGTAGAAAAGTTGCTCGCAGAAATATCCAAAACACTTCCAAATCCAGTTAGAAACGGATGCCATGCTGTAGATCGAGTGTTCTTCTGTTTGATTTTCATAATTTTTGAATGGGTTGTGAGTCGTGTAAAATACTTTAACGAGGAAAAAATAATGTCAATTGTGCAGTAGTTTGGTTTTAGTTTACCTCGTCAATTACCTTGTCAAATTTTGGGCGTTTTTGGCCTTCGGGATATTCTAGGGGGCCGGTGCGGCCGCAGGCGGTGAGGGCGAAGAGGGAGAGTAAAAATAGGCAGAAGATTTTTTTCATTTTATTTGCTCAAAAACTTTTTCGCTTTGGCGATTTCTTCTTTGACGCGCACTTGCGAAGTGCCGCCGAGACTGGTGCGGCTCGCTACAGAATTTTCCACGCTTAACACTTCAAAAATTCCCGCCGAGATTTTTTTCTCAACTTTTTGCATTTCAGAAAGCTTGAGCTCATGCAGGTCAACGCCTTTATTCTCAGCCATTTTGACGATTGTTCCGGTCACGTGATGGGCGTCGCGGAAAGGAATTTTTAGATTTTTTACCAGCCAGTCAGCCAGATCGGTTGCAGTGGAATAGCCGCTTCCCGCCATTTTCAACATTTTGTCTTGATTTACTTTCATGTCGGCGACCATGCCAGACATGGCGCGCAGGCACAGGCGAGAATTTTCGCTCGCGTCAAAAACCGGCTCTTTGTCTTCCTGCATGTCTTTGGAATAGGTGAGGGTGAGGCCTTTGATCGTGGTCAGCAGTGAAATTAGCGAGCCGAAAATGCGGCCGGATTTGCCGCGAACTAATTCTGCGGCGTCGGGATTTTTTTTCTGTGGCATGATGGAGCTGCCGGAAGTAAAGGCGTCGGAGAGTTTGACGAATTCAAAACCTTTGCTCATCCAAATTACAATTTCTTCGGCGAGGCGCGAAAGGTGAGTGGCGGTGAGCGCCAGGCAAAATAAATATTCAATTGCGAAATCGCGGTCGGACACTGAATCCATTGAGTTGGCCGTCGGGCGAGTAAAACCTAATTCTTTGGCGGTAAAATTTCTGTCGATTGGAAAGGAGGTTCCGGCCAAGGCGCAAGCACCGAGCGGGCATTCGTTCATCCGCGTGCGTAAGTCGGAAAGACGGGAAGCGTCGCGTTTAAACATTTCAAAATAAGCCAGCAAATGGTGCGAAAAAAGAACGGGCTGGGCGACTTGTAAATGAGTGAAGCCGGGCAAGATTACGCCGAAATTTTCGTCAGCTTTTTTGACCAGATTTTTTTGTAAGTCGGAAATTAATTTTAAAACTTCGTCGATTTCGTCGCGCACGAAGAGGCGAAAATCTACTGCGACTTGATCGTTGCGCGAGCGCGCGGTGTGCAGCTTTCCAGCCACGTCGCCAATAATTTCTCTCAAGCGTGATTCGATATTCATGTGAATATCTTCGAGCTCGATTTTGAAAATGAACTGACCGGATTCGATTTCTTTTTCGATTTTTTTCAGGCCGTCGGTGATTTTTTTTGCTTCTACTTTTGTTAGAACTCCAACCTCAGCGAGCATTTTTGCGTGGGCGGTGGAGCCTTTAATATCCTGCTTGTAGAGCTTTTGATCGAAGGTGATTGATTGATTGATTTCTTGCATCAAGTCAGAAGGTTTGGCGTCAAATCTTCCGCCCCACATTTTGTTGGAGGATTTTTTTTTCATGAATTTGGGGATTGAATTGGGGGATGAATTTGGGATGAGAAACCCCCCTACCCCCCTTATCAGGGGGGCTTAAACCGAACTCGATCAGCCCCCCTGATAAGGGGGGTAGGGGGGTTTCTCGTCGCGAGTAATAAGCTTCAAAGAGGTGCGAATTAAAGATTGGAAAATTTTAAAGAGAAGTTTTTAATCCCAAAAATTTCGGCGCAAATCTCAGAAAATTTCCAAAAAATTATCCCCCCTCCAACCCTCACAAAGCCAATAAAATCATGGATAGCTGGGACATCAAAGCTAATCAACCTTTCGACCGTCGCTACCTAAATATTTTCAAAAAATGGTGGATCGACATTGACAAGATCAACTTCCTCATCGTGCTCGGCATTATTATTTTTGGCCTGATGATGACCGCCAGCTCTAGTCCGGCGATTGCTAAAAGAATTGACGTCGACAAATTTTTCTTTCTCAAAAAGCAGTTAGTTTTCGCAGTGATTTCACTTTTTCTTCTGATCTCAATTTCATTTTTGGATCAGGAAAAAATTAAAATTTTTTCGATTGTGGGATTGGGAGTTGTCATTTTGCTTTTGGTGGCGGTTTTGCTTTTCGGCGCCGAAGCTAAGGGTGCTAAAAGATGGATCTCGCTTGCGGGTTTCACGCTACAGCCTTCAGAGTTCGCCAAGGCCTTCTTCGTCATTGCCAACGCCTACATTTTTCAAAGATTTAATTACGAAACTGTTTGGGTGAAATACGGAACTTCCTTCGCACTTTTTTTAGCAATCATCTCGCTCTTGCTACTCCAGCCTGACTTCGGAATGACCATCACCTTCACCGCCTTGTGGTTGGTGCAGATTTTTGCTTACGGTTTGCCGATTGGGGTAATCATCGGAATCGGCGTCTTCATTGCGATCGGCGGCGTTGGCGCTTACATCGTTTTCCCTCACGTTGAAGATCGGATTAATAAATTTTTGGATGCTGACGGAAAAAATTACCAAGTGGAAAGATCGCTAGATGCCTTCGTAAACGGCTCGTACTTTGGCACCGGACCTGGCAACGGCGTGGTCAAAAAATTCATTCCTGACGCACACACCGATTTTATTTTTGCTGTCGTCGGCGAAGAATACGGCATTTTCGCCTGCACAATAATCATCCTAATTTTCGCCTACCTCATCATGCGCATCGTCAAGCGGGCCTTGGAGGAAGAAGATTCCTTCGTCTATCTGGCCTTGTGCGGCTTGATGATGCAGTTCACCATGCAGGCGCTAGTCAATATCGGCGTGAGTTTAAGATTGCTGCCAACCAAAGGAATGACCTTGCCCTTCATCAGCTACGGCGGCTCGTCAATGATGTCGACGGCGATTTGTTTCGGGCTGATCTTGGCTTTTACGAAGAGAAAATATCACCGCGATGTGGATTACGGGAATTTGAAATTGATGTAAGTTTGGCGCTAGTTTTGGGGTTACTAATTGAACAAAATTTCACCTAATTTTTGTAATTTCTAAGTGCGATTTTTGAACTCTTGGAATACTTTGGTGCTCTAGGGATGATGATGGTTTTTGAAAGATTTTGAACACGTGTACAAAATTCACTTTTTTCCTTCGTTTTTTTCTCTCCATTTCTTCTCTCCATTTCCAGGTTGGTCGGGGTTCTGAGTTCGTGACGAAAAACCCCCCTACCCCCCTTGTCAGGGGGGCTTAGATTGAGTTCGGGTTGAGCCCCCCTGATAAGGGGGATGAGCGCATGCCGGTCATGGGGGTTTCTCGTCACGAGCTCAGTCACAAAACCGTCTGGTTCCTAATTAAACTTGAGAACTGAACGTGTGGTCGGGGTTGCAAACTCCGACCAGCGGCAGGTGGCGATATTTTGCTCAGTAGTTGCAATTATTTTTTGAATTTTTTGCAGCATTTTGTGTAATTTTTGAGTGAAATTTGCATGTGGCCTTGCCGCCTTGAGGCTGTTGGGTTTTCAGAGTTTTAAAAAAAATTGTACGTACGTACAATTTCACTTTTTTTCCGCCTAATTTTTCCCGTCAAAACAAAGCGTTAAAACAAAACAAAATCCCGCAGCAATTTTTTACAAATTGCGTTTTTATTTTCGGCGCAAATACGTGCCCACTTCCCTTAAAATCAGCTTCTTCTCAGGCTGGTCGGAGTTTGTAACTCCGACCGAAACCGTTTGGTTCCTATTTAAACTTGAGAACTGAACGTGTGAGCGGGGTTACAAACCCCGCCCAGCGGCAGGTTCGTAACCCCACCCAGCAGCAAGCGCAGCAGTAAATAAAAATGCGAGACGACAAAAAAAACACGCTGACCAAAAAAATAATTGCAACTAACCCAACGAGCCTCTCTCTTCGCGAGCGAGCAAAGCTCGATCTAATTACCCTCCCTAAATCCAACACTCAAACCCCCCAATCCACCGAACCCCTCACCTAAAAACTAACAGCCCTAACCCAAGCCTACTCCTCATCAGTCCAACGCCTAGACGCAATCGATGCCGAACAAATCAGAATCTCGCAATTGCCGGTAGCGCAAGCCGTAGCGGCACAAGCCACAACCGATAACTTAGTAGTCGATCCCAAATTCAAACTCTCTCCTCAAAGCATTGCCGAAGAGCTTCACATCGCCAACAGCCCAGCTTTAAAATCTTACCGCGATAAAGTTGAAAAAACTTTTAACGAAATTTTTCTAACAGCGGCGGTGATGTCTTCGGGAGAGTTTGTCACTAAGTCTGCAACAGTGGTTGAGAGGATTAACACTCTTAGCGCTCTTTCTTCAGGACTGCCTTTTGCTCCAATGATTTTATCAAGTGTTGCGATTGTTGCTGACTCCGCTTTACGGGCGAGAAGACAAGGGCAGTTGGCTAATGTTGCGGAGCTTAATCCTAGTTCCAATCCAATTGATGCGGCAATGTTCTCCGGAGTTCTTGCTCGCAGACTCACAATTACTCACGAAGCAAAAATCAACTCACTTGCTCAAAGCTCTCCAGGCAAAAATACCCCAGGGGGAAGTGTTCAAGAACTAAGTGGAATTAGCAGCTTCTTAGAAAGTATTAAAAAACTAGCCCAAGATCAGATGACCAATCTCGACCCTGCAATGGCTCGGGGATTATTTGGAGAGGTACACTCTCAAGTGCAGTTGCTGGCTTACAAAGATTCAAAAGCAGCGGTGGAATATGTTTTGGAGGGTAATCTCAGAAATAAATCAAACACCGAGGAGATGGTGGCGGAGATCGTGGCAGCGGTGACGAATCAGCAAGGAATAACGGTGTCGACGATTGCCGCCAAAAGCGCTACGTCTTCACCAGGCCTATCCACATCAGGTTCATCTTCATCAGGTTCATCCTCATCAAGCTCATCTTCATCAAGCGTAAATTCCGCAGTAGCAGCTTTAAGACCAGATCTCTTGTCTGAATTGAAAAATGCAGTTGCCCGCAAAAAAGAACAAGAAAAGGCTGAGACACCTACTTCTGCGTCACCCCAATCTAATAAGATTGAGGGCCTAACCAAAGAAGACGTGGAAGAAATCGTAAAGCAAGCAACCGGTGGCCTGAGTATTGAGGCGGTAAGGTTTATAAAGCAAAAATTTGAAGAGGAT
>CANDYP010000050.1 GCA_947425005.1 Rickettsiales bacterium | reverse complement strand
CAAAAATTTTTCTGCGCAAAGTTTGAGATAATTTTTTCGAATCATTAATTGCCAAAGGGTAATCATCTCGATTTAAGACAACACAAGCCGCCACCACGGGACCAGCAAGTGGGCCTCTTCCCGCCTCATCAATGCCTACAACAATTAAATTTTCGTAAGAATTTTCGATTAAAAAATCGGGGTAGGTTTTCTGCTCTTGCATTTAAGTGGCCTGTTAATTTTAATGTTTTTTGAACCTCGTTTTCTTCAGTTTCGTCCCCAAAATCTTCCCCAATCTTCAACAATTCCAACCCCTGATCTCATGTCATTTTTGAATAACGGCAGCTTTAACAGCAAGCCTTCTTTGGTTAAACCAATCCTCATCATCGTTGCAATCCTTCTAGTGATTGGCGGCGCTTACTCACTCTTCGGCAAAAAAAGCGAATCAGTAGAAGTTGTTGACGCCAAAAAAGATCAAGCCGCTCAAACCGAAATCCAACCCAGCGGCCTCGACAAAGACATGAAAGTTTCAAATGTCGAAGATGTTGAAAAAGTTCTCGCCAAGTGGATTGAAGCCAATCCAAAAGCCATCATCGCTTCTGTTAACAACATGCAAAAAAAAGCTGCCGAAGAACAATTGAAAGATGCTCAAAAAAATATCTCTACCAAATCGGATGAGCTCTTCAGCAACAAGAATGATCCTGCCTACGCTCCAGCTGGTTACGATGTCACAGTCGTTGAATTCTTCGACTACTCATGCGGCTACTGCAAAAAAGCACAAGCAACTGTCAGCAGCGTTTTGGACGAAGACAAAAAAGTTCGAGTCATCTACAAAGAATATCCCATCCTCGGTCAAGCTTCGAAAGACATGTCCACTGTAGCCATCGCAGTCAACATGGTTGACCCATCTTCTTACAAAAAATTTCACGACGCTTTGATGAAATCAAACGCTCACAGCAAAGACGAAGCCATCAAAATTGCTAAATCTGTTGGCATTGACGGCGCGAAATTGGACAAAGTTTTGAAATCTGACCAAGAAAAAATTGCCAAGATTTTACAAGACAATTCCACCTTGGGCATGTCAGTCGGAATCACTGGCACTCCAGGCTTCATCATCGGTGAAGAATTAATTCCAGGCGCAATTGACGCCGCTTCTTTCAAAGAAAAAATCGCCGCTTTAAGAAAAAAATAGTAAGGAATACTCGATCAAACCCCCCTTGTCAGGGGGGGCTTGATCGAGTTCAACACTCCGATTCTGCTCAACCGACGGTTTAGTTTTTTTAGCATCCCTTCCTCCCCAAATGACCTCCAACATCACAAACACCGCAGATTTCCATTCCCTCTCCGATCAGCAAAAATCCGTCATCCAAGCTTTCGAAGCCGGTCAAAATATTTTAGTCACTGGTGGCGCCGGCACCGGCAAATCGCATCTCCTCAGCTTTTTAAAAAGAAATTATTCTCCGGCCAGAATCGAAGTCACTGCCAGCACCGGCATCGCTGCGCTTAACGTTGGCGGCTCCACAATTCATTCTTGGGCCGGCATCGGTCTGGCCAATCTGCCCATCGACAAAATCATCGAAAATCTTTTCAGCGCCAAATTAAGCAAAGTAAGACGCCGCATCAAACAAACGCGCGCTTTGGCAATTGACGAAATCTCGATGATCTCCGCCGATGTGCTGGAAATTTTAGACAAAGCCTTTCGCGCCGTACGCGAGAACAACGTACCCATGGGGGGTATCCAGCTGGTTTTGTTTGGCGATTTTTTGCAGCTACCACCCATCGTGCGCTTCGGCGAAAATCACAATTTCTGCTTCAACAGCTCCACTTGGAAAAGCTTAGATTTTAAATCTTTCGTGCTGCAGCAGGCCTTCCGCCAAAGCGACGAACAATTTGTCAGAATTTTAAATGATTTACGTTTCGGCATCGTGACCGCTGAAGACAGAGAAATTCTGGAATCGCGCGTCAAGGCCGTCGACCACAACCAGGCCATCCGCCCCACCATTTTAACCACTCACAACCACAAAGTTGAAAAAATTAACGAACTAGAATTGAAACAAATTCCCAGCCCGGAAGTCTCTCACAGCGCCGAATACAGCGGCATTCCGGAAAGAATCGAATTCATCAAAAGAAACTGCCTGGCGCCGGAAACCTTACGCCTCAAGATCGGCGCCCAGGTGATGATGATTAAAAATACTTACCAAAAAGACGGGATCATCAACGGCTCGCTCGGCGTCATTCGCGGCTTTTCACCGAAAAAATCTTTCCCTTTGGTGGAATTCACCAACGGTAAAATCCTGACCATCGGCCCCGAAGAATGGCTGGTGGAGAAGTTCGACGAGGTAAGAAAAGAAATGGTCACTGAGGCCGCAGTCAATCAAGTGCCGTTGATTCTGGCTTGGGCGATCACGATTCACAAATCTCAGGGCCTAACTTTGGACAAAATTTCCTGCGACCTCTCCGAAGTGTTTAGCCCGGGCCAAGCTTACGTTGCCTTGTCCCGCGCCCGATCTTTGAGCGGCGTTTTCATCGAATCGATTAATTTTAATCGCATCACTTCGAATCACGAAGCGGTGCAGTTTTACAAAAGTTTAGAGTCAGATTGAGTTCGTGACGAGAAACCCCCATTAACATTCCATGCCCCACTTCCACAAACTCTCCAACAACTCCCAGGGCATCGTTTACGCCATCATGTCCTGCTTCCTGGCCTCTGTACTCATTGCCCTCGTGCGCCATCTCTCCGCCGAGTTCCACATCTTCTTCATCGTCATGGTCCGCAATTTTTTTGGACTGCTCTTTTTTCTGCCCCAAATCGCGCGGAATTACAAAAAAGTTCTCCACACCAAAAAACCTCGCCTCCACCTCTTCCGCGGCGTTAATGGCCTCGTCTCGATGATGTTGTGGTTCCACGTCGTCACCGTCTTGCCTTTGTCGGAAGCGGTCTCCATCAGCTTCATCATTCCCATCATCACCACCGTCGTCGCCGTAATTTTCTTGAAAGAAAAAGTGAAGTCACACACCTGGATCGCCAGCCTGGTTGGCTTTGTAGGCATTTTAGTAATTTTGCGCCCCGGCTTCAAAGAGTTTAACAACGCTTATTTTTACTCCTTCGCTTCAGTGATTTTGTGGGTCGCTTCCAACATCGTCATCAAAGTCATGACCAAAACCGAAAAGCCCCAAACCATCGTCGCTTACATGTCCTTCGTGATGCTGGTCTGCTCCATCCCCTTCGCCCTCCCTCACTTACAATTCATCGATTTCCACAATTTGCTGTGGTTTGCTTTGCTCGGATTAGTTTCCAATTTACTCCACATTTTTATTTCCAGCGCTTACTCCAAGGCTGATCTTTCTTACGTCCAACCCTTCGACTTCACGCGTTTAATCTTCACCGCCATCATTTCTTACTTCGCTTTTGGTGAAATAATTGACGTCTGGATAGTGCTTGGATCCTTGATAATTCTGGCCGGAGTGCTTATCGTGCTGCCGAGAAAACAGCGGGTCAAGGTGGTGGCTTTTGACACGACACCCCTCTAGAGCCCTTGATTTTACTGGATCGCGCAAAAAAGACCAATTTTCTCCGGCCGGAGAAAATCTTGAAATGACCAGTAAACAAGCGGCTTTAGGCACCGTTTTATTTTAACTTTTTACCGATGCTCATCCATTTTAAACAAGCGATCGAACAGCTACGCAGCGAAAATCGTTACCGCGAATTCCTAGACATCTCGCGGCTCTGCGGCGATTTTCCGCATGCCATCAACAACAAAAACGGCCAAAAAATCACGGTCTGGTGCTCCAACGATTACTTGGGAATGGGGCAAAACCCCTCCGCAATTGACGCCGCGATGACGGCTTTGAAGAGCTACGGCACCGGCTCCGGCGGCACTCGAAACATCTCCGGCACTAATCACGAAGTGGTAAAATTAGAAAAAGAATTGGCCCAACTGCACGGCAAAGAAGCGGCGCTGACCTTCGTCTCCGGCTTCGTTGCCAACGACGCCACCATCCAAACTTTAGCTAAAATAATTCCCGATTTAGTAATTTTTTCCGACGAAAAAAATCACGCCTCAATCATTGCTGGCGTTAAAAACAGCCGCCTTACGAAGCACATTTTCCGCCACAACGACGTGGCTCACTTGGAAATTTTGCTCAAAAAATATCCGCCCGAACATCCAAAAATAATCATCTTCGAATCAGTCTACTCAATGGACGGCGACTTTGGCAAAGTTGCTGAAATTGTCGCTTTGGCGAAAAAATACGGCGCTTTCACTTTTGTTGACGAAGTGCATGGCGTGGGATTGTACGGCGCAACAGGTGCGGGGCTTTGCCAAGAACTTGGCCTGGCCGACGAGATCGACATCATCCAAGGAACTTTCGCCAAATCCTTCGGCACAATTGGCGGCTACATCGCAGCCAAATCGGAAGTGATCGACGCCATTCGCGGGTTAGCTTCCGGATTTATTTTTACCACCGCACTGCCGCCGGTGATTGCTGCTGCAACGCTTGCCAACGTTTGTCACTTGCAAAAAAGTTCGAAGGAGCGCGACAAAATGCGCAAGAATGTTGCGAAGCTGAAGAGTGAATTACAAAAGATCGGCGCAAAAATTGTCGAAAATAATTCACACATTATTTCGGTGAAAATTGGCGACGCCGCTAAGGCTCAGGCGGTTTCAAAGCAGTTGCTTGAGGAGCACAACATTTACGTTCAACACATCAACTACCCCACAGTCGCCAAAGGTGATGAGCGCTTGCGCATTACAGCCACACCGCTTCATGACGATCACATGATCGCAGATTTAATTGCGGCACTAACAAAAACTCTCTAAAAAATGCTGCAAAATAAAACTCGCGGCAATGTCGTCGACGAATTTATTTTTTTTGCGAGACAGGTCGGAAGCGTGAGCCTCTCTGGCTTCAAAGCTGCTTAATCTTTCTTCAAAAGGAAAAATTGAAAATTTTTTTTCTAAAAATTCGTCAAGATTCTGCGTAAATCTTTCGGAAAATTTTGTCATCTCATCGTCACTGCCATCCAGATGAATCGGCCTTCCCACCACAATCGCCACCACTTCATTTGCCAAAATAAAATTTTTTATTTTTTCAAAATCTTTCTGATTACTGACGCGATTAATAATTAATTTTGGAGTTGCGATAAATCTTGAGGCGTCTGACAATGCGAGCCCGAGGCGCTTGGTTCCTACGTCAATCGCCAACAACCTTCCAATCTTTGGAAGAGATTGCACTTCTTGATTCGCACTTTCGCAGTCACTAAAAATTGTCATTCAAGCAAAAATTGTCGTCCCGGACTTACTCCGGGATTCATTAAAATTAAAAACCATGGCCAACGTCACTTCCCAAGATATTAAAAAAGTTGCTCGATTAGCAAGAATTGAGGTTACCGAAGATTCTTGCGCTCAGCTTGCCACGCAAGTCGGCAGCATCATCGGCTGGGTTGAAAAACTTGGCGAAGTCAACACTGACAATGTTGAAGCATTAACCAACGTACACGACATGGCGCTACCCGCCGCCAAAGATGAAGTTTTAGACGGCGGCAAAGCTGAGTCAGTTTTAAAAAACGCCAAACACGCCAAATACGGCTATTTCGCAGTTCCAAAGGTAATCGAATAAATTGAAACAACTCAGTCTTAATCTCCAAACCGCAGAAAATATCGATCCTTACAGCGAGGATAATTTTGTGGCGCTGGAAGAAAATCTCGCCGCTCTTAATTTTTTAGAAAAGTTTTTTGCTCAAAAAAATTTCTCTCAATCGCAATTTACGTCGCTGATTTTAAGGGGCGCTCCCGCCTCGGGCAAGACTCATTTGGCACACATCTTTGCCAACAAACTTTCGGTAAATTCCCCGGCAAATTCTGCAACAAGTCCCTCGGCAAAATTCCTACAAATTTCCAAAATCACTCGCCAAAATTTACCAACAATTTTTGCTCCAAATCAGTTTTTTATTTTGGAAGACATCCAGCAAATCCAAGACGAAGAGCTGTTGCTGCACCTGATCAATTCTGCCTCTGAGGCCAAAGCTTTTCTGCTTTTAACTTCGCAAAATAAAAATGAATTTCGTCTGAAAGACTTAACCTCGCGCCTCAAAAATATTTTTTCTCTGCAGATCAAAGATCCCGGTCCGGAAGTGGTCGAAATACTTTTGGTGAATGGCTTTGCTCGCAGGCAAATCAAGATCTCCGACCGAATCGTTAATTTTGTTAGCAGGAATATTCCGCGAAGTTACGAAGCGGTTTTGAATGCGGTGAATTTGATTGAGTTCAATTGTGGAAACGGCGGGAAGGCGCTTACTTTGCAGGGTGTGGGTGAGATTTTGAAATTGAATTCGTGACGAAAAACCCTTACTACTCAAACCCCGACCAGCGGCAGGACTAGCCCGAAATTAACCCTACTCAAACCTAACAAAAATATTCTTCATCTCTGCGATCTTTTTATTCTTCTGCGCCGCGCTGCCAAAAGACAATCCCGCTACACCATCCTGCAAGTGAGACTCTAGAATCTCAGCCTCTAACGATTTAATCGCCGATCTCACCGCCTTCAACTGCGTCAAAATTTCCGTACAATACTTCCCCTCCTCAACCATTCTTTTCACGCCGCCCGCCTGGCCAATGACACGATTAATTTTTGAAATGTGGGTTGGGTTAACTTCCCGCACCACCGCCTTCGGGGCCTTCACCGCCTTTACGACCTTCGTCACCTTCACTACTTTCTTAACAATTTTAGATTTCTTGCTCACCGCTTTCACAATTTTTTTAGCCATTTTTTTTACAAGTTAGTTGGATTTCATTTCGTAAAAAAAGGCCGTAGAATCACCCCAGCTGAACTGGTATTTTCTACTGCCTAAACTCTTGAAAATAGGATGTTTCAAAGCGCGAATGGTGGTCACGATTTTGGTTTGAGGTTTTAATTCTTGTCGAAACTTTTCTTCAAGTTTTTCGAATAATTCTTTGTCTTTGAAGGGATGATTCATGAAAAGAAAATCAGCCTCAGAAAGATCGAGGTTAAAAATATTTTCATTAATTAGTTGAAACTCGCGCCCTTCAACGTGATTTAAAATTTGCGGTTTAATATTTTTTTCAAAAGCATCTCTCACCTCGCAGGCTTTCTGGTGTAGGCCTGGAAGCATTTCCACGCCGACTGATTTTTTAAAATCAGTAAGCAAATGTGACAGCAAAACTATCCTGCCCGTGCCCGAACCCAGATCAAAAAATACGCCATCTTTTTTAGGATCAGCCACTTTTAAAATTTCTTTCCAAGTCCCAAACGGCAACTCGCCATACATGATCTCGGCGCCATTGGCATGGTCTGCGCGCGCTACATGCGAAACCGAATAACCGTCAATATTGTCGTACAAAACACCAAATAATTTAGCGGCGTAATCGGAATTTAACACGGCCCTACTCCTCCAATTGGTCGATGTAATTAATAATCACATCCAATCCGGCTTGCCAGAATTTGGGGTCTTTGGCGTTTAAACCAAAAGGCTCCAACATTTCTTTGTGATGTTTGGTGCCGCCGGATTCAAGCATTTGCAAATATTTTTCTTCGAAGTTTTTTACTTTTCCGGATTTGTAAACGCCGTAAAGTGAGTTCACTAAACATTCGCCAAAGGCGTAAGAATAAACGTAGAAAGGCGAGTGGATGAAGTGTGGGATGTAGCTCCAGAAAAATTTGTACTCTTCGTCAAATTTGAAAATTGGACCCAAACTTTCTTTCTGCACTTCCATCCAAAATTGGCAGATTTTTTCCAAAGAAATTTCGCCGTTTTTGCGCTCAAAGTGAATTTTTCTTTCGAATTCTAAAAAGGCGATCTGCCTTACAGCCGTATTGATCATATCCTCAACTTTCGCGGCAATAATTAGCTTTCTTTTCTGCAAATCTTTTTCGTTTTTCAGAATTTTTTGGAAGGTTAATTGCTCGCCAAAAACCGAAGCGGTTTCTGCCAAAGTCAGCGGAGTGCTACTCATCAAATAGCCCTGCTTGCGCGCCAGACATTGATGCACGCCGTGTCCGAGCTCGTGGGCCAAAGTCATGACGTCGCGAACTTTGCCTTGGTAATTCATCAAAATGTAGGGATGAACCGATGGAACAGTGGGATGGGAGAAAGCGCCGGAATCCTTGCCAGTTCTGACGTCAGCGTCGATCCAATTTTTGTCGAAAAATATTTCGCCCTGCTTTTTCATTTCCGGATGAAACTCTTCGTAGGCTGTGAGCACCAGGTTTTTTGCATCGGACCAAGGAATGGTTTTATTTTCTGCTTTGCTCAGCGGCGCATTCCTGTCCCAGTGATTTAAGATTTTTTTGCCCAGAATTTTGGCTTTAATTTTGTAGTAGCGGTGCGAAATCTCGACGTAATTTTCTTTTACTTTTTTAACCAAAGTTTCGACCACCTCATCTTCCACAAAATTGCTGAGATTACGCGCTGAGATTGGCGTCGCAAAGCCCCGCCATTTGTCGTCGTCAGCTTTGTCTTTGGCTAAAATATTAGTGATGAAAGCGAAGATTTTGGAATTTTCTTCGAAGGTTACGCCAATCGCTTTGGCAGCATCTTTTCTGATTTTTTCGTCGGGACTGGAAAGTAAATCAAAAATTTTCTGCGAGTTTAAAATCTTGCCGCGGCAAGAAAATTTTAAATTGCTCACAGTCTCGTCAAACAAGCGCACAAAGGCCGCACGGCCGGTAATATTTTTGTCTAACGAAAATTTTTCTAAGTCTTGACTGAGCTGATATTTTTTAAAAGAACGAGTGTCGCGGATGAAAGGCTGGTATTTTTTGAGGTCAGAATTTTTTAAAAGTGTCGCCAGTTTTTTGTCGTCAATTTGGTTTAATTCCAGCGTGAAAAAGATGAGCTCTGATTCGTACGCACTGAGTTTTTCGTTGGTGTTTTGGTGAAAAGAAATGTTGTCCTGATTCGACAGGTCAGAGGCGTAAAGCAGTTGAGAGTAGCAACCAACCCTGCCGATCAACTCACAAATTTCTTCGTATTTCTTGATCGCCGCCAGTAATTTCGGCGCGTCTAATTTGGTGATTTTGCCGACGAAATCTTGAGAAAATTTTTTAGTTTCTGCGGCGATTTTTTTGATGTCGGAGGTGATTTTTTTGTCTTTGGTGGAGGAGTAAAAGTCAGATAAATCCCAGCTTGGCGGAGTGTTTTTGATTTGTTGTTTGGTCATAATTTTGATTTTGGTTTTGTGAAGTTGGGAC
>CANDYP010000049.1 GCA_947425005.1 Rickettsiales bacterium | reverse complement strand
GAGGATGAAGAGGATGAGCGACCCGCAGAGTGCGACAGTGATAACTGACTTGCTGTTGCACCAGACCTGAGAGTTGCACTTGGCACTGTAGTTGGTCCAACCGCAGCGTCCGCAGCATGACCAGAAAGAGCAACTTGCTGAGCAATTGAAAGATCTCCCTCTCTAACTCCGATCAAGGTATCGTAAGCGGAGAGGTGAGTTAATAAGCGCCTAGTATCACCTTTAATTACGTCGCGAGACTCTGTGGTGTACCCTTTGGATTCAATCATCCTTTCATGATATTTACGCCACGCACTCAAATCCCATTCCGCGATTTGATCACTAACATCTCTTTGCAATATTGGCATTGCGGCTGTCGCTCTTGAATTGTTATTACTTTTTTCATCTTCTGAACTTCTTGACGACGACACTTCCTCATTACTACTTTCTTCCGAACTTTGCGATGACGACGATTCTTCCACCGAGCTTTCTACAGCTGCAGCTGCAGCTGCGCTAACAGACGCCCCAATACCAAGATTTGATACGCTTAAAACATTAGCCAAAAATTCATCCTCATCAGAATTATCTTGCTCACGATCTTCTTTTTTTGGACTCAGCCAATCTTCATCTTCATCGCTATCATGATCTGAGAGCAAAGGCTCTCTTAAGATTCCAATCGTCTCTCCTATTCTTGCATGAATCAGATCTTTGTATCCTTGCCAGCTGCCTTCACCGGAATCACCACGGGATAAATATTCCGACTCTTGATAGTAATCCTGCAAAGCTAGGAGAGCGTCTCTCGCTGCTATTTCTTGAATTGGTAAAGATTGATTAAAGGCGGAAACTTTTTGGAATATTGCAGCTTTCAGAGCATTTCTTTCTTCATCGTTGGTGCATTTGCCGTATTGCTCGAGCTGCTCAATAATTGCGGACTCTTGCTCTTCTATTTCTCTAAATAAATCGTCGATAAATCTAAAAAATTCTTTGCCTTTGGAAAAGTTGGTAGTCAGCAACTCAGTTTGAAATTCATCACTTTCTGCAAGTTCTTCTCTTAAATTTATATTCGGAAAGTCTTCGGCATCGGCCTGAAGCGATAGTAATACAGGCTCTAACTTCAGCAGGTTTACGACTCTGGCCACCAATATGCTGGCATATTTTTGTTTTTCTTCTTCGGTTCCGAAGGTCCATTTGTGAACAGCATTTCGCAACTTAGATTCTATTCCTGCGTCCGCCTTAATTTTCTCAATGACGGCTAAAAAATGTTCTGGCCTTAACCTTTTAGAATAGAAGCGCTGAGTGTTAACATAACCCTCACCTTTAGACAAAGCGTTTTGCATTCTTCTGCTGGAGTAAGCAGAAGAGGTTTCTTTCGCACCATCATCGCGCCTAATCATATCAATGCCGCTCATTACATCGGGAGAGTCTTCTTCGCGTCGCGCGCAACCAAAATCTATTGGCACCAAGGATGTTCCGCGGTGAACAAAATTATCTATTTTGATGTCGTAATTTGAGAGCAAGATCATGATCACTGCGTTCTCACATATGTCTCCAGTAAGCGCTGCTAGCTGCTCTGGATGACTGGATGGCTTAGCAAAAATTCTGGCATTGTTACCAAATTTTGACTGATCGTTAATATCTCTGTAATCCCCGATGATCTCAGAAGCTACGTAGACCTTGTGCGCAGCGGTGCCCTTCTTCAGCTTATTGTGTATTTTTTCTTCCGAGAAAGCAGATTTGATCAAAATAAATTTTGGCAAATAACCAGGTCTCTGCTTCATGATGCTAAACAATTCTGCGGCGCATTTTTCATTAAAACTTTCCGTGATCCCAGCCCGTAAATCCATGTCTTGCGACCTCTTCTTTTTAAGATCGATTACTCTTCCGCTTTGTGCCTTAACATCTTTTTGACTTCTGCCGCTTTTTTTAAGCAAAAAATATTTTTCAGCATCCTCTTCCACACCTTCTTTGGGCACTTTTTTTACGACGTAACCCACCGTTCCCCCAACCTGCTTTTCTACAACATTTTGGAAACTCTCTCTGTCAAATAATTCTTCTCCAGGAATAAGTGATTGCGTGTTTTGCTCTAGAATGGCGCCAACTTCGAGATAAAAAGCTTTTGCTGTATTTGGGACATTAGAAGATCTTCTGTTTGATGAGGATGAAGAAGAGGAAGATGATGAGGAAGATGATGATGAGGAGTTAGAAGCCCTTCTATCTGATGATAAGGAAGTGCGAGATAACAGTGAGGAGGAGGTTTTTATTCCTTTCATAAAAACAAAAAATATTTAACGAAATTTAGTACGAATATTTTTTCAGAATATTTCTTACATCTTCTTTAATCGCGCCATTGTTGAGTGCGAAGGCAATGTTGGCTTCGAGATATCCCAAAACATTTCCGCAATCAAAACGTACTTCATCGATTTTTTTACAATAAAAAGGGTGGTTCTTACACATCGCTTTCATGGCGTCAGTCAACTGAATTTCGCCGCCGGAACCGATTTCAAACTTCTCCAAATATTCAAAAATTTCCGGCTGCAGAATGTAGCGACCAGTTAGCGCTAAATTTGATGGAGCCACGTCCGGCTTCGGTTTTTCAACCATGTCGGTAATTCGCTCAAAGCCATCAAGTTTGATTATTCCGTATTTGTTGGCGTCTTTCATGTCGATGGCATCAACAGCCACAACGCTGGCCGTCTCTTCTTTACTTTCGTAGAGATCAATCATTTCGCCCAAAAAATTTCTTTTGCGACTCGAGCTTTGCATCATCATTTCGTCAGCCAGGATCACCACGAAAGCTTCGTCACGGGCAATAAAATTTCGTGCGCACCAAATTGCATGACCCAAACCAAGAGGTTTTTGTTGACGCACGAAAGCCATCTGGCCGGCCTCTGGAAGCCATCCCATCACCTGCCCTAATTCTTGCGATTTATTTTTTTCGTCGAGCTTCGATTCCAATTCGTAAGCGTGATCAAAGTGATTATTAATGGCATTTTTGTTGCGACCGGTGACGAAAATAAATTTCTCAATCCCAGCATCGCGCGCCTCTTCGAAGGCGTACTGAATGATCGGCTTGTTAGCAATCGGCAACATTTCTTTCGGCATTGATTTAGTAGCCGGCAAAAAACGCGTGCCCAGGCCACCAACGGGGAAAACTGCGGTTCTGACTTTTCTCATTTGTTTAGTTATTGGTTGGTTGTGCTGGTTGTTGGTTGTTAGTTGTTGGCGGTTGGTTGTTGGGAGGAGTAATTTTTCTAACAGCTAACAACCGACAACCAATGACTAACAACTAACTCAACCAACTACTGTTCGATTATTTTTAATTTGCGGTAAATCGTAGAACGTCCTACATCCAGCTGTTTAGCCACTTCCGAGAGGTTACCATTGTAAATATCCACTAGTCTTCTGATGATTTCTTCTTCGATCAGATCGAGAGTTTTACATCTTCCTTCGTCGTCAAAAATATCGATCAACTCGCTGTTAATGTCGGAATTATCTTTGATGACAGCCTTGGATTTAGTCAGGCTGTTATTTTCTTTGTTCAACAATTGCGGAAAATGTTCCGGCTTCAAAAAATCTTCGTCGCACAAAACTACCGCGCGGAAAATTGAATTTTTTAATTGGCGAACGTTGTCTTCCCACTCGTAATTGGCCAACAAATACAAGGCGTCGTTGCTGATGCCTTTGATTTTTTTATTTTCGTTAATGCTGAAATTGCGACAAAAATTTTCGGACAAAATTTTAATATCTTCCTCACCACGTTCACGCAGCGAAGGCATAACGATTGGCAATGAGGCAATTCTGTAACGCAAATCTTCACGAAATTTTTTAGCCTCAACCATCTTCGACAAGTCGCGATTAGTGGAAGAAATTACGCGCGCGTTAACTTTTACAGATTGGCTGGACCCAACTGGCTCAAGCTCTCCTTCTTGCAGGAAGCGCAGAATTTTTACCTGCAGATCAAGTTTTAAAGAATCAATTTTTTCGAAGAAAATTGTGCCGTTATTGGCTTCACGAATTTTGCCGAGATTTTTTAGACTGATGTCTGTCGTGGCTTTGTCGGATCCAAATAATTCTTCTTCGGCACTATTGCTTTTGAGCAGATCGCACTCCACCACCACAAAAGGTTTTCCTGATCTGAGGCTTGAGCCGTGAATTGCCCTGGCAAGCAGCTCTTTCCCCACTCCACTTGGGCCTTCAAGTAAAATTGGAATTGAAGAATTGATGGCTTTTTTAGCCAATTTAATCGCGTTAGAAATTTCGTCGCTCTGGCCAAGAATGTCAGAAAATGCCACCTGATCCTTGCCCTTTCTGGCCAAATGCGACACTTGATATTTCAAATTTTTCTTCTCAACCGCGTTATTTATTGAAGCGGTGACGCGCGCAAAAATATCTTTCTCGCCTTTGACGATGTAGTCGATGGCACCAAGGTTGATGGCACTGATGGCGCGAGAAATGTCTTTGTTGGCAGTGAGGACGATCACTTGCAAATCGCCTTTGATTGGATTGATTTCTTTTAAAACCGTTAAGCCGTCGAGGTCTGGCATCGAAAGATCAAGCAACATCACGTCAATATCGTAACAAGAAATGCCGTTGATGATTTTTTTATTCATAAAAAAATCGACCACCTCCATCCCACTATTCATAGTTAAATAATTGTGATTCATGTTCCCGATGAACTTACCGAGAACCTTACACTGGGTTGGCTCATCATCTACAATTAGAATATTTCTTTTGACCATTTTTTACCAAATTTTATTAGTATTAGTTTTGTGAATTTCTCTTTTCTTGTACTAGCTGGATAATTTTAGCGGCGGTTTCTTCTACTGATCTCTTCGTCACATCAATCGCAATGCAGCCGAGCTTTGAAAATAATTTTCTCGATTCAGCAACCTCTGCTTTTACCGCTTCAATATCGATGTAATCACTGACGGTGTCTTGTCCCAAAGAGGCTAGTCGGCTTTGCCGGATTTGTACTAATTTTTCTGGATTGATTGTCAGTCCTACAATCAAAGGCTTTTTCAAATCGTAAATGGTGGTCGGAATGGTGTCGATGGTGACGAATGGCACGTTAGCCGTTTTATATCCGCGGCAAGAAAGATAAACCGAGGTGGGAGATTTTGAAGTACGCGACACGCCGACAATCACGATATCAGCGTCGTACAGATCCCAAGTCGACTGACCGTCATCGTGATCTAAAGTGTAATTGATTGCCTCAACCCGCGAAAAATATTCTTCATCCAGAAGATGTTGCCGGCCAATAGCATGAGAAATATTCATCCCCAAATAATTAGAAAATTCGGTGATGATGCGCGACAAAACTGGGATGCAGGGAACTTGTAATTTGTAGCAATGATTCTTCAGAAGCTCAGTCAAACTGTCTTCCAAAATAGTGTAGAGAACGATTCCAGGATCTTTGTCAATCGACTCCATCACTTTCTCAAGCTGCGATTTGGTTCGAACCAATGGCCAAATAAAATCGTTAGATTCCACACCTTCGAATTGCGACAAAACTGCGCGAGCAACTGAGCTTAAGGTCTCGCCAGTAGAGTCCGAGATTAAATGCAGATTTATTTTTTTTGCTTTTTCACCCATTAATTAACGTCTCACAATAGAAGGAAGGTTCATATCAGCGTTCACGATTACTGTGATTTTAGTGCCTTGAGGAACTGTGATGGTGGGAGTGATGTCAATTGAGTTACCAACCACCGTGCCTACAGTATCAATGATTGTCTTGGTTACGTCTGCAATCGCTTGGTTAGCAGCGGTTCCGGTTGTAGTAGTGGCGCCGTTACTGGTTGTAGTGGAAACCGCAGTATTGCCCCCAAGAATTTTTCCCATCGCTGCCGCGCTTCCAACTGCAAGTACGCTAGTTAAGAGTGACCCAGCCACGACAGATCCGTATTTATTGTTAACTTCGCCGGCAATGCCTGATCTGCCAAATTGATCCGAAGCGGAAAATGAAATCGCCAAATCAACTCCATCAGGCCTAATCAAGCGAGACCAAGAAATATCTACTCGACCCTGCCCTTTACTGATCTTGCTTCCGTAGGAGCCGTACAACCTGGAACCTTTTGGAATTAACACTTCATTTCCCGATTCGCCGTAAACATCGCGACTAATAATTCCGCGCACTGAACCCGGAATTTCGGTATTAATTGCGGTTTCCAAAACTGCGGTGAGCAATTTACCTTGAGTAATGGAATGAACTCTGTCGCCAACACGGGTGGTCTTAACCGTAACTTTGCTTTTTTCTAATTTGCCGATGTCATCTTCGTTAAGATTAACAATATTTTTTTCGTAACCCACCCCTAAGGCCGGAGCACTCTCAGCCCCGCCGGAAAATACTACGATTGGAGCGTAGCGTGGATTCACCTCTTTTGGAGCTTCTTCTTTTTTTTCCGCATCAGTTCTGGCTTGTTGTTGCGGAGCTGCGCCGCCCTGAGCTGGCAACAATTGCTGCCCAGGTTGCAAAGCAGCAGCTGGTGGCGGAGTAACTTCTGGCAGAACAATTTCTGCCGGAGCAACCACCGCACCATCTGGCAAAGATGGGATTTCCGGCACTGCCGGCTTGTCTAAAATTTCTACTTCTGCTTTTGGTTTTTCTTTCTGAGATTCTGGTTCGAACGGGGATTTTCCACTGTCACTTCCTGCGACAACTCTTGATGGCGGGGCTACAACTTCTTCTAACTTTTCTGGTCTAGGCTCTGGGCCGCTTTTAAAGAAAATAAAATAAACTACGCCCGTAATCAGAAGCGATGACAGGACCATAATGATGATGCGATTTTTTTTCGCCGAAGCGATCGCGGGACCACCAACATCAACATCAGATCCTTCTTCATTATCTTCTTGCTCGGTTTCCGCATTGGAAACTTTGGTAAATTTACTTTTCATCAAAAAAGTTTTTAATGTTTAGGGAAGGCTGGGCGTTCTTCTTGGGGAGCGGAGGTAAGATGGAGAAAATTTATTTTTACCAATCCAAGATTACAACAAATTTAGCTTACAAAAAAAGTTTTTAATCGCTTCAAAAACCTCTTCTTTGTTATTTCCGTTGACGATGCAGTGATTGGAAAAATTCGGCTCAAACAAAAATTTATTTTTCGATTTAATTTTTTCAAAAATTAATTTTCCGCTGATCGGATTAACCACCGGATCATTCTTACCCTGAATTACCAAAGCCGGAACAGAGATCTTCTCCAAATTTTCGTCACACTCTGCCATCAAATTATCCAGTTGCGCCACCGCTTTTAAATAGTTTCGGCTGTAGTTAATCAGCGGATTTTCTGGCTGGTCGTCAACATATTCCATCTTACTCTTGTCTATCTTGAGCTTCTGCAAAAATTCATTCCAAAGATTAATTCCAGAGACAAATCTAGTTCTGATGTCGAGCAATTTTAGCGCTGAATTAATCGAGACAATACCACAAACATCACGCTGTTTTCTAGCGCAAGACAACAACCCCAAAAGCCCACCAGTAGAGAATCCAATGATGATGACCTTAGAGCAGCAATTTTTTAACGCTGCGTAACCACGCTGCACAGAATCGTACCATTCTTCCCAAGTGACATCTTTCATGTTAATTGGCGCAGTGCCGTGACCCTTGAGGCGAACGCCGTAAACTCGAAATCCAAAACCATTCACGTACTGCGCCAGTGCTTCAATTTCTTTGGGCGACGACTTGTAACCGTGACAAATCAGCACCCCTAATTTTTTAACTTTCGCTGACGATTTTATTTTCGATTCCAAAAAAAACGGCGATCCAACCGATTTATCTTTTGAAAATTTTTCGTCAAAAAAAGCGCGGTAATCATTTTCGAAATTGTCCAAATCTGTTTGATAAATTTCGTCAAAAACTTTTTGTCTCAGTTCAGAATTTGGAATTTTAGAATTTTTTAGCACGAGTTCGTTAGCTCGATCCAACAACAAAAATTCGTTAGCGATAACCTGCAGAGTGTTCTCCAGCCTGATTTCTTGGAAGTCGTATTTTTTTGCAAAACCATCTTTGTTAATCCTGATTTTGCCGTCAGCAATTTCTGTAATTAACCCTTGTTTCTTTGCCAATTCAAACACGCTGTCAAATTCTTTGTGCGGCTCATCGATGAAAAGTTTGAACAGACTTTTTTCTTCAAGGCTGCGATTTAAGCGGTAATTGTCGTATTTTTTCAGCATCACTGCCGACAGGTAAATCACTCTTTTCAAATGATTAATTTCGATTTCATCTTGCGGAGCATGTCGTAACGCCGCACTAAAAATGTGGTCTAAATTTATCTGCAAATCCGAGTAAATTTTTTCCATGAATTCGTTAGTAAGGCGATGTTTAAAATATTTTAAAATGAAGTTGGTTTTGGTTTCGCTTTTGATGAGTGGAATCGGATTCACCAAAGCGCGCACTATTTTCACATATTCACCAAGATTAACCGGCGCGCCGAAGCTCAGATTGATGTCAGCGTTAAGCAGTAAATTTCCTTCGATTTCCAATTCTTCCGCAACTTGCGCCGGCATTCTGGTCATCAAGCGAGCGACGAATTTCTTGATGCGGTTATTGCCGGGACGAATCGGGTAGTAGCTGATACTTAGTGGAACAATGTAGGTGTTAATCTCTTTAAAATATTCTTGGTATTCGACGCCGATGGTGCGCTTAAATTCTTCCAGCACTTCCGCTTTATTTTCTTCAAAAGCCTCGACGATCTCATCGCGGTAAAGCTCTGATTTCAGCGCCATCACGGCTGATCCAGTTCTAACCGGCCCCACGCGACTTGGCGTAAAATTGATGAAGCCAGTTTCTTTTCTGGTCTCTTTGCTTTTGATCATGCTGCCTTCGGGATAGATCATCCAGTCGTACTCAGCGGTGATTAGGTCTTTTAAAATGATGTTGTCGCGATTGGAATTTTTGGTGGAGATGGTGCCAACGGAATTTAAAAATTTTCCAAGCGTGCCATGATACAGGCTGGAATCCGCTAAACATCTGACTTGGCGACCGGTGTTTTTGTAAATTAAGTAGGGGACGATGAAAGTTTCGAAGCGCGTGAAGTGATTGCTAACGAAGAGAATTGGCTGACTCGGCAGGTTCTCAATGCCGTTGATTGAGAATTTTGAACCTAAAACTTTTTCTAAAATTTTAAGTGCCAGCGCCGCGTAACGGAAAGATTTTGTAGTGGCCTTAGTCATGAATTTGAATTTAAAAAATACACTCGATCAAAGCCCCCCTGATAA
>CANDYP010000048.1 GCA_947425005.1 Rickettsiales bacterium | reverse complement strand
CATGGGGGTTTCTCGTAACGAACTCAGTCTAAGCTGCGCCGATCTTCAAACAATCGTGAATGTGTAAAATTCCCACCGCTTTTTTATTCGCATCCGCCACAAAAAGACTGGTGATTGCTTTCTTATTCATCAAAGCAATGGCATCAACGGCGAGCATTTCTTGATCGATTGTGGCAGGGTTTTTGCTCATTACTTCTTTAGCAGTTTGAGACAATAAATCTGACGCTAAATGTCGGCGCAAATCGCCGTCAGTAATGATGCCGATTAGTTCTTGTTTTTCGTTAGTAACGCCGGTGCAGCCCAAATGTTTTGAAGTCATTTCTAATAAAACTTCAGTCATTTTTTTGTCTTGGTTAGTCAGCGGGATTTGAGAATTTTTGCGCATAATTTCTTTGACGCGAGTGAAGGCTGCGCCCAATTTTCCGCCCGGATGAAACACGCCGAAATGGTCGTCATTAAAGTTTCGAGCATCAATTAAGCTGACTGCAATGGCATCACCCAAAGCCAACATCATTGTGGTTGAAGTGGTGGGAGCCTTGACGGCGTTGGCTTCAGGAACTGCAGACAAAACGAAAGCGACAGTGCTCGATTTCACCAATTCCGATTCCGCCCTACGCACCATTGAGATGATCGGAATCTCAAAGCGACGACAATAAAAAATAATGTCGCGTAATTCTTTGGTTTCGCCGGAATTGGAAAGGAGGATGACGACATCGTCTTGCGTGATCATGCCGAGGTCGCCGTGGCTGGCTTCTGAGGGGTGAATGAAAAAAGATGGTGTGCCGGTTGAAGCAAAAGTGGCGGCGATTTTTTTAGCAATGTGCCCGCTTTTCCCCATGCCGCTTAAAATTACGCGGCCTTTGCAATTCAAAATTAAATCAATGGCTTTGACGTAATTTTCGTCAAAAAAATCAAGCAAAGAGGTGAGTCCTTCGATTTCGATTTTAATCGTTTTGATCGCAGAATCGATGTAGGGTTTTTTGTCTTGCATAATTGAGGGCTTGATTTTTAACTGGGTTGTAGGTCCTTGATTCTCGTGGCTTCAAGGCATTAGAGATGTTCCGATTTCAACCCCAATACAATTTCAATATGAGTCTTAAAGAGCAAGAAATTTTGCAAGAATTTGCGCTGTCCAAAGCGATCCTGAAAGGTCATTTCATTTTATCTTCCGGCTTACATTCCGACACTTACATGCAATGCGCGCGAGTTTTGATGGATGCCAAAAGAGCGGAAAAATTGTGCGCCGCTTTAGCGCAAAAAATCATTGAAAAGCTTGGGAAAAATTTTGCCGACATCGTGGTAGCTCCTGCAATGGGAGGCGTTGTTGTCGGTTACGAAATGGGCCGCCAGCTTGGCTTGCCGTCAATTTTTTGCGAAAGAGTGAATGGTCAATTTGAGTTTCGTCGCGGATTTAGTTTGCCAGAAAATGCGCGTGTTTTGGTGGTGGAAGATGTGATTACAACGGGGAAATCTTCGCTCGAAACTTTTTCTCTGATTAATAAAAGCGGTGGAAAAATTGTGGCAGAAACCTCGCTGGTTGATCGTAGCGGTGAGGTGGATTTGCAAGAAAAAATGGGTGTGCCGGTGATCTCTTTGTTGAAGATAAACGTGAAAACTTTCGACGAGAATAATATTCCAGATGATCTGAAAAATATTGAGGCTGTAAAGCCCGGAAGCAGGTTTATAAAAAGTTAAGCCCTAGTGCCACTCTTTCTGACGTTTGAAAAAGGTCGCTAAAATCTTTTTGTGGTTTTCGAGGTTGCGTCTCCAGCGTTATTTTTTTCCGGTTCTTTTTTCTTCAGCATTGAAACAACTGCCTTGCCTTCAACTACAGAATTTGAGCCAAGTACAAATGTTTGATTGGGCTGCAAAACAAACTTCACTTCGATCTGATTATTTTCATTTATTTTCAGATTTAAATCGTCCGCTTTTTTCCCCAATAGAACTTTAAGCTTACTAGCACTGACGCTCCAAAGAATGGACACCTGATCTTTTTGAACCGATTTTAAATATAATTCTTTGGTCTTTTTGTTGGTTTCAGAAGTGATTTTTTTGTCATTGATCCACACGACCCAATCTTGCGGGGTGGAGTACATTATTGATGCGAGGTAGATGTAAGATTTTTCATTAAACTCGTTTTGTTTTTCCTTTTCCTTTATTTCGACTTCTTCTTTCTTTTTTTGATCCGATGCCGGATTGACTTCCCCTTCTCCTTCTTCCGGTACGTAAACTTGATTACTTTTTAGTGAATCAATCGCTCTTTCAATATTGTCACTTTCTTTGTCGTCAAACATCAGAGACGAAGTTTTATTGCCGAGCAATAAGTTGGCCATGCCGCCTTGGATTTTATCAACTAAGGCCGAGTTTTCTAAAGGCTTTTTCAGTAAAGCGAGTTTTTTTTCCGGAGATTTATCAGGAAGATCTGATTCGGAAAGAGTTGAACCAATGTCAAGATTTGAAGTGTCGGAACTTTGTGCAAAAGACTCAGATGAGAATAAAAAAAGTGCCGATGCCAAGAGTAAATTTCTGCGTAATGTTTTTGTCATTTGGGCTGATTTTCAATAGATTTGGATTGATCCACTTGCGGAGCGGCAGCTGCCTTTGGTTTGTAAATGTACCAATAAAAATCAACTTTTGCAGAAATAGCGCCTTGTCCTTTCCCAGAGCTGATCGCCACTAAATCTTGTTCAGTGTATTTTTTTGATTTTCTTAACTCCAAGTTCGTAATAACGGCGTAGCCCTGAATTGAATTGATGAACTCAGAAATAAAAGACAAAGCCT
The DNA here is from genome assembly GCA_947425005.1 of Rickettsiales bacterium. Lineage (GTDB taxonomy): Bacteria > Pseudomonadota > Alphaproteobacteria > Rickettsiales > UBA1997 > UBA2645. The sequence goes on along the minus strand of CANDYP010000048.1, from coordinate 6,593 downwards.
TGACGTCGTTAATTGCTTCGAAAGTTAAATTTGCTGTGCTGAGGGCAATTGTAACCGTAGAGCGATTAAAAATTCCGGAAGAAATATCTTCTGGAAGTATGACCTTTATTGCAGGCTTGATGATGGAATATTTGTCTGCGACGAGATTCAGTTTGGCGTTAATGTCGTCCATCTTGATGTTGCCAATGACCTTTTTAGAGCTGCTGATATTTTTCCAAGCTTCTTGATATTTTTTGATCTCGGCAGCTTTGTTTTCTAGCTCTGCATATTTGTCGTTGATCGTAGAAATCTCGGATTGCACAACTGCAGCCTGGTCTTGAGCAGATTTTTTTTGAAGTACGTTGTAGTAAATAGTTGATCCAAAAATTACCAAAAGAAATCCAGAGACAACAAGATTGGTAATGATTTTTTTTCGTAACTTAAGAAGTTTCATCAGTTGCTTGATACTGGGTTGTTTGATGCTTGTGGGTTAGGTGCTGGGCTAGCTGGCGGGTTAGCAGCTGGCGTTGCCGAGTTTCCTGATATCGTGAAGTCGATGGGATAGGTGTAGTATTTTTGTACGAAGTCAATATTGCGAGGTAGGTCGGAGTAGCGTATTTCGTCCTTTTCGAAAATTTTTTTAGTTTTTGTTGTAAGAGAGTCGAAGGCTTTGAAGAGGTCATCGATGTCACCACTTTTGTTTGTCAGTTCTCCCTTAAACGAGATGCTGTATTTTTTTGAAGGTGTAGGATTTTTAGAATTAAAAGACGGCAGCGTGTACGAGAATGAGGAAACTCTAGCATCGCTATCTTTCAAGAAGCGCAACTTGATGTAGAGTTGGTTGAAGTCGACTCCTACGTCTGCTAGATTTTCATCTATCTTTCCAAAATCGATAACTCTCTCGATGTCGAGAGGATTACCATTTTCGGTTAATTCTACGCTTTCAAGAGTGGGTAGCGTCACCCTGTTTAAGTTTTGAGTTGCTGCAATTTTTTCCATCTCAACTTTGGCCAATAATTCTTTAGTCTGATCTTTGAAGAAAAAGACGACGGCACCAGTAACAATGACGATGGTTGCCAGCAGTGCATTGAAGTAGCGGGACAGTCGTAGAGCGTTAAAAAACCTCTCTAAAACATTAATGCGAGGCGTCGTAAATTTTAAGATTTTTTTACTTTTCGCAAAAACTTTTGACATTAGTAAGTCGCAGTAATTGGCGTTTTCCGGAAGTAATTTATCGTATCCGATTTTTGAGGCAGCTTGAAAAGGGGTGTAGTTTATGAAGTTCAATTCAGAGGAGCCGATGCTTTTTATGCTGTTTAAAACTTCGTTCGAGAAAATGTTAATAATGTCAATTTCTGAAATTCTGATGTCGGGGAATAGGCGTTTTAGATATTCGAAAGTGCTGTAAATATCTTGCTCGTATTTTTCTAAAAAATCTTTTTCTGCAAAATTGTAATTTACGGCGCGAGTGAAAACGATGCCGCGCTCGGAGAATATGACTTGTCTAACTCCGCTGACTTTATTTTGTACAATCAGGAAGTAGAGATCGTTAGATTTTCCTCTAACTTTTGAGACTTTTTTGATGTCACTTTTTAAGAGTTCGAACAGTTGAAAAGATTCAACTGGAAGCATGTAAACGCCAATTAGGCGATTTGGCATATCAAGCAAAAACTCAAGCCATTTATTGATTGTTTCTGAGTTGGAGGTGGAAACAAAAAGGCATTCTTGTTTGCTTAAAGTTTTTGTTGCGGCGGCGGTTTTTTTGTTGTCGGTGAGGATAAAATTTTTAAAACTTTCTTTATCACCATCACTCGCCATGTCTCTTTTGATGATGTGAAGGAGGTCTTTTCTTTTAATCGATGGGTAGGATTTCTTCTTGTAGCTTTGGTCGATGGTGTCGAGTATTACTGATATTGGAGTAGATTCATTTTTGTTAAATAAGTTTCTGAGGTCAATTTTTGACTCTTCGGATAGCTCTTCCAAAAAGATTTTATTTCTGACGTCATTATTGTCGTGCAAAGCAACAACCGCGCCGTAGTTGCCGATAGTGATAACAAAGTTTTTGCTGGATAGCATCTTGAACTAGATCGATGATTTTGAGATTTTGATGGGCGTATGCAGATGTAAGCCGCAACTAAAAATAGAATAACCAAACATACAATTTTTTTTTGATCAAAATGATATTGGGCATTGGAAATGATTTAATTTCTGTCAGCAGAATTCAAAATTTGCTTTTCAAATTCGAAGAAAAATTCGAAGAAAAAATTTTTACGCAAAGCGAAATTGCGAAGGCGAAATTAATCAAAATTGGTGACGAGAATTTTTCGCCACGCGCCGCATTTTACGCTAAAAGATTTGCCGCCAAAGAAGCTTTTGCAAAAGCCTTGGGCCTTGGAATCGGCAGGGGAGTTGATTTTAAAGATATCGAAATCGACAATGACCAGTTTGGAAAACCCTTTATTAAAATCTTAAACGGCAAAGAAGAGTTCATCAAAAACCACTTCGAAGTTAAAAATTTTGTAATTCATCTGTCGCTCGCTGATGAAAAATCCACAGCCTTCGCGACAGCTCTAATCGAAAAAATCTCGTAACAATTATCTTAAAATAAAATGAGAAATGACGCAGCCCGAAAGGCGAGTAATTTTCAACTTGCTCCGCACAAAAATGGTCTCGCAAGCAAAAAGATTATTGTAATTGGAGCCGGAGCTTGGGGGACGGCGATTGCCAATCTTCTCTCAAAAAATTCTCACGAAGTTTTTTTAAGCGCCAACCGTCCAGAAATCGTCGACGAAATTAATCGCGAACACACCAATCAAAAATTTTTACCGAAGGTCAAATTAAGTAAAAAAATTACGGCGATTGAAAATTTTTCCGCAGAAATAAAATCAGCTGATTTCGTTTTCATCGTGACGCCAAGCTCCAGCGCGACTAAAATTTTTCAGGAAATTTCTAAAATCAAAATCAAACAAAACTGTGGTTTTGTAATTTGCTCCAAAGGCTTTGAGCACAAGTCTTTGCTGCTTCTAAGCGATGCTTTCGAAAAAATCAGCGGCATTAAAAATTACGCCGTTTTGTCGGGCCCAAATTTTGCCATTGAAGTAGCGCAGCAAGCTCCAACCGTTACCACAATCGCTTCCAGAAATAAAAAATTGGCCACTGAACTCACCGAGGTTCTGAGCAACAAAAATTTCCAAGCACAATATTTTAAAGATCCGCGCACCGCTGAAATTTGTGGCATTGTCAAAAATGTAATCGCCATTGGTTGCGGAATTGTTGACGGGTTGGGCTTAGGAGTGAACGCCAAAGCGGCAGTGGTAATGAAAGGAATTTCAGAAATTCAGTTACTTTGCAAAGCGCTAGATGCCTCAACTGATGTCATTCACGCTGCAGGGTTTGGCGACATTTTTCTAACTTGCTCATCCCACAAATCGCGCAATAACTCACTTGGAGTTTTGCTGGCTAAAGGAAAGTCTTACGCAGAAATCGCCAAAGAAACCGGCAAAACTTACGAGGGCGAATTCTCTGCCGCAGCCGTTTCCAAAATCGCCAAGAAGTTGAAATTGCAGCTAGACTTGTGCGAAGAAATAAATCAAATTTTGACCCGCAAACATTCCCCCAACCAGATCAAAACAATAATCTCAAAATCAATTCTCAGCTAATGTTAGTGGTTAGTGGTTAGTGCTTAGTGCTTAGTTGTTAGTTGTTAGTGGGTTTTTCCTACCACTAGGCACTAACAACTAAGCACTAACAACTAACAACTAAGCACTAACAACTAACAACCAACTAACTCCTCCCCCATGTCCAACAGAGTCCTCATTATCGATTTCGGCAGTCAAGTTACTCAACTTATTGCGCGCAGAATTCGCGAACTCGGTGTCTTTTGCGAAGTAAAAAATCACGACATCAAGCTTGACGAAATCAAGAAAATCGCCCCTCGCGCCATTATTCTTTCCGGTGGTCCCGCTTCAGTTTACGAAAAAGATGCCCCCACGGTTGACAAAAAAATCTTCGATTTAAAAATTCCGGTTCTCGGAATTTGTTACGGTGAGCAGATAATCTGTCACTTACTTGGTGGCAAAGTCGGACAATCTTTTGAGCGCGAATTTGGCAAAGCTGAAATTGAAATCATTTCCGATCTCTACTTTTTTAAAGGAGTAAAAAACCCGCAAGTTTGGATGAGTCACGGTGACCACATTAGCAAAATTCCAAAAGGTTTTGTAGTAATCGCCAGAACGCCAAAAGCCCGTTACGCTGCAATCGCCGACAAAAAACGTAAAATTTACGGCGTGCAATTTCACCCTGAAGTTGTGCACTCAATTGAAGGTCAAAAAATCATTGAAAATTTTGTAATCGGCATTGCTGGCTGCGAAGCGAAATGGACAATGAAAAATTTTAAGAGAGAAGAAATTGAGCGAGTCAAAAAATTAGTTGGCAAAAATCACGTGATCTGCGGACTCAGTGGTGGCGTGGATTCATCTGTTGCCGCTGCTTTGATTAACAAAGCAATTGGCGAACAATTGACCTGCATTTTTGTGGATCACGGTCTTTTGAGAAAAGGTGAGGGTGAGCAAGTCAGAGAAATTTTTGACAAAAAATTTCACACAAATCTGGTTTATGTAGATGCGGCAGAGTTATTCCTTTCTAAGCTTAAAGGCGTTTCTGACCCAGAAAAAAAACGCAAAATAATCGGCAAAACTTTCATTGAAGTCTTCGACAAAGAGGCGGCAAAAATTAAAGACGCCAACTTCCTAGCCCAAGGCACACTTTATCCGGATGTGATTGAATCTTCTCACCCCAATAAAGGCGCGAGCCAAACCATTAAGTCGCACCACAATGTTGGCGGGCTGCCAAAAAAGATGAAATTGAAATTGCTCGAGCCGCTCAGAATGCTCTTTAAAGACGAGGTGCGCGTGCTTGGAAAAGAATTGGGCTTGCCGGACCACGTCGTCGGCCGTCATCCATTCCCAGGGCCTGGGCTTGCGATTCGCATCATTGGTGACGTCACGCCAGAAAAAATAAAAGTGCTGCAAGAAGCGGACGCGATCTACATTGAAGAAATCCGCAAAGCCGGCCTTTACGACCAGATTTGGCAAGCCTTTTCGGTTTTAACCTCAGTCAAAACCGTCGGCGTAATGGGTGACGCTCGAACTTACGAAAACGTTCTTGCCCTTCGCGCTGTAAACTCAATCGACGGAATGACGGCCGACGTTTACCGCTTCGATTCCGAATTTTTGTGCAACGTCGCCAGCCGAATAATCAACGAAGTCCGCGGCATCAACCGCGTGGTCTACGACTTCACATCCAAACCACCGGGAACGATTGAGTGGGAGTAAATCTCGTAAACTAATTAATGAAACCCATTCACCAATGAAAAACAAAAACCAAAGCATCACCGTTAAAAATACCAAAATCACAATTTTAAAATCTGACGCAGGCGACTACATTTCGCTTACCGACATGTTGCAAGCCAAGGACGGTGATTTCTTCATTTCAGATTGGCTAAGAAACCGCAACACCGTTGAGTTCCTTGGAATTTGGGAAAGCGTTTACAATCCTAATTTTAATTGTGGCGAATTCGCCGTAATTAAAAGTCAGGTAGGTCTCAATAACTACAAAATCAGCGTTAAAGAATGGGTTGAGAAAACCAAGGCAATTGGTTTGAAAGCAACGGCGGGAAGGTACGGCGGAACTTACGCTCACAAAGATATTGCCTTTGAATTCGGCATGTGGATTAGCGCTGAGTTCAAAATTTATCTCATTAAAGAATTCCAGCGTCTCAAAGAAGATGAAAATAATCGCCTCAAGTTAGAGTGGAATTTGCAGCGCACTTTGGCAAAAATAAATTACCGTATTCACGCCGACGCCATCAAAGAAAATCTAATTCCAAAAACTCTTTCCAAGCAGCAAGTATCAACGATTTACGCTAATGAGGCAGATCTGTTAAATGTTGTTTTATTTAGCAAAACCGCCGCTGAATTTAAAAAAGAAAATCCTGATCTTGAGGGAAATTTAAGAGATAATGCAACCTTGGAACAGTTGGTTGTAATGACGAATTTAGAAAGCATCAATTCTGTTTTGATAAGACAAAATTTATCTCAAAGTGAGAGATTGAAAAATCTAAATGAGATTGCGATTTCGCAGATGAAGTCACTGTTAGCAAACGATCAACTGAAAAAGTTGAGATGATTAGGTTAGTGCAGTTCTTAGCTTCAAACAAAATCCTGCCGCAAAAAATTGATTCATTCGAAATGGATATTTCGAGCCCCACATCCTTTATTTTTTGATATTAAGAAAAGAGCAATGAACATGGGTTTTGGTGAATAATTTTTTGCAATTAAATTTTTAAAAACATGCCAAAGTTCAGTCTTCCGTACGCGCAGCCAATTTCTTCCGACAAAAAAATCCTCTACAAAAACGCCCGCATTGTTGATCCGGAATCGGGTTACGACAAGCTTGGAACTCTCTTAACAATTGGCGACAAAATTGCTGATTTTGGTGAAAATATTTCCGCCGCGGATGCCGAAATAATCGACTGCAAAGGTCACGTCCTCGCTCCCGGCCTAATCGACATTCAAGTCCATTTCCGCGACCCCGGCCAATCTCACAAAGAAGAT
>CANDYP010000047.1 GCA_947425005.1 Rickettsiales bacterium | reverse complement strand
CCAGGCGGTGGTTTTCAAAATGGAAAGTCACAACCACCCGTCCTTCATCGAGCCCTACCAAGGGGCGGCCACGGGTGTGGGTGGAATTTTGCGCGACGTCTTCACAATGGGCGCGCGGCCCGTAGCCAATTTAAACGCGCTGCGTTTCGGCGACATCGATCATCCAAAAACTAAAACTTTGGTCAACGGCGTAGTGTCGGGAATTGGCGGCTACGGCAATTGCATCGGGGTTCCGACCGTCGGCGGCGAAGTCACTTTCGACAAAAGTTACAACGGCAACATCATCGTCAACGCAATGACGGTAGGCTTGGCCGACTCTAGCAAAATTTTCTACTCCGCCGCCTCGCAAGTTGGCGCTTCCGTGGTTTACGTTGGATCCAAAACCGGTCGCGACGGCATTAACGGCGCTGTGATGGCCTCGGACGAATTCAAAGAGGGCGACGAAGACAAGCGTCCAACCGTGCAAGTCGGCGACCCTTTCACCGAAAAACTTTTGCTTGAAGCCTGCATGGAATTGATGCAATCGGACGCCATTTTGTCGATTCAAGACATGGGAGCGGCTGGTTTGACGTCGTCGTCTTTCGAAATGTCGGGCAAAGGTGGCACTGGAATTGAACTGAATTTGGAAAATGTTCCCCAACGCGAGACCCACATGACGCCTTACGAAATCATGCTTTCGGAGTCGCAAGAAAGAATGCTGATGATTTTGAAACCAGAAAAAGAAGAGTTCGCCAGAGCGATCTTTGACAAGTGGGGCCTAGACTTCGCGGTGATCGGAATTGTTACCGACACTGGCCGCGTCGTGATCAAAATGCGCGGCGAAGTTTACGCTGACATCCCGTCGGAGCCTTTGTCTGAAAGCGCTCCTGAGTACGACCGTCCTTGGGTTTAAAGCGACGGCGTAGCCGTAAAAATGACCTAAACGGTTATTTTTAGCTTTAAACGGGTTCAGGAGCAAAGCGACGCAAACCCTGGCGTGAGTCGTCTTTGAGCGAAGCGAAAAAAGCGACGAAGCGTTTTTAAAGATTTTCGTGACGTCACGAAAATCTCAGAGGCTGGTCGGGGTTTGTTCTAACTATGGGATTGGGTCTGGCTTGAGTTGCGTTGCAACGAGACGGCGCTGGAACAGGAGATTGTTGTTGAGGCTGTTGTTGAAGCTGTTGTTGAAGCTGTTGTTGAAACGGCGGACCTGGCTTCGGAGGCTTCTTCTGCAGAATCAATCGTTATCCTAGCGGTAGCTTCCTCAGGAATGTCAGCCTCCTCCTCCACAACAACTTGTACAAAATCAGCCGCATCACCCGCAGAGTCGACCTCGGAATTAAACCAATCAATCCCCGCGGCAACATTAGTAGAGTCAGCATCTTCCGCAGCATCAGCGACAGAGTTAACTTCCGTGCTTTGCTCGGATTCCACATCTAATTCGTCGGAAAAGCGGAAGTAGGCAAGTTCCGCGCTCGAGTAAGCGGGGACGACTGATCTTGCAGTGGCGGGATGAATCACATTTTCTGCACTTTCGTCCAAAAGAGATCGGCCAAATTCTGCTGCCAAACTGAGTGAAATTGTGTCGCCGCCGTGGCCGTCAAAGACGCCGATCACCAGTGGTTTGGTTGGGGTTTGGGTAATGTCGGCAAAGCAAACTGTGACGTTGTCGGTGCTTAAATGCAGGATGGCACGGTTTCTGAGATACTCCGCGATTTGTTCGGATTGAGCGCTGTTGGCGTTAGCTTCTGCTGCAGAGCTGGAAGATCCTGTCGCGGCGGCTTCCCCTCCGGATTTTTCAGCAAACCAGTCTTGCAAATGTTGAGCGTAAGTTGCCTCGTTCAGATCGCGTTCGTAAAGCCCGTCGCAAGAAGAGAGCAGAAAAATTTGCGCTCCTTGACCGGCAGCGTTCAAAATATTTTTAACGTCGTACTGGTAGATGTCTGGTTCGTGCGAGATCAGGCATTTTTTTTGTGAATTTTTCGTGGAAGAGTCGCCAAAACTACGAGACATCGCCAAGCCAAGGTGCGAATTATTTTTAGCGCCGACTCTGTTGCAGCTGCTGAACCCGTCGCCGATGCTGACTTCTCCACCAAGGGCTTCTACGCGGCTTCTTTCAAAAATATCTGCCGGGTCGTGATCGTTAGTGAGTCTGTGAAATTCTACCCGATTGTCGGGATGTTTGACGAACAGCACCGCTCGTGAATCGCCACAATTGGCGACAGTTAGTTTTTGGTCGGTGGAGTAAACCGAGACCACTGCAGTTGATCCTACGTACGTAAATCCAGGATGCTGACCTGCTTGAAATTTTTTGATCCGCGCTCCCAGATTGAGGAATTCATTTTGCAACGCGCGTGGAAGTTTTTTGGAATCGTCACATTTTCCGCTGCCAATTACGAAGGTGTCTTCTTGGGTGCGACGGTCGGTTCCGATGGTTTCGGAGTAGCCAACTGTGATGCCGGCGATGGTTCTTGCGTCTGTGATGTCGTCATCAAATCTGCTGGCATGGCTTGCTGTTGCACCGAACTGTCTTTGTACTTCCGAATGCATTTGTCTCAGAATTTGCTTGGATGAATTGCTGCCTCCTTTTTTTGCCGAGATTCCTTGAGCAGCAATTCCTTGAGCAACGGGGTCGGAGATTGCTACAGCTTTTTGTTGCTCAGCCGCCACCGTAGCCTCTGTCCAAAGCTGCTGAAAGTTTAGTAAAAATTGGTGGAAGAATTGGGGATTGGTGCTGTTGGGGCTTTCGTGATCAATTGTGGAAATTATTGCCTCGAAGAACTCCTCGTCATCCAGACTAAGAATCTCAAGGCATTTCAAAAATTCTTTAAAATTTTTCGCACCAAATTTTGTTAAATGCCCTTCTGCAAGGTCTGAGCTTTGTGTTCTCAAAGCTGCGTGTTGAACGCACTGTTTGAAGCGAGAGGAGGGGTCACCAAATGCGCTGCTGTTGCTTAGATTTGCTGTGCTGCTTTTACTCATTTTTAAAAAAAATAATTTAAGAAAATTGCCAAAAGATTTGCTAAAAGACTTGCCAAAAGACTTGGTTTGGCGAGGGAGTTTAGCAAGCCATTTTTGACACAGCACACCACGCAAAGGCTTGATTTTGCTGGATTTAGAAAAAAAGATTGATTTTCGTCAGTCGGTTAAAATCTAATTCTGAGCAATGTTGGAGCAGTTACATCGATGTTTGTGGTCGCTACGTTGTCGACATTTTCTTGCTGATGAATCAAGAAAACTTTTTGCTCAAGAAGTTTTCGACAGTGAAATCTGTCCTATCTAATTGCTGCTCGACAAAAACCGGCCACACTCTTTGTTTAAAATTTCCTTAGTCAAAAAATCAAAATGATTGTCCAAAAAATTCGTCACTCACTTTACCTGCAAGTTTTGATTGCCGTGGCTTTGGCGATTGTTTTTGGAATTGCTTTTCCGGAAAAGGCACAGGCCATGAAGCCGCTGGGCGATGGCTTTATCAAGTTGGTGAAGATGTGCATTCCTCCGGTTATTTTTTGCACGATTGTTTTGGGGATTGTGGGCGGAAGTGACCTAAAAAAAGTCGGAAGAGTGGGCATCAAAACTCTAATTTATTTTGAAGTTTTGACCAGCGTGGCCTTGATGATTGGCTTCGTAGTGGCTTATTTTTTAAAGCCAGGAAGCGGCATGAACATTGACGTGGCGACGATTGACGCTGCGGCGATTTCGGCTTACGTTAAGCCGCACATTTCTTTCGTAGATTTTTTGCTACACATCATTCCGACGACAATTTTTGAAGCTTTTGTCTCGGGCGAAATCCTGCCAATTTTGTTGGTGGCGATTCTTTTCGGCCTAGCTTTGTCGTCAATGCAAGAGCGCGCTCAGATTGCGCTCAAAGGCATTCACGAAGTCTCCGAAATTCTTTTCAAAATCATTTCCTACGTGATGAAACTGGCGCCGGTAGGTGCTTTTGGCGCGATGAGCTACACAGTGGGGAAGTACGGAATTGCTGCTCTGGCGCCACTTGCTGAACTGATGATTTCGTTTTACGTTACTTGCTTTTTCTTTGTGATTTTAGTTTTGGGCGGAATTCTAAAACTCTGCGGCTCCAGTATTTTCAAGCTGCTGCGCCACATCAAAGAAGAAATATTTTTGGTGCTCGGCACTTCCTCTTCCGAATCCGCCTTGCCGGGCATGCTGAAAAAAATGGAAGAGTTTGGTTGTCCCAAATCAATTGTTGGTTTGGTGATCCCGTCAGGCTACTCTTTCAACCTCGACGGTACTTGCATTTATTTCACGATGGCGATTATTTTTATCGCTCAGGCCTTCAACATCGAGCTTTCAACTTCCCAAATTTTAAGTGTAATTTTTGTCTTACTTGTCACTTCCAAAGGCGCCGCCGGTGTTACTGGAAGCGGATTTGTAGCCTTGGCCGCAACTCTTTCCGTGTTACCAACCGTACCACTCGCCGGCCTCACTTTAATTCTAGGAATCGATCGCTTCATGTCCGAAGCCCGCGCCATCACTAACTTGGTAGGAAACGCCACGGCCTGCGTCGCGGTTTCAAAAATGGAAAAAGAATTCAAAATTAAAAAATCACCAAATTTATGAAATCCAGTTTTGTTGCTTACATCGATGAATCGGGGGATGAGGGTTTTGTTTTTAACGCTGACGGTAGCGGCAGTTCTCGTTGGTTTGTTTTGACGGCAGTTGTAGTACGCAAGAGCAATGATTTGCAAAGGGTCTCTTGTTTGAAAGAGGTGCGTAAAATTTTAAAAAAACCTCCTAAAACTCCGTTACATTTTGTGAATTTGAGGCATGAGCAGCGTGTTCCTTACATCAGGAGAGTTGGTGAATTGCCGGTGCGAACCGTAAGCATTTTAATCCACAAGCCGCTAATCAAAGAGCCGGAAAAATTCCAAAATAAAAAATATTTACTTTACCGTTATGCTACCAGACTTCTGCTGGAGCGTGTGTCGTGGCTTTGTCGTGATCAGATAAAGGAAGGAGATGGGGATGGTTTTTGTGAAGTAATTTTTTCCAATCGCAGCAACATGTCTTACGAAGAAATCCGTGATTACCTTCGGAGATTGCTCAAAGAAGTTGAGGGAGGATCGGAAGAGGTGCAAATTGATTGGAAAGTAATTGATCCGGATCGCATTCGATCGGTCGAACACTCAAGATTGGCGGGGCTGCAGGTTGCTGATGCGGTGGCTTCAGGAATTCACTCTGCCGTAAAAGTAAATCAGTACGGCGAAACAGAATCTGCTTACATCGCGCATTTAAAAAAAACGATTTACCGACACAAGGAAGTGGTTTTAGGCTACGGCTTAAAACTGTGGCCAGAAGATTTGGTAACGACCAAAAGAAAAGCCCCCGAAGTTTCTAACCTCGAGGGCTTGCAACATTTTATTTAGGTCCCAAGAGACGAGGATCCCACCCATTTGGGCTGCCACTCGTTAAGAGCGACCTCTACATTTCTTGCGCTTACCTAGGAGCAATTCTAGTTAATTTCTTGGAATGTCAAGTAATCCAATTTCAATTTTATTTTTACAAAATGGTCTTCAGCTCCAACATTTTTCTGTTCGCGTTTTTACCGCTGACTTTGTTTTTGTATTTTGTTTTGCCGCAAAAATTGGTCGGGAAAAAATACAAAAATTATTTGCTGCTAATCGCCAGCTTGATCTTCTACTCCTGGGGCGAGGCGCAGTATCTCTGGCTTCTCCTGCTTTCGATTGTGGGGAATTATTTTTTCGGCCTGTGGATTTGTAGCGGGAGTAGACCTCCTTTGACAATTGCTTTGCAATTGCAACTCACTCAAAAAAACAAAAAGTTTGTGAGTCAAAAGGAGGTGGCGCGTAGCGACGGAGGATTTGGCGAGACAAACTCCGAACTTGGCTCGAGAAATCCTCCGGCACTTTGTGCCACCTCCTTTTGCAAAGGAGGTCTTGCGCCTACTCTGGTCATGCCGCTCGCGATTTTTTTTAATTTGGCGCTGCTCGGCTACTTCAAATACGCCAATTTTTTAGTGGAAAATTTTAACCAAATTTCGCCTTACCAAATCACGCTCGCCAAGGTTCATCTGCCGATTGGCATTTCGTTTTTCACCTTTCACGCCATCTCCTACCTGGTCGACATTTATCGTCGCAAATGCAAAGCGCAGAAAAATATTTTCGACCTTGCGCTCTACATCGCCTTCTTCCCGCAGCTCATCGCCGGGCCGATTGTGCGTTACAATTTTATCGAAAAATATTTGAACAAGCGTCGCCACAATTTATTTTTTGTGGCTTACGGAATCAGAAGATTCGCCATCGGGATGGGCAAAAAGGTAATCATCGCCAACCCGCTTGGGGAATTGGCGGACGTAATTTTTTCGGTGCCAGCAACAGACTTGAGCACGCCAATTGCCTGGGTCGGCATCGCTTGTTACACGCTACAAATTTACTTCGACTTCTCAGGCTACTCTGACATGGCGGTAGGATTGGCGCGCATTTGCGGTTTTAAATTCCCCGAAAATTTCAACTACCCTTACATCTCAAGATCGATCAAAGAATTTTGGCGACGCTGGCACATGTCACTCTCCGCCTGGTTCCGCGACTACGTTTACATACCCTTGGGGGGTAATCGCGTTTCTGTGGGCCGTCAGTATTTCAACTTAGTTTTGGTATTTTTTCTGTGTGGATTGTGGCACGGCGCCAGCTGGAATTTCATCGTCTGGGGCATGTTTCACGGTTGCTTCCTGGTGGCGGAGCGCGTGGCGCCAGCACGTTTTGCTTTGCCGAAAATGCTGCAACATTTCTACGCCATTTTCATAGTGATGGTCGGCTGGGTATTTTTCCGCAGCCCTGATTTAACTTACGCACTCAGCTATTTGCACAGCATGTTTGCTAATGTTGGCAGCGACGTAATTTCAAATGACGTCGGCAGATTAATCGAATCACATTTTGTTTGGATGTCGGCGGCCCTGGCGCTAATTGCTTTCACGCCATTGCCAAGAAATCTGGGATTAAAATTAATCCGCAAAAATAAATTATTTTTGGCGGGTTTTGATTTATTTTTACTCGCAACTTTAGTTTTTTGCCTGATCCGAATTTCCGCCTCAACGCACAATCCATTTATTTATTTTCAGTTTTAATAAAGACCTCGATCTAAGCCCCCCTGATAAGGGGGGTAGGGGGGTTTCTCTTCACAAATTCGGAATAATTTTTTAAAAAAACTCCAAGCTCTTGACGAGAAACCCCCCTACCCCCCTTATCAGGGGGGCTTAGATCGAGAGGTATTTAATTCATCTAACCAACCGTGAAAAAAATTAAATTTCAGAACCTATTTCTACTCTCAGCCTTCGCGCTTCTAATTACGCTACCAACGCTTGACAGCATTTTTAATTTCTCGCCAGTCAAAGAACTTTTTGAAAAAAGAAAGCCGCTAGAACTGCCGGAGTTGCCAAAATCTTTGTCTGAAATCAAATCTTACCCGCAAAAATTCGACGCATTTTTTAGCGACAATTACGGCTTTCGTAAAAGTTTAATCTCTTGGCACAGCAGCTTGATGGACAAGGCTTTTGACAAATCTCCTAGTGCGCGAGTGGCGGTTGGAAAAGACGGCTGGTTCTACTTCAACAACTACAATTCACTGTTGGACGCCGCGGGGCAGGCGACAATTTCTGACGAGTTGGTCAATCGCGGCGTCGAACATTTTGCGCAAAATTGGCAGAAGGTGAAAAAGGCTGGAATGGACTACCTGCTGATCATCGCGGCGGACAAAACTTCGATTTACCCCGAGTTTTTGCCCGACTACATCAAGCCATCGGGACCACATCGCATCGACAAATTTTTGACGGCGCTGAAGAAAAAATATCCGGATTTTCCGGTGTTGGATGCGCGACCAATTTTGTTAAAAGCCAAGCTTAAAGAAAAAGTTTACCAAGAAACCGACACCCACTGGAACAGGCGAGGCGCGCATGCGGCTTACGTGGAGATCATAAAAATCCTGGCAAAAAAAGATCCGCGATTTGTGGCTAATCCGCGCAGCAAATTTAAAGATGTCGCTAACGAGTACATTCGCGGCGACATTTCTGACATCATGGGAACGGACAACAAAAATTTAAATTACGAATTGGAGCCGAAATTTAAGGAGACAATTCACCAGCTTGAAGCCACCGCGGAAGAAAATAAAATTTTTCACAACGTGACAATTTATTCTAACGAAAATAAAAATTTGCCCCGACTTTTCGTTTACCAAGATTCCTACTTCGGCGATTTATTCCGTTTCATTTCCCAACATTTTTCCTACGCCATCCACACTAACCAGTACCCTTGTGACGTTGACCTGGAAGTGGTAAAAAAATACCACCCGGATGTGGTGATTCAGGAGTTTTGGGAGGGGCGGGTTGAGGTGGTTTTGAACAGTTGTGGTAGTTAGTAAGAGGTTGGGACTAGAAACCCCCCTACCCCCCTTATCAGGGGGGCGTTCACCGAGCTCGATCAAAGCCCCCCTGATAAGGGGGGTAGGGGGGTTTCTCGTCCCAAATTGCATAATTTTAAAAATATTTTTCCGAAAAAATGATTCTCGAAAATCTAAAAACTCTCCTGCAGGTTCCAGACATCGCATCTAAAAAATGGATCTACGAGCAGTACGATTCGCAGGTGATGAATGACACGGTTTACACGCGGGGGGATGCGGCTGTGGTGCGGGTTCACGGCACGCAAAAGGCGTTGGCGATGACGACAGATTGCACGCCACGTTACGTTGAAGCGGATGCGTTTGAAGGTGCAAAACAGGCAGTGGCAGAGACTTACAGAAATATTTCGGCAGTGGGCGGCAAGCCGCTCGCGATCACCAATTGTTTGAATTTCGGCAATCCGCAAAAACCGGAAGTGATGGGTCAAATTGTGCGGGCGATTCAGGGAATTACCGAAGCTTGCAAGGCTCTAGATTACCCTGTTGTCTCAGGCAACGTCTCGCTCTACAACGAAACTGATGGCAAGGCAATTCAACCAACTCCAGCAATTGGCGGCGTAGGTTTACTTAAAAATTTAAACAACAGATGTGACTTAAATTTCAAAAGAGCTGGCGACGAAATCTTCGTGATTGGCAAGACTCAAGGCCACATCAGCGTTTCACTTTTCGAGCGCGAAATTTTGAAAATTGACAGCAAAAAAAATCCTCCTTTCGTAAATTTAGAAGAAGAAAAAAAGCACGGCGAATTTGTGCGAGAATTAATTGAGGACAGAAATATCAACGCTTGCCACGATATTTCTGACGGCGGTTTGCTGGTTAGTTTGTTCGAAATGTCGGGCGATGAATTTGGTTGTGACGTCGACATTTCATCTTTGGCGACCCAGGCCGATTGCGACAAAAAACATTTATTTTTTGGCGAAGATCAGTCGCGCTACGTGGTGGCAATTGATCCTTCTTTAGTTGAAGAGTTCCGCAAAAAAGCTGAAAAAAAATCAGTCGCGATTTTTAAAGTTGGGACGGTGATCAGAGA
>CANDYP010000046.1 GCA_947425005.1 Rickettsiales bacterium | reverse complement strand
ATGAGGAAGATGCGGCCGGATTGGATGGTGCCCAGGGAGGAGGCGTCGATGGCGAAGAGTTCGGGGTTGGGGTTAGAGCTGAATGTTGAAGAGCCCTCGGTGCTCAGCCCCCCTGACAAGGGGGATGAGCGAGCAGCGGTCATGGGGGTTTGTGGACCAGAACTCGGAGCCTGGGGGGTTTGTGGACCAGAACTCGGTTGCGTTTGTTGACGCAAACTCTGATCCGGATTTCTTACGAGAAACCCCCCTTCCCCCCTTATCAGGGGGGCGTAGATTCCCTCACCGGTTCGGAGGGTGACGGTGGTGTTGGTGGAGCCGTAGATGGTAGAGATTAGTTTGATTGAGGAGGAGATGATGTCGGTGGCGGTGGTTCGTTCAGCGTCGAGACCTAGACCTTCGATTGTAATTAGAGGGATGGTTGCTCCGCTGCTACCGTTGAGATTGGTTAGAGTTGGAGATGAGCTGGCAGGCGTGAGGTTGAAGTTGAGATTATTATTAGCGTCAAACTCACTCTTACCGGCGATGATCGCGAGTCGGGAAGTGTTGATGAAGCCGCAGCCGGAGCAGGCAATGCCATTTGGATTGGCGATGATGAGCTCGGCTTGGCGGCCGGCGATTTCGGTGTAGCCTAAGAGTTGGGAATCATTGGTGGAGGTGACTTCGTTAAGAATAACTCGAGCTTCAACTCCTCCGGCATTAACTAAATTGGGATTGGTTGTGACTAGTCCGCCGATCTGAGTTGAAGTGATTGCGGTGACCCCATGTCCGGAGGTGATGCCCTCCCCACTTCCCGAGAAGTTGTTAATGATCTGACCGGAAGTGTTCACGTTGTAATCAGTGAAGCGATTGTGTGACAGGCCCGAGGAGTTGGGAGCGGCGATGTTTACTTGATCGATGCCGGAAGCGGTGTGGGTTACTTGAGTGTTGGTGGAACCGTCGGGAGTAATTGGAAGAGCGGAAGTCTGCGCGAGAGCGGCGATGGGATTAAAGATTAATCCGAGGATGGCGGCGTGGGTTAGAAGCTTGGTGGTGTGGTGAGCGAGGCGGGAAAAAGTTCGAGAAAAAACTTGAGAAAGAGCGTGAGTGAAATCTAAAACTGCTGCGTGAAGGCCCCGAAGAAGGGCCGTGGTGAGTGGGTTTGGCATACTTTTAGTTTATTGGTGTTTCGACTAAGATAAGTAGAGAGAGTCTAATCAGACTTCAAAACGAGCGGCGCAAATTATTTTTCTGACTTGGTAAGGCAAGGGAAATTTGGGGGTCTGGTTGTTGAGATGTTGGACGACTGTTGAAATGCTGAACTATTGAAATGCTGGGCTGTTGGAATGCTGGGCTGTTGGAATGTCGGACTGTTGAAATGCTGGGCTGTTGGAATGCCGGACTGTTGAAATGAGTTTGTGGTGAAAAACTTTACTGAGTTCGTGACGAGAAACCCCCCTACCCCCCTTGTCAGGGGGGCTTTGGTCGAGCTCGGTTTAAGCCCCCCTGACAAGGGGGGTAGGGGGGTTTGTGGTCACGAACTCAATCTAAGAACCCCCCTGACAATTGCTTTAGCAATTGCAACTCACGCAAAAATTAAAAAATAAGTTTGTGAGTACAAGGGGGTAGGGAGGTTTGTGGTCACGAACTCAGTACCGCCTTCCCCCACTCACCACTGTTTTTTGAATTTTCTTCCGGCGGGAAAAAACGTAGTAACCGGCGATTAGAATTGTGCAGAGGGCGATGCAGCACAGGATGATGATGTGGATGTATTTTTCGATTAGTTCGCGATTTTCGCCGATTTCAAAACCGAGTAAGGTTAGAACTGCGGTCCAAATGGCGGAGCCTAAAGTGGTGTAGAGACAGAATAGTTTGATGTCCATTTTTGCGATGCCGGCTGGCAGGGAAATGAAATGCCGGAAGCCCGGTAAGAGCCTTCCGATGAATATTGAGATAGGTCCGTGGCTTTTAAAATATTCTTCAACTTTGATGATTGTTTCGGCTTTGATGAATAAATATTTACCGATTTTAAATAGAACCACCCTGCCCGCCAAGGCCGCCAGATAATAACTGAATATTGCTCCGGCGACGTTTCCTAAAACTCCGACTGTAATTACGATGTAGATGTTCATCGTGCCGGAAGATGCGGCGATGCCGGCTGGGATCATGATTAGTTCGCTTGGAAGTGGAAAGGCAGTGCTTTCCAAAAACATGCCGATGAAGATGCCGAGATAGCCGACTTGTTCAATGAAATGGGCTAGGAAATTTATTGAGGAGTCTAGGAGTTGATGCATGGAGGAGGTTTTAAGTTAGATTCTCTGAAACAAATTTTTGCAAATCGGATTTAGAGATTCTGGCGCTGCGTTTGCTTTCGATGATGGAGCGGATTTTGTTGTAGGTACTGTTGAGGTCGTCATTGATCAAAATAAAATCGTATTCGCCGAAATGGCTGATTTCGTCTTGGGCTTTTTTCATGCGGCCCTGCACTACTTCTTCGGGGTCTTGAGCGCGACCGCGCAATCTTCTTTCTAATTCTTTGAGTGAGGGCGGCAGGATAAAAATTGAGACTACGGAGTCAGAATCAAATTTTTCTTTGATCTGTCTGGCGCCTTGCCAGTCAATGTCGAAGAGGATGCAGTTGCCGTTGTTTAATTCGTCTTCGATGAGTTTTTTGGGCGTGCCGTAATTGTTGCCGAAGACATCGGCTTTTTCTAGAAGTTCATTTTTTTCGGCCATTTCTTGGAATTCATCTTTGGTGATGAAGTAGTAATGTTGGCCGTGAACTTCTTGAGGTCTTTGCGCTCTGGTTGTAACGGAGATCGAAAGTTTAATCAGAGGATCATTTTGCACTACCATGCGGCAGAGGGTTGATTTGCCTGCGCCGGAGGGGGATGAAATGATGATGAGGAAAGGGTCGTGGTTGATGAACATATTTGTCTCGTAGGTCAACAAAAAGCCGCCGGTCAACTGCCCCGGCGGCTTTTTAAAATTATTCGTTATCTTTTACGATTGAGATATCAGGAGCGTCAGGGGCTTTCATGCCGACGATGTGGTATCCCGCATCAACATGAAGAACTTCGCCGGTAACACCGGAGCCGAGTTCGCTCAATAAGAACACGCCAGCGCCGCCGACGTCTTTTAAATCAATGTTGCGTCTCAGTGGAGAATTGTATTCGTTCCATTTGAAGATGAGTCTGAAGTCACCAATTCCGCTAGCTGCCAGGGTTTTTACTGGACCGGCAGAGATTGCATTAACGCGGATATTGTCTTTACCCATATCCATTGCAAGGTAACGCACACTTGCTTCGAGAGCAGCTTTGGCAACGCCCATTACGTTGTAGTGCGGCATTACTTTTTCAGCGCCGTAGTAACTTAAAGTGATGACACTTCCGCCGCCGGCTTTTTTCATTAGAGGTTCAGCTTCTTTTGAAACCGCAACTAAAGAGAAGGCAGAGATGTTCATCGTGTTCACAAAATTACTCGGGCTAGTGTCCAAATATTTGCCACGCAGTTCTTCTTTGTCGGAGTAAGCGATGGCATGAACCAGGAAATCTAACTTGCCCCATTTTTCTTCAAGAACTTCAAAAACTTTTTTAACAGATTCAGGATCGTTAACGTCGCAAGGAAGAACGATGTCAGATCCGACAGAGGCAGCTAAAGGCTCTACACGCTTTTGCAAAGCTTCGCCTTGGTAAGTAAAAGCTAATTCAGCGCCGTATTTTTTTGCTTCTTCGGCGATGCCCCAAGCAATTGAGCGGTTATTTGCAACGCCCATGATTAGACCTTTTTTTCCTGCTAGAATTGTCATGTTTTGTAGTAGTTTTTGGTTGGTAGGATTAGGAATAAAGCCAAGAGACTTCTTGTCTGTTACGAGTTTCGAAATTTTGGATTTTATCCTCTTTTTTCAAAGTTAAGCCGATATCGTCAAGCCCTTCGAGCAAGCAATATTTCTTAAAATTGTCGATTTCAAATTTGTAAATTTTGTTGGCAGCGCGAACTTCTTGTTTGGGTAAATCGATGGTGATGCTATTTTGCTCATCAGTGGCGAATTCTAATAATTCGGAAACCTGATCTGACGGCAGAATGACTGGCAGAATGCCATTTTTAAAACAGTTGTTGAAAAAAATATCAGCGAAAGATGGTGCAATAACGCAGCTAATTCCGAAATCAGCTAAAGCCCAAGGAGCGTGTTCTCGGCTTGATCCGCAACCAAAATTATCTTTGGCAACCAAGATCTTAGCTTGCCTGTAAGCTGGTTTGTTCAAAACGAAATCAGCGATCTCTTTTTCTTCTAGATCGAAACGCATTTCATGAAAAAGATTTTTACCCAAACCAGTTCTTTTAATCGTTTTCAAAAACTGTTTTGGGATGATCATATCGGTGTCGATATTGATCAGAGGCATTGGCGCAGCAACTGAACTGACAGTGTTGAACTTATCCATTATTTTGGGGGGATTTAAAAAAGTTGAATTCGATTCTTCAGAAATGAGAGAGGTGAAATTAACCAACGCAGCGGTTAAATTACAATCAGTTTCACCCTCTGGGCATAATTTTTTTGATTTCTTCCTGCACAATTTTTTCAACTAATTGTGGAAGATGTTCGTTCAACCAAGCTTCTAATTTTGGTTCCAAAATCTGCATGGCGATCTCAGTAAAAATCGGATGATTTTGTGAAAAGCCCTTCATGTCGTTAATCATGCTACCAGCATCAATTAATTTTTTGATTGATTGCGAAGCTTCTTCAACGGTTTCTTGGCGTAAAATTTTAGGTTCGGAAATATTTTTGGTTTCTTGCGGAGCTGTTTCAAAATTCATCGGCTCAGAAATCTTTGGCGCTGGCACCTCTTGAACAGGAGCTGAAGGAGCTACTTTCGGAGCGGCCTCTGCCAAATCATCTTCATCCAAATCAATGTCATCAAGAAAATCGTCGTCATTATTTAATGAACTCTGGGTTGTGATTTTCTCTTCTTGTGGAACTTTAATTGTAGCCTCTTCTTCCAAATCTAAATCTTTTAAAAAATCCTCTTCATCAATATCTGATTGTGTTTTAGAAGGAGCTACTTCCGCCGTCTTCAAAGGAGCTACTTCTGCTGGTTTTGAAGGCTCTGGCTGTTTCTCCGACTCTTCTTCTTTTAACAATTCATCGAGATCAATGTCATCATCATCTTTTTTTGATTCTTCTTTGGGATCTAAATCATCTTCCATCGTGGGAGCTGCTTGAGGATTTTGCGCTACCGCATCCGTTACTACATCTTCCTCGAGATCTTCATCCAAATCCAAGTCTAAATCTAGATCATCTTCCTCATGCTCTAACTCTTCTGAATCTAGCTCTTCTTCTGCAACTTCTTCACTTGCAACCGGCTGAGGCGCTGGATTATTCGGCAGTGGTTGCGAAGCGATCGCCACATCATTTTCCATCTTCAAATCAAAATCATCTTCGTCATCCAAACCCAAATCATCCAAATTTAAATCATCGCTTCCCGACGTAATTTTCGGTTCAAATTTTATTTCTGGTTTAATTACTTCTTCAACTTGAGGAGTTGAGATTACTGGATCTAGAGGTGTCGTCATCTCTTTAGAAGTCTCGTACAATTCTTTTTCAATCGACGATTTTTCTTCTCGATCAGAATATTTTTCCGGCGCTTTTCCCTTACTTGAAGAGATGTATTCGAACTCATCATTCACGTCAGAAACCGTCTCAATTTTTTTCGGTTTTTGGTCAAACTTCTGCATTTTTTTCTTGATGTTTTCCAAAATCGAAAGAGTATTTTTTTCTGTCATGAAGTCCTGAGATATGTTGATTTTACTGGCGGGGCAAGATGTCTACAATTTCACCAATCTGTTTGAAACTCGCTTTTGTCGGGCGCAGTTTTTTTGATCACAAAAAAAATTACAACAAAAATGAAAAAAGATTTTCGCGACTTAGCGACATGGGTTTTTATCGGAATTATTGGCGCTATTTCTTTTGCCGGCATTGCCGTAATTCGTGGCGAAAAAATTTCTTCACTGTGGTTGATCGTCGCCTGCATTTGCACACAACTCACAGCTTACCGCTTTTACAGCGCCTTCATCGCCGCAAAAATTTTAGCAATTGACGACACTCGCATCACTCCCGCTCACAAAAAAAATGACGGCAAAGATTTTGTTCCGACAAATAAATGGATTGTCTTCGGACATCACTTCGCAGCCATTGCTGGACCAGGTCCGCTGATTGGCCCAACTTTGGCGGCACAGTTCGGCTACTTGCCCAGCGTCTTGTGGATTTTAATCGGATCAGTTTTGGGCGGCGCTGTGCAAGACATGGTGATTTTATTTTCCTCGGTAAGACGTGACGGAAAAAGTTTAGGACAAATGATCAAAGACGAGATCGGCGCTGTCGCAGGCTACGCCGCCATGATTGGCACTTTGGCAATCATCGTAATATTAATCTCGGTTCTAGGATTAATCATCGTGAAAGCCTTGATGCACAGCCCTTGGGGCACTTTCACCGTTTCAATGACAATCCCCATTGCGATGTTTATTGGGCTCTACATTTCACGCATCCGAGTCGGCGCCGTCTTAGAGGGCAGCGTCATCGGCATCACTTTATTTTTACTCGCGGTCTACGGCGGAAAGATCGTCCACTACGATTCCGCGCTGTCTTACATCTTTGATCGCGACGCCAGATTTTTAGCTTTGTCGGTCATTGTTTACGGATTTCTCGCGGCGACACTGCCAGTCTGGCTCTTGCTCGCGCCTCGTGATTACCTTTCGTCATTTTTAAAATTGGGCACAATTTTTTTACTCGCCGTGGCGATTTTAATTTTCCGCCCCGAGATTCAAATGCCCGCTCTCACTCAATTTATCGACGGTTCCGGCCCGGTTTTTAGCGGCAAAATTTTTCCATTTTTATTCATTACGATTGCCTGTGGCGCCATTTCCGGCTTTCACGCTTTGGTTGCTTCCGGCACTACGCCGAAAATTATTTCTAGCGAAAAAGATATTCGCCTCATCGGTTACGGCAGCATGTTACTCGAGGGCTCAGTCGCCATCATGGCCATTATTGCCGCCTGCGTTTTGCAACCGGGAGTTTATTTTGCAGTCAACTCTCCCAATGCCGCACTTGGTGGCGGAGATGCTCAATTAGCAGTCGCAACCATCACCTCCTGGGGCTTCCCCGTGACGGTGGATGAGATGGATAGCCTAGCACGCGACATGGGCGAGAACTCACTTTTCTCGCGCACCGGCGGCGCTCCATCTTTGGCACTTGGAATGGCCAGCATTTTTTCGTCAGCTTTCGGCGGCACATTTGGTAAAGGCATGCTGGCAATGTGGTACCACTTCGCCATCATGTTTGAAGCAATTTTTATTTTGACAACATTGGACGCCGGCACCCGCGTTGCCCGCTTCATGCTTCAAGACATGCTGGGAAATATCTACAAACCTCTCGGCAATAATTCGTCAATTTTTTCGGCCATTTTAGCCAGCTTTTTGATCGTGGCGGCTTGGGGCTATTTTCTTTATTTGGGCGTGATGGATCCAAGTGGTGGCGTTAATATTTTGTGGCCGCTTTTTGGAATGTCGAACCAGATGCTTGCTGGTATTGCGATGTCTTTGGCAACTGTTTTAATCGTCAAAAGTGGCAAGAAAAAATACGCCTTCGTTACGGCAATTCCTTTAGCTTTTTTAGTTGTAGTTACCACTTCAGCCGTACTCACAAAAGTTTTTTCTGCTGACGAAAAAATCGGCTTCTTCGCAAAGGCAAGCAGTTTGCAAAATGCACTCGACAACGCCCTGGTAATCGGCACCGAAAAAATCGCCCTTACTCAAGATTTAATCTTCAATCAAAAACTGGTGGGATACATTGCGCTAAGCTTTTTGGTGGTTCTGTGGATTGTGGTGATTGAGGGGGTGAGGAGTTGTTTGAAGGGAAAAGAATCTGGGACGAAAAACCCCCGTGACCGGCATGCGGCCACCCCCCTTATCAGGGGGGCTCAGACCGAGTTCGGTTATCCAGTTAATGCCCCCCTGATAAGGGGGGTAGGGGGGTTTTTCGTCCCAAACTCAAACCAAAAATGAAAAAATTCCTAACCCTCTTCAAATCCCTAAAAAACTACATTGACGGAAATTTTGCTTACGAAAATTATTTACAACATCACGTCAAACACCATCCCAATACCCCTCCCCTCGACAAAAAATCTTTCTTCGAAGCCCAACAAAAAAACAAATGGAGTAGAATTAACCGCTGCTGTTAGTGCGATTTTTTTAGCTTAAAAACTTTTTTGACCGCTGTTTTTTTAGTCACTGTTTTTTTTGTCACTGCCGATTTTTTTAAGATCATTTTCTTTTCCGGAATTTTCTTTTTTGAGATTTCTGCAACTAGTATTTTCTTCGCCGGCAGCACTGCCTGTGGTGCCGTTTGCAACACGGCCTGTACCGCTTCTTTCACCACCTCTTCTTCAGATGCTTCTCGAGACGCCTCTAGAGACATCTCTTCGGGGACTTCAATCTTCTGCTCAATCACTTGCACAACTTCAACTTTTTCCACCTCATCTTGAGGAGCAACTGCAACAGCTTGTTCCAACACGGCCTGCTTCACGACATCCTCATCTTTCACGCAGTAATCAAAGCCCTTAGTCAGCTTCGCAAAAACCTGCTCTCCGCGTAATTTTTTAAAGCAAACATCCAAAAGTTGTTTGGTGTATTTGTCGCGACTTTGGTGGGTTGGACAGCCCAAGACGATCGAAATAATTCGTGAATTATTTCTCGAAGCCGCACTCACTAAATTAAATCCTGAAGCGTTGGTGAAGCCAGTTTTCATGCCTTCTGCACCTTTGTATTCGAGCAAAACGTGATTGTGAGTTCCGTATTTTTGCTTGCGGAATGAAAAATTTTTCATCGCAAATAATGGGTAATATTGCGGGAAGTCTTTTTTGAGTGCCACCGCTAGACGAGCTAGATCGTAGCCACTGGTGTACTGCCCTTCTTCGTGTAATCCGCTAGCATTTCGGAAGCTGCTATTCGCCATTCCAAGTTGTGCTGCTTTCTCATTCATCTTGCGTACAAACTCCCACTCGCTGCCGGAAATCCCTTCTGCTAGAGTGACTGCAGCCTCATTGAATGATTTTACAATCACTGCTGAGACCGCTTCTTTTACCGTGATTTTGTCGCCTTCTTTGAGGCGCAAAGTGTTACCGTTATTCACTTTGGCGATCTCTTCGCCGCGCGCCGAAACTGTTAAAGTTTTTTCAAAATCCAGCTTGTGTTGATCAAGAGCTTCGAAAGTTAAATAGAGCGTCATCATCTTGACTAGAGAGGCGGGATAGGCTGTGTCGTCCGATCTTTTTTCGAACAAAATATCCCCGCTGGATTCGTCGACGACGAGAGAGGAATATTTGGTGCCACAGCCAATTTCCTGGGAAAATGCCGGGGTTGCGAAGAGGAGTGAGATCAGGATTAAAAGGTGTTTGGTCATTTTTTTAATTTGTTTTTTAGTGTGAAGTTGGGACGAGAAACCCCCCTACCCCCCTTATCAGG
>CANDYP010000045.1 GCA_947425005.1 Rickettsiales bacterium | reverse complement strand
CTGCAATACTTGTTTCAGGCATATTCCAAGCCATTCCCCCGCCTTTTTATTAATTCAAAATTTCAAACAACATGACCCTTCCAACAATCATCGGTATTGAAAAAATTCTTAAGTCGCTCCCGCATCGCTACCCGTTTTTGTTGGTGGATAAAGTAGTGGAACTTGAGATTAACAAAAAAATCGTCGCCATCAAAAACGTCACTTTTAACGAGCCGCATTTTCTGGGCCACTTTCCTGATCATCCAATCATGCCGGGCGTGTTAATTATCGAAGCAATGGCCCAAGCCGGGGCCTTGATGGTCACCTCGGCTCCCGATTTTAAAGCTGAAGAAAAACTGGTTTACTTCATGTCAATCGACGGCGCCAAGTTCAGAAAGCCGGTGATCCCGGGTGATGTTTTGGAGCTTCACGTTGAAGTTGTGCAAAATCGTGGACCAGTTTGGAAGCTTGCTGCTGTAGGAATAGTGGCTGGTCAAAAAGTAGCTGAAGCCCAACTTTCAGCAATGATTGTCGACAAAGAGAAAAAATAATGACTCAGAAAATTCATCCAACGGCAGTAGTTAGCAAAGCAGCGCAACTCGGCCAAGACGTCGAAATCGGCGCCTATTCAATCATCGGCGACAATGTTAAAATTGGCGACGGCACGATCATCAAGTCGCACGTAGTGATCGAGGGCGATACGGAGATCGGTAAAAATAACACCATCTTCCCCTTCGCCGCAATTGGCTTGGCTCCGCAAGATTTGAAATTCCGCGGCGAAAAATCAAAAGTTGTAATCGGCGACAATAACAGCATCCGCGAACATGTGACGATCCACCTGGGCACGCAAGACGGCGCCATGGTTACCAAAATCGGCAGCAATTGTTTGTTGATGGTCGGCGTGCACATCGCTCACGATTGTGTGGTCGGCGATCACGTGATTCTAGCCAACAATGCCACGCTGGCTGGCCACGTAGAATTAGGCGACCACGTTGTGATTGGTGGACTTTCTGCGGTTCATCAATTTGTGCGCATCGGCTTCGGCGCCATGATTGGTGGTATGTCCGGCGTTGAGCACGACGTAATTCCTCACGGGTTAGTAATGGGTGAGCGTGCGTCCTTAGCGGGGTTAAACCTTGTGGGCATGAAGCGCCGCAACATTGCTCGCGACGACATTCATGCTTTGCGCAACTTTTTCAAAAAATTATTTTCTGAAAAAAATACTGCTTTTTCGGCGCGAGTTGAAGATTTAGCTAAAGAGTTCTCGAGTCAGACGGTTCAAGAGGTTGCAGCTTTCGTAAAATCAGAATCCGCCCGTTCTTTTTGTCAGCCCAAAGACGGCGTAATTTCAGGAAATGAATAAAACATGCGCGAAATTTGTTTAGACACCGAAACCACCGGTTTAGATCCCCGTACCGGTGACAAAATTATTGAAATTGCCTGCGTTGAAATTGTTAACAAAGTTCGCACCGGCAATTTTTTTCACAGCTACATCAATCCTAGGCGGGAAGTGCCGCAAGAGGCTTTCAGAATTCACGGAATCTCCACCGAATTTTTGCAAGACAAGCCGATTTTCGATCACGTAGCGCACAAGTTTTTAGACTTCATCAAAGGTGGAAAGTTGGTCATTCACAACGCGGCCTTCGACGTAAAATTTCTTAATCACGAATTAAAAATTTTAGGGTTGGCAGCGCTGGATCAGGCTCACATCATCGACTCATTAACGATTGCCCGTAACAAATTTCCCGGATCGCCAAATTCGCTAGATGCCCTGTGCAAGCGCTTCAACATCGATACTTCCAAAAGAACCAAACACGGTGCGTTGTTAGATACCGAGCTTTTGGTCGATGTTTACGTTGAGTTAATGGGTGGGGCGCAAGGCGGCTTGTCCTTCGAATCTCCTGTTCAAAAAGAAGAAAAAATTGCCGTTTTGGCCGAGAAAAAAATCGTCGCTGTACAAAATAGAAAAACTTTGCCAAAGCGTGATTTTCCTGTGTCCGCAGCTGATTTAGAAAAACATCAAGAGTTCGTTCGGAAAAATTTTAAGACGAATTTTTGGGGTTTTTGAAACCTTAAATAAATCTAACCCACACCACACACCACATGTCAGACAAAGAATTCCTCGAAATAATCCACCTCATCAAAAAATCTCACAACAACGCCATCCGCGCCGTTAATGCTGAGTTGATCAATCTTTATTGGAATGTTGGGAAGAGCGTCAGCATCAAAATTGCCGCGTCTAGTTGGGGCGAAAAAACAGTGGATGAGTTGGCTAATTTTATTCAAAAAAATCATCCGGAATTAAAAGGTTTTAATCGTCGCGGAATTTATCGCATGAAGCAGTTTTATGAAACTTACGCTTCGCTAGAACCAAGTTCTAAAGAAAAATTCAAAATAGAATCTAGCCGAAATCTTGATTTGGTAATTGTGTCCTCGCCGAGGACACAATTAGACGACATCAGAAAAAGCATATTAGCCAAGCTAAGCTGGACGCATCACCGCACGATTTTTTCGCGCTGTAAACTTGCTGAAGAAATCGAGTTTTACGTGAGGATGGGCGTCAAAGAAAATTACAGCGTCAAAGAGCTCGACCGTCAAATCTCAAG
This sequence comes from Rickettsiales bacterium, assembly GCA_947425005.1. GTDB lineage: Bacteria > Pseudomonadota > Alphaproteobacteria > Rickettsiales > UBA1997 > UBA2645. Next base: position 7,045 of record CANDYP010000045.1, on the reverse strand, counting down.
CTGTCTTTTTGAGCGAGCCATGATCGGTAAAGCAACCTTCTCATCAGCCCTCAAAAAATCTTACCCCGAAATCGAAAATGCTTTCAAAGACAGTTACGTTTTTGAATTCCTTAATCTCTCAGAATCGCACAACGAAGAGGATTTGCAGAAGGGTCTCATTCGCCAAATGAAAAATTTTATTCTCGAGCTTGGCAAAGATTTTACCTTCGTCGGCGAAGAATATAAATTGCAGGTGGGCAACAGCGATTTCTACGTTGATCTTTTATTCTACCACCGCGGTTTGAGCTGCTTGATTGCCTTCGAATTAAAAACTAACGACTTCAAGCCGGAATATTTAGGGCAGCTTAATTTTTATTTAGAAGCTTTGGATCGAGACGTCAAAAAGCCCAACGAAAATCCCTCAATCGGAGTTTTATTGTGCGCCGGTCAAGATGTAGATGTAGTGGAATACGCCTTAAGCAGAAGCCTTTCGCCAGCCATGATCACGGAGTACAAAACTCAACTGCCGGACAAAAAATTATTGCAGCAGAAGTTTCATCAGATCTTTGAAGATCGTGTTGGAATTGAAAAATAATTGATTTGAAAAATAAAGAAATTCAGTATCTTACAGGATACGGAAAAAGCATCACCAACACCACAAAATTCGAACCAATGATAGATGGAATTGAAGTCATAATTTACGAGACCGCATCTGGTAAAAAACCTCTTTCTGAATGGCTTGATGATCTAGAAAGCGATTCTGAAAAGCGCATTTTAAAAAGATTTAACAGAATAAGATTTGGTAATTTCGGAGATTGTAAAAACCTTGGTGAAGCCATTTACGAATTGAGGTTTGATTTTGATGGCGGATACCGAATTTATTTCGGAAAGGATGGTAACAAAGTTGTAATTATGCTGTGCGGTGGTGATAAAAAAAGTCAGAAAAAAGACATTAAAAAAGCGCAAGAATATTGGAGGGATTATGAAGGTCGAAAAAAATAAAATTAACTACCAAGGCTTAGATGATTTCGTGGTGGAGCGTTTAAAAAAGAATCCAAAACTGGCTAACGATTTCTTAAATGATGCCTTGGTAGAATATCGCGAAGATGGTGATGAGAAGGCGCTATTTGTTGCTCTCAGACAAGTTGCAATTGCGAAAGGTGGTTTCAATGAGCTGTCAAAAAAGACCGGCCTTTCCCGAGAAAGTCTTTACAAAACTCTGTCGGTCAATGGCAATCCAAAATTTCAAACCCTCAAAATAATATTAGAAAATTTGGGATACGCCTTTGCCATCAAGCCCCTAAGAAAAATTGCTTAGAACCTGTTCAAAAGCTCTACCTGCGACGGCCGTAAATGGCGGATTTGCTGCGCTCCGCTGCTCACGTACCATAAGTACGCTGCGCTGCGGTGCTCGCAAATCCACCATTTCCGACTCGTCGCAGCGAGATTTTGAACAGGTTCTTAAATCTTAGAGTGTTTTTCTCACACACCACCAATGCAAAAACTTACCACATTTTTTTTAAAAATTTTTGTCGCAGAAAAAGACAATCTCTGGCTTTGGGTGCCGGTTTTGTTTGGGTTTGGTGCGGCATTTTATTTTGCGTTTGAAGGGAATTTTCTGCTGAATTTTGTTGTTCTGGCTGCGCTGTTTTCTACGGCTGTTCTGTTTTATTTTTTGAATCGTCACTCGATTCGATCCCTTATTTTTCTAGGATGCTCGCTGTTTTTGTTGGGGAGTTTTTACGCGCATTTTTATCAGAAAATTTTTATTTCTTCCGCGCAAGTGACGGGAAAAATTTATGTGGATGGGGTGGGGAAGGTTGCGTCGGTGAGGAAGTTTTTGAATCCGGTGAATGGGGTTGAAGGGGCTAGTTTAGTGATTTCAGAGCCAGTGTTGTACAAGTCAAAATTTTTGGAGAAGAAGGAGAAGAAGCACAAAAAGTCGAAGAAAAAAGTTAAGAAGAAGAAAATAAAAAAGAAAAAAACGGAGAAGAAAAAGATGGTGAGGAAGCCTCGTAATGGACCATCGAGAACCAAGTCCAGTGGGACAACCGAAAGGTCGGTGGTAACAAGCGGAGAGTCTGGGGTGGTAACCGAGGGTGGAGGCATCAATGAGGTTACAACTAATGAGGGTGAGGTAGTAGTTGAGGCGAAAGAGGTGGTGGGGGAGGGGGATCAGGCTGTAATTGATGCTGACGGAGTGGCGGCCGCTCCAAATAGTCGCCTTACTCTTGATTGTCACCCCGTCACTGATTGTTACCCCGAGCTTGTTTCCGGGTCTGCTGACAAGCTCGATGAAGCAGTAAAATCAAAAAAACTCCAAAAGAAAAAAGCTAAGAAAAAACCTAAAAAGCCAAAAAAAATCAGTGCCAAAACCATCCAAAAAAATTTCGTAAATCTTCCGGACTACCAAGAAATTGACCGCGAATTTTTAGACTATTCTAAAAACTACCAACAGGTGGCGTGGCAGGAAATTCAAGGCCGCGAGCGCTTCCCAAGTCCGCCGCAAAAAATCTCAATCAACTTAATAAAAAATTTTCAAAACATCGCAGTCAATGACGTGGTCGCGGTGCGCATGATGTTGCAGCCTGCTAAGGCCAAAGAATTTCCCGATGATTTTGATGCGATTTTGGATGCCAAATTCAAAAAAATTGGCGCTTACGGTTACGCTTTAGGTGAAGCAAAAATTTTGCAGAAGGCAGAGATATCAAGCGCTGACGGCTGGTTTTTATCAGTGCGTGAAAAAATCCGCAGCAGAATTTTAGGCGTGCTCAAAGGTGATCAGGCCGCAATTGCTTTGGCATTTTTAATCGGCGATCAAAACCAAATTTCTCAAGATTTAATGGAGAAAATTAGAAATTCCGGACTGGCACATTTGTTGTCGATTTCAGGTTTCCATTTATCGCTGGCAAGCGCGATTTGCTTCGTTGCAACGCGCTTCATTCTGTCGCGCAGCGAATATTTAACTTTGCGTTTTGACCTCAAAAAAATCGCGGCGCTTGCAGCAATTTTCGGCACCTATTTTTATTTAAAAATTGCCGACTCCCCACTGCCGGCGCAGCGGGCATTTTTAATGGTGTTGTTAGTTTTGATTGCGCTTTTTGTCGGCGAAAAAATTAATGCAAAAAGAGCGGTAATGACCGGAGCTCTAGCCTTGATTCTACTCAATCCTTACGCGGTTTTTAACATTAGTTTTCAACTTTCTTTCGCAGCAATTTTGGTGTTGTGCAGTTTTGTTGATTACAAAAATCGTGACCGAAATTCCTATTTTTTGTGGCGCTTTTTGGGATATTTTTTCGAAATAATTTTGATCTCAATTGCCATTCAAATTGCCACTACTCCCTTCTTGATGCGATCCTTCCAAAACGTTACTTTGCTTGGCTTCGTGGCGAATGTTTTGGCAATTCCTCTGACCAGTTTTTTCGTAATGCCGTTGGGGTTTTTGGCGATATTTTTGATGCCGCTAAATTTAGAAAAATACGCTCTGCTTTTGATGGAGAGAGGAATTTTTCTAATTGAAAAGATTGCGATTTTTGTGACTGATTTAAATTTCTCTCACTTCGTAAGCCCACATCTGTCAAGCCTTGGGCTTGTGGTTGCCATTTTAGGATTGCTGCTGATTTGTTTGAGTAAAAGCCACTTACGCTTGGTAGGAATTTTTTTATTTTGCCTTTCTTTCCTGACAATTTTCTTCGTCAAAAAACCGGATATTTTATTCGACATTAAGCAGAAATTTTTTGCCCTAAATGTTGAAGATGGTTTAGTTTTTTCAAAAGACTTAAGGCCGTCCAAGAAGCGCAGGGCTTGGATGAAGAAGATGGGTGAGGCGGAATTTAAGTCTCTTACAACTCATCCGCAAAAAGATATTTTTTGCGACGAAGTGAAATGTGTGATTGAAAAGAATCAGAAAATTTTAGTGCTGCTCAAGCGCAATAAAATTTCTGAAATCTGTCGAAATGACTTTGATGTGATTGTGAATCTGACCGCTAAATACAAGCTTCCGAGCTGTATCGCAGAAAATAAAATCAAAATTGATAATTTAGATTTTTACCAAAAAGGCGGACAATTTTTTTATTTGGAAGGCGAGTGAAACTACTTCTTAAACACCAAAAGTTTCACGCCCGTGAAATTGATGCCGGTCATGATTCCGATGACGAAAACGTTGGCGATTTCGGGAATGACTCCGCAAAACTCAACGAAGAATTTCAGCAAGGCGCTGCTGATGGCGAAGGAGACTAAGTAGAAGGAAAAATAACGGTAAAAATATTGGGAATCGTGTGCCTTAAAAGTCCAACGCCGGTTGCAATAATAGCTTACCCCAATGCTACAAATAAACCCGCCAAGATTGGCTACGAGGTAATGAAATCCAAATAAGCGCAGAAAAGTAATGAAGCTCGAATAGCCAACGACGGTCGAAATAATTCCAACCAAAATAAAACCAGAAGCCTGCTTAGTAAGGTGATGCCGATGAATAAAATTTTTTATTCCCAAAATAATATTCATCAAAGAAGAGTGGAATCGAAGGGAGGTAGAAAGCGGATAAATCGCGCTGTAGCGCAGCGAAAGCGGATGGTGACCCCTACGGAATTCGAATCCGTATCGCCACCGTGAAAGGGTGGCGTCCTAACCGTTAGACGAAGGGGCCCGAAAAATTTCTTAAACGAAACTTTTTGTAAAACTTGAAGATTTTCTGGAGGAATTTTTGCCGATGGTGAGTCCGGCAAAAATGAGCGGCGCAAATTACGAAGTGGTTTTAAAAGTGCAAGTTTTGTTTGGAGATGAATTGAATGTAACTCGAAAAACCCCCCTACCCCCCTTGTACTCACAAATTATTTTTTAATTTTTGCGTGAGTTGCAAGTACTAAAGTAATTGTCAGGGGGGTAGGGGGGTTTTTCGAGTTACACTCAAAATTTTCTCGTCACAAATTCAAACTTACTACTGACAAGACAAGCACTCCTCATACTGACTCTCTTGCGGCTTTTCTTCAATTTGATCCTCCACTTTTGCCGCCACTTCTTTCTTAAACATTTCGTCATTTTCAACTTTGCGCGAAACTTTATCTGCGCGTTGAATCGACGTAGAGCGGCAGTAGTAAAGGCTTTTTAGACCCTTTTTCCACGCTCTGAAATGAATCTCGTGCAATTCTTTTTTGGAAACATCTCCGGGCATGAAGAGGTTCAGACTTTGCGCCTGGCAAATATATTCCTGACGCTCGGCAGACAAATCTACCATCCATCTCTGATCGATTTCTTGAGCGGTTTTGAACACTAATTTTTCGTGCTCATCTAAAAAATCTAAATGCTGCACTGAGCCTTCACTAATCGTGATTGACGACCACACATCTTCGGTATTTTTGCCTTTCGATTCCAACAATTTTACCAGATTTTTGTTACGCACACTGAAGGACCCGGTGAGGGTTTTTTGTGTAAAAGAGTTGGCGGCGAATGGTTCAATTCCGGGTGAAGAATTATTGGCAATGATTGAAATCGAAGCAGTTGGCGCGATGGCTAATTTGTTAGAAAATCTTTCTGAAAAACCAGCGTCAGCAGCGTCTGGGCAGGCGCCTCTTTCTTTGGCTAAAAGTTTCGAAGATGCATCCACAGCTTGTTTGATTTGTTGGAAAATTTTCTTGTTCCACACCTTGCTCATCGCAGATTCGATTGGCACATTTTTGCTTTGCAAGAATGAGTGGAAGCCCATTACGCCCAGACCAACACTGCGTTCGCGCATTGCAGAATATTTTGCTTTGTGCATTAAATCTGGTGCTTTGTCGATGAAATCTTGCAGCACATTGTCGAGGAAGTGCATGACATCTTCGATGATTTTTGGATTATCTTTCCACTCGTCGTAAAATTCTAAATTGAGTGAAGACAGGCAGCACACCGCTGTGCGGTCTTGTCCTAAATGGTCAATGCCGGTGGGCAGCGTGATTTCGCTGCACAAATTGGAGGTTTTAACTTTTAGTCCCAATTTTTTGTGGTGCTCAGGAATGGCTTTGTTAACGGCGTCGATGAAGAGGATGTAAGGCTCGCCGGTTTCAATTCTGGTGGTCAGAAGTTTAATCCACAAAGCGCGAGCTCGAACGGATTCAACGGTGGCGCCGGTGTAAGGGCTTTTCAAATCAAACATGCCGTCTCTTTCGACGGCTTTCATGAACTCGTCGGTAACCGCAATACCGTGATGTAAGTTGAGTGAGCGACGATTTGGATCTCCGCCGTTAGGTCTTCTAAGGTCAATAAATTCTTCGATTTCCGGATGGTTGATTGGTAAATAAACCGCCGCAGAACCGCGACGCAAGCTGCCTTGCGAGATCGCTAAAGTTTGTGAATCCATCACTTTGATGAATGGCACGATGCCGGAAGTTTTGCCATTGCCGCGCACCGATTCGCCGATGGAACGAATATTGCCCCAATAGCTGCCGATGCCGCCACCGCGAGATGCCAGCCAGACGTTTTCATTCCACAAGCTGACAATGCCTTCTAGTGAGTCGGAGGATTCGTTTAAGAAGCAAGAGATCGGAAGGCCGCGTTCAGTGCCGCCGTTGCTTAAAACTGGAGTTGCTGGCATGAACCACAAATTGGAAATGTAGTCGTAAAGGCGAGTGGCGTGAGCTTGATCGTCGGCGTAATAGGCGGCAACGCGGGCGAATAAATCTTGGTAAGATTCATCGGGCATTAAGTAGCGATCTTTCAAAACTGCTTTGCCGAAATTGCTGAGTTTTTCGTCTTTTTTGTGGTCGATTTTTACTTCAAATTTTTTCTTGGGCTTAAGAAGTTTTAGGCTGGAGGTTGAGCCTGCTAACTTGGATGGTTTTGTGACGGATTTTTTGGACATTTTTTTAGGAATTTGAGAATTTTGCTGGAACCAAGCGCAGCCTGATTTTAAACTACATCTAGTGGCATTTTTGCTAAAACCACACAATATCTTGTTTGTGCGGCGAGTTTTATTTTTGCAGAAATTAATTGTCTAGCGGGATTTGTGGGAAATTATTTTTTGGGAAAAAGATGTGGAATTTGTGTGAGTTTTTGGTCTGAGTTTGTGACGAAAAACCCCCCTACCCCCCTT
>CANDYP010000044.1 GCA_947425005.1 Rickettsiales bacterium | reverse complement strand
GATAGCAATACCAAAAGGCGTTACTCCAGCCAGTTTTATATTCAGGAGAGCCAGCCATTTTGTAGCCATCAACTCGATTATTGCGGTAAAATATTTTGTAAAAAGTGTTGCTGCCGGCGGACATGCCGACTTCACAACCGTCATGCCAGCCTTGTTGAAATTCTGGCGAAGTGTTGGCAATGGAGTCATCCATTTTGTGCGTTGGTCGTTCTGGAAATATTTCGGCGACGTAGCTTTGACATGAAGCCAAAGCTCCAATAATCAAAACCAGACAGATTTTGTTTACAATTTTCATAATTATTGAAGTGGGTGAAATTGCATGGGGGAACGTTCTACAAATTCACCAACATGAATTGAGCAAGCGAACCATCCTTGACCCCAGCCGGTTTGATAGACGGGATCATGGGCATAAACGCCACTACCGAAATCAGGACCATTGGGCATTTGATACACCCAGTTATTGGCGAAGTTTTTTAAACTGCCACCGGTTTTGCATCCGGCATACCAGCCAGCTTTGTATTCCGGCGGCCCGTCTGGCACTCTCATGGATAGGGTGATCGGGTTGTAAAAGCCGGAATGGTCGGGAAAGTAGCAGCCGCTTAGAGAAAATATCAGAACTAGTAACGTAGCAGTATTTTTAAGCATTTATACGATGTCCCAGTCCATAATGTAAGTGCATTGCTCCATGCCATCCCACCAGCCGGTGTTGTAGTCAGGGCTTTTCTGCATTCTTTTGAAATCGTATTTTTTTTCGTTGTAGTCACTCAATAAACCCTTGGTAACAACGTCGAATGACGTGTGGCAACCATCTTTAAAACCTTTGCCATATTCAGTGGTGGCGGGAGGAAAATTTCTGGTGCCGGTCATGGGACGTGGCTTGAAACCATGATGCCAGCTCTTTGGCATCGGATCCATTATGAGTGAACATGAGGTGGCGAAGAGAGCTAGGGCAAAAAGTGGTAAAGCTTTTTTGGACAAGCTTGGGGATGTTTTTATTTTTTTTGCGGACAAATTTTTGGTAGAATTTTTGACATCTCTTGGGCCAAAGAATCGAAGCTGAATTCTTTTTCAAGCTGTAAGAAAGCGTTTTTGGCTAGGGCCTCATAAGAAGCGGGGTTTTCTAAAACTCCAATTATTTTTTCAGACAATTCGGAGAAATTTTCATTTTCAAAAAGCAGGCCGTTCTCGCCGTCTTTAATCAATAATTTTCCGCCGACAGTGTTGGAGGAAATTACTAAAGTTGAGTGTAGAAAAGATTCGAGCGTCACCAAGCCAAATGGCTCTTCACGTGAAGGCATGCAAAAAATATCGACGTTCTGGAAAAACTTTTGTTGATCTAAAACCGTGCCGACAATTTCGCATTTGTCAGAAATATTGTGTCTCTCCAGAAGTTCTTTGATCGCGTTCCAATTGTAGCCATTTTCCGACACTTCAAAGCCACCGATTTTTAATTTGAAATCGTGACCTTTATTTTTTAGCAGCTCGCAAGCTTTGATCAAAATGTCGAAGCCTTTGCGCGGTTCAATGCGGCCGTACATTCCGATTACCGGCGGGTTCCGCAAAGTTTTTTGCTGATATTTTTGATCGACCCGAATGACGTTTTTTAGTGTAAAAGTTTTGTCTTTGTCAAAGCCGGCAGCAACCACTAAGTGAGAAATTTCCTCATTAATGTTAATGACGTAATCGCAACGCAGAGACCTTTCGAATGTGATGCCGTGATTTACCGCAACTGATCGCGCCTTGATTAGCCTGGCTTCAGTGAAGAATTTTAAAAATTTCATCCATCCCATCAAGCGTCGAGAATGGCAAATGATGACGTCGGGTTTGAAGCAAATAATGATTCGAAGCAAATTCAGAAAATCAGAAATCTGATTCGAATTTTTCAGTTTGAAAATTTTTTTGACGCCGGAAATTTCGTATTTGTCGTTACCATTGTTGGAAATTAAAAGAGCAACTTCGTGACCTTGTTTGGCCAAAACTTCTGCGTAATTACGAAAAACCTGATCAACCCCGCCAATACATTGAGCGTGAATTGCGTTTAAAATTTTCATGTGGGATAAGTTGGGGTATCTTGTGTCAAAAAACTAAAATCAAAAATGCAGAACCTCTTCCAAACAATCAATTACGAATATCCCAAGCCGCTTAACTTTGATGCGGCGAATCCGGAATTTGACATTTTTAAAACTGTCGGTGTTGAAACTTGCGAGCCGCCAAAAATAAAATTTCTGGAAAAAGTGCGCATCAGTACCAACAGCGTTGCCTTCAACTATTTCAAGATTTTTAGCGAAAGCTGCATCAGCGAAATAAATTTTCAAAACTACCAAAAAGGTTACCGATTTTTTCTCAAATTTATTTTTCCGAAATTTAATTTTAGCAAAAAAAGATTCCTGCTAATCACCGACGAATGGACCAGCAATTACTACCATTGGCACATCTTCGCTTTGGCCAAACTCTTGGCTTTGAAAGAAAAAAATTTGATCGAAGGCTCGCTGCTTTTTTTGCCAAAAAAATATCAGCGCTACAAATTCGCTTTGGCGTCTCTGACAAAATTCGGCATCAAAAAAAATCAAATCGTTTTTCTGCGCCGGAAATCAAATATTAAAGTGGCTGAGATGCCTTTAGTTACAGTGTATCAGCAGAATCCAATCGTGTTTAATGAGCTGCGTAAAATTCTGACTTTAGGCGCCGAAAAAACTGATCTTGGCTTTGGAGAAAAAATTTACATTTCACGCGAAGGGCAAGTTTTACGTTTTGTTGAAAATGAAAAAGAAGTGGTGGCGTTGCTTGAGAGATATGGTTTCAAGAAGCTGGTCATTGATAAATTTTCTTACGAAGAGCAAGTGGCGATCTGCGCCAAAATAAAATATTTGGTCGCGCCGCATGGTGCTGGTCTGACTAATTTATTATTCATGCAAGAAGATTCTGCCGTTTTGGAAATGGCCTCTAAGCCTTATGATAGTAAGCCAGTGACAGATTACTACAAACTGGCCGCGATGCTAAAAATAAAATATTTTTACCAAGAATGTGAGATGGGGCCAAACAGCAGAGTCAGAGATTTTCACCAAGCCAGCTTGGTGGTTGATTTGGAAAAGTTAGAAAAAAATTTGAAGTTGATGATTGGATAGGTTCGAGTTCGGGACGAGAAGCCCCCCTACCCCCCTTATCAGGGGGGCTTTGATCGAGCTCGGTGTAAAGCCCCCCTGATAAGGGGGGGGGAAAGGGGGGGGTTTCTCGTCACAGATTCAGTCTAAGTTTCAACAAAACGAATTACATCAATGATTACCACAATCCTTCAAGACCGCGCCATTATTGAGCTTACGGGCGATGATCGCAAAAAATTTCTCCAAGGTTTAATTACCAACGACATTAACAAAGCGTCAGAAACGAATCTGATTTATTCCGCAATGCTCAACGCTCAGGGCCGCTTTCTCTACGATTTTTTTATTTTTGAAATTGGCGAAAAATTAATGCTGGATTGCTTCGCCCCAAGACGTGACGAGATTTTACAAAAATTAAATTTCTACAAATTACGTTCGCAAGTTGTGTTGAAAAAAAATGATGAATTGGTGGTGTCGCAGAATTTTTCTGGTGAAGGATTTGCCGATCCCCGCCATTCTGATTTAGGCTTTAGAAGCTACAGCAATAACGAATCCCAGCAGTCTCAAGATTCTTACAATTTCAAGCGCATCTCACTCAAAATACCTAAAAGTGAACAAGATTTAACTTACGAAAAATCCTTCATTTTGGAATTTGGTTTCGACGAATTAAATGCCATTGATTACCAAAAAGGTTGCTACGTCGGACAAGAGTTGACGGCGCGCACTCACTATCTCGGGCAGATTCGTAAAAAAATTTTTCACATTAAAATTTCTGGCCTGCAAGAGGTGGAGAAAAATTCTGAAATTACTTGCGAAGGAAAATCCGCTGGCATAATTCTGTCGTCAGTTTTCTACGAATCAGAACTTCACGCCTTGGCTCTAATCAAGCTTCCAGAAGATAAAAATTTTTCCGAGTTTAGAGAAAAATTAGAGCTTCGATTGGCATCCCAAGAGTACAAAATTTTCATCATCAGCTAATGCAAATCTACCTCCCAGTTGCTGAGATACCCGTAAATATTATTTTAATTTTACTGCTCGGCCTTGCTACCGGCTTCTTGGCCGGCATGTTTGGAATTGGCGGCGGGTTTTTAGCGACACCATTTCTGATGTTCATCGGCATCCCGCCAGCAGTTGCTGTGTCCACTTCGGCGAACCAAATTGTGGCCTCGTCAGTTTCGGGTGTGATGGGTCATTTGCGCAGAGGTAGCGTCGATATCAAGATGGGATTATTCCTCATTGTTGGCGGTTTTATTGGCTCCACCTTCGGTGTTTCGCTTTTTAGAATTTTGCAAAAAGCCGGACAAATTGATCTGGTAATCAGTTTAGTTTACGTGCTGTTTCTCGGCGCAATCAGCATCGTTATGCTGGTTGACAGCATCAAAACCCTCTCCACCAAAAAATATAATATCGTTTGGGAAAAGAAGAATTCGGATCGTTTCGACAATTTTTTAACTTGGATTGACAGCTTACCCTGGAAGGCGCATTTCCCAAAATCCGATGTGACGGTTAGTATTTTTGTGCCGGTAATTTTAAGTGTCGGCATCGGCATTTTAGTGGCTTTGATGGGCATCGGCGGCGGCTTCATGATGATCCCGGCGATGATTTATATTTTGCGCATGCCTTCAAGCGTCGTGGTCGGAACCTCTCTATTTCAAATTATTTTCATCGCCAGTAACGCCACATTTTTGCAAGCGGTCACCAATAATTCCGTCGACATCGTCTTGGCGTTTTTAATGATCATCAGCTCGTCGATTGGTGCGCAAATGGGCGCCAGAGCTGGTTACAAAGTTGATGCAGACAGTCTGCGTTCTTTTCTGGGGCTGCTGATTTTTTTGGTTTGTCTGAAAATGGTCTTCGGTCTTTTTGCTGCGCCAGAAGCCATTTACACGGTTGAGGTTCTAAAAAGATGATCAGATTTTTACTCGTATTTTTACTCGCTACAGCGCTCTTCACGCCACTTGAAGCCAAAGCCAGCCCCATTGTTTCCGGCATTTCAACCAACGAAATCAACATCGACACCAAATTCCAAGGCGCAAAAATTTTACTTTTTGGAGCCAAGGGCGACGCTGGCAACATTGTAATCGCAGTGCGCGGACCTAAGAAAAATTTTCTAATTACTAAAAAAGAAAAATTTTTGGGAATCTGGCACAACGGAGAACACTTAAAAATTAAAGATTCTTACAGCTATTATTCGCTCTTTTCTACCTTCAGCGACGCGGCTTTCAGCGCCGATCTCTTAGCTTTTTTGGAGCTCGGGAAAAATAATTTAAAATTTAATTTTTCCGAAGAAGTCCCGGCAATCAAGCAAGACGAATTTCAAATTCAACTAATTGATAAATTTGAAAAAAATCATCTCTACTCAACGGCCAGTAAGATCGACTTTCTGGACGAGACCCTCTTCAAAGTGATGTTGAATTTTCCCAAAAATATTTCTCGCGGCATTTACACCGTCGAGATTTATTTGATTAACGAAGATAGCTTGATGTCTTTCCAATCAATCCCAATCTACGTTAATCAAGTGGGATGGAGCGCAAGAATCTTGGATTTTGCTTACCAAGAATCTTTTTTGTACGGCCTGGTTACGGTGATGTTGGCGCTTGTGGTAGGCTGGCTTGCCAATTATTTATTTGTTAGATTTATCGGAAAATAACCTAATTCTTTCAATTTATGACTGAGATCAAAAATCCCGCAGAAACGCCGACTATCATCGTTTGTATCGATATCGCCAACGCCTCAAAAACGGCTTTGCGCTACACTTGCTACAAGGCAAAAAAATCAGGATTTGCCGTCCAAATTTTAGCAGTAATGGAAGCCTCTCACAAAAATTTGATTTTCGGATCAAAGGTGATCGCGCAAGACAAAAGGCAGCAGTTGGAAAAACATCTCAAAAAATTAATGGAAGAGGTCTACCAAGAAATCGGCATCATGCCAAGCGTTTCGGTGCGCGAGGGCGAAATCATGACTGAAATCATTCGTGAAATAAAGGCCACTCCAACCTGCACCATGCTGGTTTTTGGCAAGTCGCACAATGCTCTTAGCGACAATATTGTTTTGCCTAAAATCGCCCAAAAAATTGGTAATAAAATTAAAGTTCCGGTGACAATCGTGCCCGAAAATTTGAGTGACGAGTTTTTGCAGAAGTTGGTCTAGTTCCGAAGTCCGTTCCAAAACAATTTCATTCCCATGCCCATCTTCCGCTCCATCTTCACCATTTCATTTTACATCGCCCTCTCGCGCGTTTTGGGATTTGTCCGCGATATTTTAATCGCCCAATATTTGGGAGTCAGCCTACTGTCTGACGCCTTCTTCGCCGCCTTTCGCCTGCCAAATTTTTTCCGCCGTGTTTTTGCCGAAGGTGCCTTCAATTCAGCTTTCGTGCCCATTTTCATCGAAAAGTTACAAGACAAACAAAGCGGCAAAAGCAGCAAAGATGCCGAGCTAACTTTCGTCAGAAATATCTTTTCTTTACTTTTTTACGTCCTGTTAATTTTCACCATTTTAGTGCAAATTTTCATGCCATTTTTCATGAAGATTTTATTTCCCGGATTCTTCTCTGACCCCGAAAAATCGCTTCTCCTCGTTAACCTCTCCCGCATTACAATTTTTTACTTACTCTTCATTTCGTTAGTTTCTCTCTGCTCAGGAGTTCTGAATTCAGTCGGCAAATTTGCCGTTCCGGCCTCGGCGCCAATCGTGCTCAATCTCACATTAATCGCTTCAATTTTTGTTTTTGGATCCATGGTTCCAAACTACGCCTACGCACTTTCTTGGGGCGTTTTTGTCGCCGGCATTTTACAATTTTTGTGGGTTTTTATTTTCACAATTAAGTCGGGATTTTTGCTTTATCCGAAAATGCCCAGATGTAATCCGGACATGAAAAAGTTTTTTAAAAAACTGATTCCGGGCGTGATTGGCGCCAATGTGATGCAGATCAATCTCTTGGTTGACTCCATTTTCGCCAGCATGATTACCGGCGCAGTTTCTTATCTTTATTACGCCGATCGCATCAACCAGCTGCCTCTGGCCATGATCGGCATCGCCATCGGCATCGCCTTACTTCCGGCGCTTTCGCGAAAAATAAAAGCTAACGAAATTGACGGCGCGGTCAGATTGCAAAATGCCGCACTCGAAGTCGGATTAATTCTGGTAATCCCAGCCACTCTAGCTTTGACCGTACTTGCTTACCCAATTATTTCCTCGCTTTTTGAGCGCGGAAAATTCACTGCCGACGAAAGTTTTTTTGTCGCCAAAGCCCTCATGTTTTATTCTTTTGGTCTGCCCTCTTACGTTTTGGTAAAGGTCATGGAGCCTGCATTTTTCTCGCGCGGCGACACTAAAACTCCGATGAAAATCGCCTTCATCTGCTTGACTAACAACGTAATTTTTAACGTAATTTTTTTCGCTCTGGGCTTCGGTTACATCGGCATTGTACTCTCATCTGTCGCTTCGACTTACCTGAATCTGACCATGCTAATCACTACTCTAATCCGCAAAAAACATTTTCGTTTCGAAAAAGATTTCGCCAAAAAAATGGCCTTAATTTTGATTCCGTCATTCCTGATGGCGCTAGTGCTGTTCCTAATGCGCCAACATTTTTACCAAGCTGAATATTTTGGTAAAATCGCCGAGCTCACAATCATGGTTTCGGTCGGATTGTTAGTTTACGGCGTTAGCGCTTACCTCTCCGGCAGCTTGAATATCCTGCTTAAATCCCGCCTCTTACAAAGAAAAAAAGATGACATCCTGCCAATCGCCTAATTCAAAAATTACCTCTCCCCACACTTCTCCCTGCCCTTATTTTTTCGATTGCGGCGGATGTGATTTTTTGGATTTGGAAGAAAAAGATTACCAAAAATTAAAACAGAAAGACATCGAAGCGCACTACAGCGATGTTGATTGGATCTGGGTTGGGCCTCACTCGCGTCGCAGAATAAATCTGCAAGTTGATCGTAAAAATGAGCTCGGATTTTTTGGTAAGAAATCGAACAGAATTATTGAAATCGAAAATTGTTTTGTTGCCGAAGCAGAAATTTCCGCGCTGATTTTGCCGCTGAAAAAATTCCTCAAATCTCAAGAACAAAATCTTTTTACGCAAGTCACCGTGACCTTGTTCGACAATGGTTTGGACCTAATTTTCGGCGTAAAAAAAGAATTAAATTTTACCCAAACCCAGAAAATTATTGCCTTCGCCAAAGAAAATAATCTCAACGTTTCTTGTCGCGTAAAAGATCACTTGGCGCCAATTTTTCAAATGCGCCAAAATCAAATTTTGTACCCAGATTTTAAAATTAATTTAGGCTCCGATACCTTCATTCAAGCAACAAAACCAGGCCTCACAAGCATTACAAAAATCATTCGTGATTTTCTGACAGCCTCCTTTTTCAAAGGAGGTTCACCGCAGTTGCGAGTGGCCGACATTTACGCCGGTTTTGGCGCTTATTCTTTCGCGATTCAAGATTTGGTAAAATCAGTTTTAGCTTTTGAAGGCGACGAAAAAATGGTCGAATCAATCAGTAAAAACGCCGCTGCAAACAATCTGGCGCACAAAATAAAAGCTGAAGTTTGTGACCTATTTTCCAACCCGGTGAGTAAAAGAGAGCTTAAGAACTTTGATCTAGCAATCATCAATCCGCCCAGAAACGGTGCCTCACCGCAGGTTTTAGAAATTTCCAAATCCGAACTAAAAAATGTGATTTACGTTTCTTGCAATCCCAGCAGTTTTGCCCGCGACGCCAAAATTTTAATTGACTCAGGATTCAAAATTCAAAAACTCACCGCCCTCGATCAATTCTACTCCACCAAGCATCTAGAGCTCATCGCAATCTTCACAAAATAAAAATAATCAAATGACAAAAGAATCTTTGGACAAAATCCAAGCCCTTGAAGCTGGGTTTTGTAACACCCCTCTAGTTGAGGTTGCCTTTTCTTACAAAGGCGAGGTCAAAAAAATCTACGCAAAATATGAAGCTTTCAATTTCAGCGGCTCCATCAAAGACCGCATCGCGATTTACATTTTGAAAAAAGCTTACGCAAAAGGCGCGATTAAAACTGGCGACACCATTGTGGAAGCCACCAGCGGCAATACCGGCATCGCCTTCGCTGCCTTGGGTCGCGCTTTGGGTCACAAGGTTAGAATCTACATGCCGGATTGGTTGAGCTCGGAGCGTTACCAAATTATGGAATCTTTGGGCGTTGAAATTATCCGCATCACCAAAGAGCAAGGCGGCTTTGTGCGTTCGATTGACGAAGCCAGAAAATATGCGGCGACTAATGAAAATGTTTTTTGCCCGGAGCAATTCACCAATCACGAAAATATCGCGGCGCACTCTGAAACCACTGCCAAAGAAATTTTTGCCCAACTCAAAACTTTGGATTTGGCGCCGAATTATTTTGTGGCCGGAGTCGGTACTGGTGGCACCATCATGGGCTTTTTGAAATATTGCCAAGATCACAAAGTGAAGTGTCATTGCCATCCGATGGAACCAGCCAATTCGCCAACTTTGACGACAGGCGGCAAGAAAATTGGTAAGCACAGAATTCAGGGAATCAGCGACGAATTCATTCCTGACATTGTTGATTTAACAGCTTTGAAAGAGATCGTTTCTGTCGATGACGGCGATGCAATCATCATGGCGCAGAAGCTGAACCGCGCGGGTTTGTCGGTGGGGATTTCGTCGGGCGGAAATTTTATCGCGGCTTTGAAATTGATCGCAGAGGGTTCGAAAAATCAAACGGCAGTAACAATATTTTGCGACTCTTCGATGAAATATTTGTCGACTGATTTGTGTAAAAAAGAGCCGGTGAAGTTGGATTTTTTGAGTACGGATGTGGAAATTCTGGGTTTCAAATTCATCAAATAAATTGAGTTTAATAAATTGGGGCTGGGACGAGAAACCCCCCTACCCCCCTTATCAGGGGGGCGTTGCATCGAGCTCGGACAAAAG
>CANDYP010000043.1 GCA_947425005.1 Rickettsiales bacterium | reverse complement strand
TCAGTCTAAACAATCTCAGAGTCCAAACAATCTCAATCCAAACAATCCCAGCCTAAATGCAGTAATCCAGCTCGTACTTAGTCTTAGTCGCTTCCCTCGCCGTGGCTGCAACCACTACCTTTCCCGCTTCCAGATCTTTAATGACAATGGCGCCGGGGCCGATTTTGGCGCCAGTGCCAATCGTGACGGGCCCCAAAATTTTAGCGCCGGCTCCAATCACCACATTATCTAGAATGGTGGGGTGGCGTTTGATTTTGGCGAGCGATCTGCCGCCCAAGGTTACTCCCTGGTAGATCGTGACGTTGTCGCCGACTTCGGTGGTCGCGCCAATCACCACGCCAAAGCCGTGATCAATGAAAAAATTTTTCCCGATTTTGGCTTGGGGATGAATTTCAATCCCGGTTAAAAATCGACTGACATGGGCGATGAAGCGAGGCAGCAAAGGCACGTGCAGATTTTCTAAAAAATGACTAACGCGGTGAAAAAAAATCGCGTGCACCCCGGGGTAGCACAAAATTATTTCCAAATAACTTTTGGCCGCCGGGTCTTTTTGTTTAATATTTTCGAAGAATTCAAATTTCACTTTCATCCCTCAATATTTTCAAAAAGCGCCGAGGACAAGTAGCGTTCGCCGAAGGAGGGCAAAATGAAAACGATTAATTTGCCGGCATTTTCGGATCTTTTGGCGATTTCTAGTGCGGCGTAAGCGGCGGCGCCGGAAGAAATTCCGCCCAGGATTCCTTCTTGCAAAGCCAGTTGGCGCGCGGTTCTGAGGGCGTCGTCGTCGGAGACTTGAAAAATTTCGTCAATCAAATCAGTGCGTAAAATTGCCGGCACGAAGCCGGCGCCGATTCCTTGAATTTTGTGAGGGGAGGGCCGCCCGCCAGAAAGGACGGGGCTTGCCGAAGGTTCGACAGCAATTGCTTTGAAGTCAGGATTTCGGGATTTAATCACGGAGGCCACGCCGGTGATGGTTCCGCCCGTGCCGACGCCTGAAACTAAAATGTCGACTTCACCGTCAGTGTCGCGCCAGATCTCTTCTGCCGTGGTTTTTTGGTGAATTTCAACATTGGCCTGATTGTTGAATTGCTGCAAAATTATTGAATTTGGAATTTCGCAACTGAGCTCCTCCGCCCTTGAAATTGCGCCCTTCATGCCTCGTCCTCCTTCGGTTAAAACTAATGCTGCGCCGTAAGCTTTCAGAAGTTTGCGACGTTCCACCGACATGGTTTCGGGCATTGTTAGAATGAGCCGGTAGCCTTTGATTGCTGCCACGAAAGCCAGCGCGATTCCGGTATTGCCGGAGGTGGGCTCGATTAGAGTTGTTTTGCCGGGAGTGATCAGGCCTTTTTTTTCGGCGTCTTCAATCATGCTGGCGCCGATGCGATCCTTCACCGAATTGGTGGGATTGTAGTATTCCAGCTTCGCCACCACTCGCGCCCGCGACTGATTGAGGCGATTAATCTGCACCAATGGCGTGTTGCCAATGATTTCAATGAGATTCTTTGCGATTTTCATTTGCTCCTTTGGTTGTTGCCGGTTGCTGCTGGCGGTCGTCCGTGGGAGGCTAATCCTGAGCTCGAAAAGAGAATTGATCCAAATCAAATTTTTTCGGCAAATTTTTCAGGCAAATTTTTCTGGCTTTAATTGGATCGCGAATTATTCGGGTAATTACGGCGAACGCTTGGGCGCTGCACTCAACGCAAATCGGAGGTGCGAATGAACAAAAACAGCAATCTTTTCGTTTTGATTTTTTTGGGAATTATTTGGTCGAGTTTTGCGATTTTTACAAAAATTTCGGCGGAAGTTTTGTCGCCTTATTTTGTGTCATTCTCTCGGCTGGCAATAGGTGGCGTCATACTTTATGGCGCTTGCCTCTTCAGAAATAAAAAAGTTTTCGTCAGAAGAAATTTTAAATATTACGCCATTGTCGGGTTTTTTAATTCCGCCTTTCCTTTCACATTATTTGCTCTCGCAGCGCCAACTTTAGACAGCGGAGTCGTGGCCATTTTGGACGGCACCGTGCCGATGTTTGAAGTGCTGATTTCGATTTTTTTCCTCAGCAATGTTGTCGACAAAAACTCAATCTGGGGCGTAGCGTTTGGAATTGTCGGGATTGCAATGACGACTTTTGGCGGTGCGGCTGAGGTGGAAATGACCTGGAGTTACGTCGTGGCGGTGATTGCGATTCTAGTCGCCACCGCTTCTTACGCCGGGGCGTCTTTGTACCTCGCTCAGTACAAAAATATTGATTCGCTAACAATGGCTACCGGCAGCGTTTTGTTTGCCGCCACCATTCTTTCTCCGAGTTTATTTTTTGCCGATTTTGATTTGATCGACACCAAAGTTGCGTCTTCCTTGCTTGGTCTGGGCTCGCTTTGTACCGGCATCGCTTACATTTTTTATTTCAAATTAATTTCTGAAGAGAGTCCGAGAACGGCAGTCAGCGTGGTTTTGTTGATTCCTGTTTTTGGTACAATTTTTGGCACGATTTTTTTGGAGGAAGCAATCACCTTCGGCAAAATAATTGGCTGCGTCACAATTTTGGTGAGCATGAAATTCATCCTCAACTTGTCGCGGCAGAATTTCTTTAAATTGAAAAATGCTCCGGTGGTTTAGGAGTGAAGGTCTGTGACCCCGACCAGGACCTACTCTGGTCGGGGGTAGCGATTAATTAGTTGGTGGAGAAGAGGGGTCGGTGTCAGGTTGGCCTGATTGGTAAGTGTCAGATTTTTCAGAATCTTTTACCTTTTTGTCAGGATATTTTTTCCCCTGTGATCCAGCGTAAGAGATTGAAGTTAAGGCCATTAATCCAATGATTGAGGCCGTTATTAGCTTAAGAAATGTTTTCATAATTTTAGCAAAAAAATTAAAGAAATGAGGCTAAAAAGTTAGACTCTGGAAAATGCCTTTCTTCGAAAGTTTGATTCTCGTCAACAACACCCTGGCGAGAATTCTAAGAACCCGTCCTGAGTCTTTTTTAATTCCAGATTTTGGCATATTTCGAGCGCTTTTTTGATAAATATCAGGATATATTTTGAAAAATTTTACCAAAAAATAAGCCGAAATAGGGCGAAATATGGGATTAAAAAAGACTCAGGACAGGTTCTAATTCTAAAAAGACGATTCGGATGATTTTTTCGAAATGTCTCGAGGGTGTAACTCCTCAGGCCTTTCGAAATAACCAATGCAAAAGCTTCCGAGTTAGTAACTAGAAAGTAATTTTCCGGGAAGTAATTGATCTGGATCAAGATCGTCGTTTTTGCCCTGAAGCTGCCAGGGCCTACGCATGAAAAAATTAAAACTCGGTCTAATCACCCTCCCCTTGAGGGAGGGTCGGGGAGCAAAGCGATCCGGGGAGGGGTCCAGTTTGTGCTCGAACATGACCCCTCCCCGAACCGCTTCACGGTTCGACCCTCCCTCAAGGGGAGGGTGATTAGACTGAGTCTGTTTGAATTTTCATGCGTAGGCCCTGCTGAAGCCGCACCCTAAAATCACATTAAAATGTTCAGACGCGTTAAAAAAATCTTCGAGCTAGAAGCTGCGACAGGAATCCTGCTGCTCGTTGCTACCACTGCCGCGCTGCTTGTTGCCAATTCCGAAAACTTCGCGATTTACCAAGATTTTTTTGCGTTCAATTTGCCGCTGAATCTTGGTTTTGTTGGAATTTACAAAGACCTAACCATTCACGACTGGATCAACGACGCTTTGATGGCGATGTTTTTTTTGCTGGTTGGTTTGGAATTGAAGGAAGAAGTTTCTGTGGGCGAACTTTCAAGCAAAGCGCGGGCCATGCTGCCCGCAATTGCTGCTTGTGGCGGGGTGATTGTTCCGGCGCTGATTTTTTATTTTTACAATTTTGATCAGCCGAAAAATCTGCGCGGATTTGCCATTCCAACCGCGACTGACATTGCTTTTGCTTACGGCGTAATTTGTCTTTTTGGCAAAAAAGTTTCCAAATCTCTCAAAGTTTTTTTGATCTCTCTGGCGATCTTTGACGACCTGGTGGCAATTGGAATCATTGCCATTTTTTACGCGCAGAATTTGAGCTTAATTCATCTTTTTCTTGCGCTTTTAGTCGTTTTTGGATTGGCGATTTTGAGTCTTAAAAATTCCAGCAGAATTTCTTCTTATTTGATTTTAGGAGTGGCGTTGTGGGTGATGGTTTTGAAATCGGGAATTCATCCAACCATTGCCGGAGTACTTCTGGCGATGTTTATTCCGCGTCAAAAAGATGCGCTGCACAAGCTGATTAAAAAAATTGCACCAACTGTAAATTTCTTAATCTTGCCACTTTTTGCCTTCGCCAACAGCGGCGTGAGAATCGACAATTTCTCGTTAGAAATTTTGTCTGATCCGTTGGTTCTGGGAATTATTTTGGGGCTATTTTTTGGCAAACAAATTGGCGTGATGCTGTTCAGCTTTTTGGCGATTAAGCTTGGTTTGACTCATCTGCCGCGCAGTTCTAAGGGGGTGTCAAGCTGGTTGGAATTTTACGGAGTGGCAATCCTGACCGGCATCGGCTTCACGATGAGTTTCTTCATTGGATCGCTAGCTTTTCTAGGCGATCAATTGGCCTTCGACCAAGTAAAAATCGGCGTCCTCTGCGGATCATTCTTGTCAGCAATTTTTGGCATTGCGGTGATTTACGTTTCTCTAAAAAAAGTGCGGGATGTAGCTATTCTGGAATCTCGGAATGTAACTATTTCGGAACGTAACTGATTAAAAGTGGCCAGAATTTAAGAACCTGTCCTAGATCTTTTTTATCCCCAGATCTTGGCATATTTCGAGCGCTTTTTTGGTAAAATTTTGATAAATATCAGGATATATTTTGAAAAATTTTACCAAAAAATAAGCCGGAATAGGACGAAATATGGGGATAAAAAGGATTTAGGACTGGTTCTAAGGCCTGCAGCAGAGCATCTTTGTAATGTGCCAGAAGTTCTGGCGGGAGTAACGAGACTCGAACTCGCGACCTCTTGCGTGACAGGCAAGCGCTCTAACCAACTGAGCTACACCCCCAATGTGGGACCCGCTTTCGCCCGAAGGGCTACAGCGCGGCTTTTTGCTACATGTAAAACCTCCTCGATCGCGCTGTAACATAGCGAAAGAGGACAATCGCGTTAGTCCAAAAGACGTAAGCGAACAATCGCGCTGTAGCCCTTCGGGCGTAAGCGGATGGTGGGTGATGACAGGCTCGAACTGCCGACCCTCTCCTTGTAAGGGAGATGCTCTACCAACTGAGCTAATCACCCGTAAAAAAACTTAAAAAATCTTTAATCGCTTTTCTCACTTCTTCGAAGTTCGAAGACGATTAAGATACTGGGCGGAGCGTCGCTTTGCTCCTTCGCCCGTTTTTGCTAAAATCGATTATTAATCGATTTTTTAACGCAAAAACCTGAGCTAATCACTCTCATCGCCAAAAAAATCACACAAATCTCAGCGGCGCAAAATTTAAAAAACTGTGCGCTTTTTGGAAAATGTTTAAATTTTTTGGGAAATTGTTGAGGTCATTCTCTTGAGGAATTTTTAAATCGAAACAGCTTTCTTTAAAAATTTCTCAAAAAAACGAAAATAAAAAACCCTTACACAAATCGCTTTGTGTAAGGGTCAGAAAGAAACTATTTAACAGAATCTTTCAAAGCTTTGCCAGCAGAGAATTTAACTCTTTTAGAAGCTTTGATTTGGATTTCTTTTCCAGTTTGTGGGTTACGACCTTTTCTAGCAGCAGTTTTTACTACTTTAAAAGTACCGAAACCGATCAAGGTAACTACATCACCTTTTTTCAAGGCTTTTGAGGTAGCTTTCAAGAAAGCTTCCAAAGCAGCTCCAGCATCTTTTTGAGATAGGCCAGTTTGGTTAGCAATTTCTTTAATTAAGTCTGTTTTGTGCATTGTTAGATCTCTTTTTAGATTGATAACTAGAAATGAAACATGCCCTGAGGCCGCTTGTAGGCTGCCTCGGGGGCGATGTCGGAGCCGGAAAGTATAATGCGAAAATTTGAAAGCAACTACTAATTTGTAAAAAAATTAATTGTGTCAGATTAACGCACAGTTAGCTCGCGGAAAATATTATTTTTTCCGTTACAACAAAATCAAGCCTCTGATCGGTATTTTCAATTGGCATGATCTCGCCAGCCCTTTGAAATTCATATGCCAGAGCGATGGTAATAATTTCAGAATTTTGCTTTTTTAGAAATTCTAGCGTGCGATCAAAAAATCCTCCTCCCATCCCAAGCCTTGATAAATCTGCATCGAAGGCCAGTAGAGGTAAAATTATAAAATCAGGAAAAACTTTTTTACCGACAATGGGTTCAAGAATTTTGGGAAAAAATTTATTGGGCGCCAAGGCTTGATTTTCCTGGGCTAACACAAAATCAAGAGGCTGATCTTTTTGAATAATTTGAGGGTAAGAAAATCTAATTTGGTTTTTACGGAAATACTCTGCGATCAGATCTGTCGATACTTCGTTGTAAGAAGGCAGGTAAAGCGAAAAGATTTTATTTGAGTTTTTTGATGAATTGCCCGGATAAATTTCCGGTAAAAGATTGGTAATAAAATTTTGATTTATCTGCAGCGATCTTTCCGCAACCTCTTGCTCCGTCAGCGCCGCTCGACGTTCTTTAAAAATTTTGCGAAGCTTTGATTTGGCGTCATCCATTAATAATTGCGGATTTTTTTTGTGAGTTTTTCGAGGTAACCAGACATGTTTTCCATGTTTTCGCTTACCGCATCAAAGATGTCTTGGTCGCTGATCTGGCTTGATTCGTCATTATTTTTTTCTGGATTTTTTTCTGGATTTTTTCCGGGAGATTTGATGCCGCCTGCATTGTGCAATTCCTCTTCAATCGTTAACGCAGAAAGAACCAAAAGAGTCTTCTCATCAGTATTTCTAAAAGAGAAGGAGAGGCGATTGACCCTTTCATTTAGCCTGCTCGCAGTCTCAATCAATTTTTCTTTTTCCGAATCCGGGCAGCCAATTTTGTATTTTGATTTGCCGATCGCGACTTCAACTTCAGCCATTAGTTGCTTCCCCTAATTATTTTTTATTATTTCTTCGATCCTTACCAGATCTGACTCGATCGCCTCTACTAAAGTTGAACCTTGTGAGCTAAATTTATTTAAATTGCTCAAGAGCGATTTGTTTTCTGCTGCTAAAACTTCATTTTCATCGCCAATTTCGGCGAGGGTGTTTTGTAATTTATTCAGTTCGTCACTTAAATTTTGAATAATTCCGGCTTGTTCGCCCGCGCCAGTGCTGCGTAATTCAGCATCATTTGAAGTTAATAATTTTTTGGTAATCACCTTTTCCAATTCCTTTAAAGAATTGTTCAGCCTTACTCGCGCCTGGTCAAATCTGATTTCAAAATCTTTTTGTAACATTTAGAACCTATTTAGAATCTTTTTTAACCCCATATTTCGCCCTGTTTTTGCTTATTTTTTGACAAAATTTCTCCAAGTATATCCAGATACTCGTCGTAATTTTGTCAAAAAAGCGCTAAAAACATGTCAAAATCTGGGGTTAAAAAAGATTCTAAACAGGTTCTTAGCTTCTGTAATCTTTGTTAATTTTGATGTATTCTTCGTTCAAATCGCAGGTCCAGACGATCGCGCTACAAGCGCCGAGGCCAAGATTCACCGAAATTTTTACTTCAGAATTTTTTAAATATTCGTGCACTAATTTTTCGACGTAATCGGGATGTTTGGCGCCATCTTTGGCCAAGGGGTGATCGCCGATTTTAACGATGATTTTTTCCGGCGAAGTTTCTTTGCAGGATTTGCCAACTGCCATTACAATCCGTCCCCAGTTGGGATCACAGCCCGCGATGGCAGTTTTAACCAAAGGCGAATTGGCGATGGCAAATGCAACTTCCTTGGCCTGCGCTTTGCTTGCGGCGCCCTCCACTTCGATCTCGATTAATTTTTTTGCGCCTTCGCCGTCAATTACGATCATCTTGGCTAAGCCTAGAGCCAAGTCGCGCAAAGCTTGTTTGAAAGCTAAAATTTCTGTGTCGGCTGAATTGGTTACGGGGTGATTTCCGGCGGCTTTGGTAGCGAAGAGTAAAACGGTGTCATTCGTTGACTGGTCTGAATCGACGGTGATTGAGTTGAAGCTTTCTTCCGTCACTTCTTTGAGTAAAATTTGTAAGGTATCTGAGGCAATATCGGCGTCGGTAAAAATGTAGCCCAGCATGGTTGCCATGTTGGGGGCGATCATTCCCGAGCCTTTGGCGAAGCCGATTAGCGACACTTCTTTGTCGCCAATCAGGCAAGTTTTTCTGATTAGTTTTGGTTTGGTGTCGGTGGTCATGATGGCTCTTGAAGCCTTGTCCCACGCGCTTTCACTGCCATCGAGCTGTTTTAACATTTCGGGAATTGTCGAAGTGATTAATGCGGCATTTAGCGTTTCGCCGATTACGCCAGTTGAAGAAATAAACACTTCCTCCGCCTTGCATTTCAAGCCTTCGGCGGCTGAGTAAGCGGTTTGTAAAACCGTATCTTCACCAATTTTTCCGGTAAAGGCATTGGCATTTCCAGCGTTGACTACCAAGGCTTTGGCAATGCCGTGCTCGATATTTTTTTTGCACCAAGTAACGGGAGCGGCCGGCATTGAAGAGTTGGTGAAAACCCCGGCAACATTGGCGGGATGGTCAAATGCAACTAGCAAAAGATCGTCCCTGTTTTTGTATTTTATTCCGCAATTCGTAGTCGCGATTTTGATGCCTTTGATCATGTTACGGTAAATATTTTTTGTTATTTCCTAATCTTATCCGAGAACTCTTTCACGGTTTTACTTACTGCTGCAACGGTTTGTACGACAGACCTTTTTCCCAAAACATTCTTGTCAATCTCACCAACAATCGTCGAACCAATAACCACGCCATCTGCGCCGATTTTAGAAAATTCTCCAGCTTGACTTGGCGTTTTAATTCCAAATCCGATCACGATTGGCAAGTCAGAAACTTGACGTAAGTTTTGCAAGTTTTTTCTGTTTTCTGAAACGTCGGCTGATTTTGTGCCCGTAATTCCGAGCATCGAAATCAAATACAAAAATCCGCCGGCATTTTTAGCGATTTTTTTAGCGCGGGTTTTGTCGGTGGTTGGTGCGATTAGCTGAATTAAATCAAGATTTGATTTTGATATTTGTGACAGAATTTCTTGCTCTTCTTCCAAAGGCAAATCAACAATCAACATGCCATCAATGCCTGATTTATCTGCATCGGCAAAGATTTTATCCAAACCATATTTGAAGATCGGATTGTAATAACTCATCAAAATTAGCGGCGTTTTTTTGTCAGTTTTTCTGAAATCTGACGCCATTTGTAGAGTTTTTTTAAGGCTCATGCCGTTAGCAACGGCGCGCTTTCCAGCGGTTTCAATAATTGGCCCGTCTCCTGATGGATCAAGAAAAGGTACACCTAATTCAATGATGTCGGCACCGCTTGCGGGCAAGGATTTAAGCACTTCCAGCGAGGTTTTGTAATCGGGATCGCCGGCACAAATGTAGGCCACGAAGGCGCATTTTTTCTGGGCTTTTAATTCTAAAAATTTTTGTTCGATGCGTTTCACAGTTTAACTCCCAAATATTGTGCAATGGTGTGGATGTCTTTATCGCCGCGGCCCGACAGGTTGGCGATGATGGTTTGATTCTTCTTCATTTTCTTGGCCAGTTTACAAACGTAGGCGATGGCGTGAGACGACTCTAAGGCCGGAATAATTCCTTCAGTTTGGCACAGAAGTTGAAAAGCCGCTACAGCCTCGTCATCCGTGGCGCTGACATATTCGACACGTTTTTGTGAGTGCAAAAAAGCGTGCTCCGGTCCGATCCCGGGATAGTCCAGACCTGCGGAAATAGAGTGCGCATCTTGAATTTGCCCATCCTCATCTTGCAAAAAGTAAGTTTTATTTCCGTGTAACACCGCAACGCTGCCGCCCGTGATTGACGCGGCGTGAGCGTCAGTATCCAGGCCTTTTCCCGCCGCTTCCACGCCGTACATTTTGACGGTTTTGTCTTTTAAAAATGGGTGGAACAAGCCGATTGAGTTGGAGCCGCCGCCGATGCAGGCAACAATCGCATCGGGAAGCTTTCCTTCGGCTTTTAGACTTTGTTTTCGAGCTTCTTTTCCGATCACGCAGTGAAAGTCGCGAACCATTGTCGGGTAAGGGTGTGGGCCGGCTACTGTTCCAAGCAAATAGTAAGTGTCGCGAGCGT
>CANDYP010000042.1 GCA_947425005.1 Rickettsiales bacterium | reverse complement strand
ACCGGAAGGTTACTGCTGTGTTATCGAAGAGGAACCTTCTGGTGGTTTCGACTCCGCTCAACCGACGGTTTTTAGTGTGGAAGTAAAATCCTGTTTTACCTTCTTGCTTTAAAAAATTTCACCAACAACTCCCTAGATTCTTCGTCACCAATTCCAGAATAAATCTCAGGTCTGTGATGACATGACGAGCTGGAAAAAATCTGTGCCCCATTTTCTACGGCACCAAATTTTGTATCGGAGGCTGCGTAATAAACTCTGCGGATTCTAGCTAAGGCAATTGCAGCAGCGCACATTGCGCAAGGCTCTAGGGTTACATAAAGATCGCAACCATCAAGCCGCGCCGAGTTTTTAATTTTGGCGGCTTCGCGCAAAACCAAGATTTCCGCGTGAGCCGTAGGATCGTTTAAGTGTAAATTCTGATTGTAAGTTGCGGCGATGATTTTGCCGTTTTCAACGATCACAGCTCCAACTGGAACTTCATCTTTTTCAAAAGCGATTTTGGCCTGACGCAAGGCCTCTGCGATAAAATTATTTTTCATAATTTTTGAGCCTTTTTAAAAATCCTGAAAAAGTTTTTAGTAGTTTGCGCGGTCACTTCTTCGATTCTTAAGCCTTTCAATTGAGCAATAAATTCGACCACATGCTTTGTAAAAGCTGGTTGATTAATTTTTCCGCGAAATGGAATCGGCGCTAAATAAGGCGAGTCAGTTTCAACCAACAATGATTCCAGAGGTAAAGATTTGACAATTTCTTGCAGTTCGATGGCATTTTTAAAAGTCACGATGCCGGAGATTGAAATGTAGATTCCTAGATCCAGAGCTTTGAGGGCCAATTCTTTTGAGCTAGAAAAGCAATGCAGGAGGGCTGGGAAGGGAGAATTTTTTTGCTCACTTGTTAAAATCTCCATCATGTCGGCATCGGCATCGCGACTGTGGATGATGAGTGGTAAGTCAGTTTCTTGTGAGGCTTTAATATGTTCGAGGAAGCTCATCTTTTGGAGATCAATCGCAGATTTGTCGTGGTAATAATCTAGGCCAGTTTCGCCAATGCCAATGATTTTAGAGTTCTCATTGCAGATTTTTACGATGTCGGCAGCGCTAATTTTTGGCTGCTCCGTAACGTTGCAAGGGTGGATTCCAACTGAGGCGTAAATAAAATCATGCAATTTAGTGTAGTCGAGAAGGCTTTGAATATCAGTGATGCGGGTGCAGATCGTTTGCAAAATTTTTACATTATTTTGCAGAGAGTTTTGGATTATTTCTTCGATCTTGAGCCCTTGTTTCTCGATCAGATCCAAGTGGCAATGGGTGTCGACGATGTAATTATAATTAGGCATTTTTTCTAATTTCTGTTGAAGAGATGTTCAAATTTTTTGTTCTAAAAATGATAAACTTGGGCAGCTGATCACTTGACTTGACTAGTTTGCGATAAATTTGAAAAGACTTGGTTTGGGCAGCTTTTAGTAAAAAATTTTCTCGGCTAAAAATTGCCAAAGGTAGCAGCTTAATCAGATTTTTAAAATTATCCCATTCGTGCAGACGAGCTAGATTATCTGCTCCCGCGATCCAAAAAAATTTATAATTTGGATATTTATTCTGTAATTTTTTTACCAATTTTTCTGTGCGAATTCCATCAAATTTTTTGAGATAAATTTTGGGATGATCTCTGATGAGGGCTTTGCAACCATTGCAGCGGAGCTCGTAGCTTTTGTAAACTGCAGGATCTTTGAAGGTATTGCGGGCAGTTGGAATCCACCAAATTTGATTTAGGCCCAGTTTTTTAAGCGCTAAGTTGCTGATATGAAGATGTCCCTGATGGGCGGGATTAAAGCTGCCGCCGAATAATCCAACTCTCATTATCCTAAAAAAATTCCAATTAAAATTAAGATTCCGACCCAAAAATTTGCTTTAAAAACTTTCAAGCAAGCTTGGGGATTGGTGAAATTGCAAGTGACGATTTGATGGGTCAAGAGAGCAAGAGCAGCAAAGGCGCTCAAAAAGAATTGCCACTTAAAAAACTCTAAGGTTCCAACAAAAAATATGGTGCCAAACATGGTAAAAGTTAGGGAGAGCAAAATATTTTTTGGGTTTATGCTAAACTTGATGGCACTAGATTTGACGCCGATTTTTAAGTCGTCCTCAATATCTTGGTAAGCGTAAATGGTGTCGTAAATCAATGTCCAAATTATTGCGGCAAAATACAAAATTATGAATTCCAAGTCTATGCGACCAAGAATGGCAAGGTCGGACATTAAAATCCCAAAATTAAAAGCGAGGCCTAAAAAAATTTGCGGATAGTAAGTGATGCGCTTCATCAGTGGGTAAGTAAGGGCCAAAGTTAGCGCAAAAAATCCCGAAATTATTGTGGGGAGGTTGAATTGAAGTAGAATAAAAAATCCAATCAGCAGCAGCAAGGCCAGTAAAATTAAGGCTTCGGAGCGATCAATTTTGCTTGCGGCGAGAGGCCGATTTTTTGTGCGGGCTACTTGCCTATCAAAATCTTGATCAAAAATATCGTTAATGACACAGCCGGCGGAGCGCATAACTATTGAGCCTAAGCCAAATAAAAAAATTATCCAAGTAAGGCGAGGTAAATCCAATTCGGTTTTTTTGAGTGCCAAAAAAATTCCAAAAAGACAGGGTAAAAATAGGAGGGCAGTTCCGATTGGCCGATCTAAGCGCGTAAGATTTATGTAATTGGTGAGGCGTTGATTCATAGTTAGTGGAGGTGATTGTAAGCGGGTTGCAAAGAGATTTTAGTTTGATTCTTTCATCTTCAAATTTAGCATGCGCCGCCTTTCCGCGGATACCAATTCAACAAAGATCGGTCTTAGGTTTTAAAGACGGACTCTAGCAAATCAATTTAACTTTCCTCTTCCTCAAATGCACAAATCGCACAAATTACTGATCGCCAATCGGGGCGAGATTGCTTGTCGTATCATCAAAACATGCCGCAAATTAGGCATTAAAACTGTCGCTGTTTATTCGGATGCAGATGCCAATTCGCTTTTTGTACAAATGGCGGACGAGGCTGTGAATATTGGCCACTCGCCCTCTTCGCAAAGCTATCTCAACGTGGATAAAATTTTAGCGGCGATCAAAAAAACCGGTGCGGATTTGGTGCATCCCGGCTACGGATTTTTATCCGAGAATCGTAACTTCGCTAATATTTTAGAAAAAAATGGCGTAACTTTTGTAGGGCCTTCAACCTACTCAATTGAGATGATGGGCGATAAAATCCAGTCAAAGAAATTGGCGATTGAAGCTGGAGTCAGTACGGTTCCAGGCCATATGGGCGTTATTAAAGATGACAAAGAAGCCTTAGAAATCGCAGAAAAAATTGGCTTCCCGGTAATGGTTAAAGCTTCTGCTGGCGGCGGCGGTAAGGGCATGAGAGTGGTGTGGAAAAAAGAGGAGATGTCGGAAGCTTTTTTGTCGGCCTCAAACGAAGCTCGCAACAGTTTCTCGGATGATCGTATTTTTATCGAAAAATTTATTGAAAATCCGCGTCACATTGAAATCCAAGTGATTGCCGACAAACAAGGAAACACGGTTTGTTTGGGCGAAAGAGAATGCTCAATTCAGCGTAACAATCAAAAAGTAATCGAAGAAGCGCCAAGCCCTTTCATGGACGAAAAAACTCGTGCCAAAATGTATGAGCAATCAAAAGCTTTGGCGTCGAAGGTGGGCTATTACTCAGCGGGCACGATTGAATACATCATGGATAAGAATAGAAATTTCTACTTCCTTGAAATGAACACGCGTTTGCAAGTTGAGCATCCGGTTACTGAGCTGGTCACGGGTTTGGATATCGTTGAGCTAATGATCAGAATCGCTCTTGGCGAGAAACTTCCTTTCGCGCAAGAGCAAGTGAAACTCGAAGGTTGGGCCATGGAGTCGCGCATTTACGCTGAAGATCCGTCTCGCGGATTTTTGCCGTCGTCAGGCCGCATCAACCTCTACATTGAGCCGGAAGAAAATGAAAATGTACGAGTAGATTCTGGCGTTTACGAAGGTGGTGAGGTCAGCATGTTCTACGATGCAATGATTGCCAAACTTTGCTCTTACGGAAAAACTCGTATCGAGGCGATCGATCATATGCGTCATGCCTTGGGAAGCTTTGCCATTGGCGGCGTTTCGCACAATATTAGCTTTCTTGAAACCATCATGCGCAACGAAAAATTCGTTAGCGGCGATATTTCAACCAGTTTCATTAAGAATGAATTCCCGACTGGATTTTCTGGCAACGAATTGAACTCAGAATCTGAAGCGGTTTTGATTATTAGCGCGATGCATATTTTCTTACACAACTACGAACGTAACGGCAAAATCACCGGACAACTTTCTCATCGCGAAAAACAAATTTCAGATCTTTGGGTGGTGATGCTCGACGAGAAGTCTTATCTCATCAATATTTTGGACAGATCTTCGGGCCACATCAGAATCGAATGCGACAAAAAAGAAATCGCATTGGAATCTTCGTGGAACAATGGCGATAAGCTTTTCCGCGGTACTGTGAATGGTAAAGAGGTAGGAGTTAAAATCAGAGAAAATAACATTACCGGCAGCTACTTACTGCAATATTCTGGCTCCGATGTTTTTGTGAATGTCTTCTCGCCAAGAAATGCTGAGCTTCACAAATTCATGCCGAAAATTCAGAAAAATGCTAAGCCGATAAATTTAACCTCGCCAATTACTGGCAAGGTTATTCGCTTTAAAGTTGAGGAAGGTGAAGAGGTGAAAGCTGGCCAAGAGCTTGTGATCATTGAGGCGATGAAAATGGAGAACTCAATTCGGACAGATCACGATGTTACGATTGGCAAGATAAAATTTAAGGAAGGTGAGCCGGTGGGAATTGGCCAAGTGGTGATGGAGTTTGTGACGACTGCGGCGTAGTTGTAAAAAATTCCCTCCCGAAGATTCCTGTCGACTCGGCAGGAATCGGGATGAATCCGCTTGGGTCTAAGTTGGCAATATTTATGACCACGAATTTACGTTTATTCGGCAGCAATTTTTACAATTTTCGCTGTCGCAAAAACTGAAATTGAGCCGATAAAAACGCAGAGTCCGAGAAGAATTTTTAAGTTGGTAGAAGCGTCAGAAGTTACTCCTCCGTAGGAGATCAGCAATATCGGAATAATTAAAGGTAAGGCGATCACCGCGATCATCGGTGCGGAATTTCCCAGAATCGAAAGGCTGCCACAAAAGCTGCAAATGAAATTTATCGCGAGACTGGCGAAAAAAATCATGATCAAGAGATTTTCTGCTAAGGCTTGATCCAAGCCAATCGCGGCACTAATCGGGAAAACAGAAATCAAAATCGGCAAAGCGCAAATCAGCCAGTTAGCCAGCATCTTCGCCAGTACAAAAATTTCAAAATTTTCTATTGAGCTTAGAGCTTGTTCGACCGTGCCGTCGTCGAAATCTTTCTTTAAAAATTCAGCTGAGGAAAAAATTAGGCAAGAAAGCAGAGAAAACCAAATAATTGTGATCGAGTAAAAAACCGCAGATCCTTGGTTTTCTTGGTTTTGTGAGAGTAGAAAAAAAATTGTAACCGAGATTAGGAAGAACAAAAAATTAGCAAAAATTTTTCCTAAATGGCGAAAAGAAAGAAGAAGTTCGTGAGAAAAAATAATCCAAAAAATCTGCATCTATCTTCCGTAAATATCGCTGAATCTAATGATGTCGTCTTCTCCGAGATAGTTTCCGGTTTGCACCTCGATGATTTCTAGCGGAATTTGCCCTTTATTTTCCAGGCGATGTTTTTTGCCAACCGGAATGTAAGTTGATTCATCTTCTGTGAGCACGAATTCTTTGTTGCCACAAGTCACATGGGCAGTGCCCTTGACCACAACCCAGTGTTCGGCGCGGTGATTGTGCATTTGTAGCGATAGAGCCGCTTTTGATTTGACGGTAATTCTCTTAACTTTGAAACGATCGCAAACATCAATGGTTTCAAAGCTTCCCCATGGGCGCAAAACTTTGGTGTGAGAGGTGCATTCGGTTCTTTTTTGGTTTTTCAAGATTTCGAATAATTCTTTAACATCTTGAGCATTGTCTTTGTTGGCAATCAATGTGGCATCTTTGAGGGCAATGATGATCAGATTTTTTACGCCAATTGTGGTAACTAAATTGCTTTTGGAATTGATGTAACAATCTTTTGTATTCAGCGTCACGACATCACCAATCACGTTATTTCCATTTTCGTCTTTTGCTGTGATTTCGGAAAGGGCCTGCCAATTTCCTACGTCAGACCAGCCAACATTAATTGGCACAACCACAACATCCGGAGCATTTTCCATGACCGCGTAATCAACGGAAATGTTCGAGCATTTTTCAAAATCTTCGGCAAAAAGTCGGACAAAATCCAGGTCTTTAGTGGCCTTATTGTAGGCGCCGCAGCAATGGATAAAAATATCTTTTTCTAGGCGCTGCAAAATTTCTAAATAAACTGAGGCTCGGAACATAAAGATGCCGCTATTCCACAGATATTCGCCTTGTTTTAAAAATTCTTCTGCAACTTCTTTTTTTGGTTTTTCAACGAATTTTTCTACTGCAAAAATATTGCCGAAAGCGGTTAATTTTTTGCTTCGCTTAATGTAGCCGTACCCGGTTTCTGGAGCGTTCGGAACGATTCCGAAAGTAATTAAGCAGCCTTCTTGAGCGGCCTTGATAGAAGATTCAACGCTGGCGATGAAACTTTTTTCATCTTGAATTATGTGGTCGGAAGGCATGACCAGAATCAAATCATCATTTTTTGATTCAACGGCATTTAATGCAGCAACCGTGATGGCTGGGGCGGTATTCCTGCCGATGGGTTCCAGTATGATTAATTTGGGTGAGATGTTGATTTTTTGTAATTCTTCTGCGGCGATGAAGCGATGTTCGTTATTACAAACGATGATGGGGTCGTGAAAAATTTCTTCATTTTTGACGCGCAAAGCGGTCTTTTGAAATAAAGAATGTTCGTCGACTAAATTAAGAAATTGTTTTGGATTTAAACTGCGAGATAGCGGCCATAATCTTGTTCCTGAGCCGCCAGATAAAATAATAGGTGTAATTTTCATAAGCCGTCCAGAAATAAACTGATTGCAGCGAAGCCTGACAAACCAAGCTTTCTAACCGAAGAGAGATTCGTTGAATTGATTCCACCCAGCGCATAAACCGGCAAGGAAAGATAAGAAGGGCTTTTAGTTTTTAAAGAAATTTTTGCCAAATTCTTAATGCCAAGGGTCTGTGTATTTAAATGACTTTGGGTTGCGAAAGCGGGTGAAATGAAAACCATATCAGCCTCTAGTTTCTGCGCCAGCAAAACAGATTTAAAGCTGTGGCAGGCAAAACTGAAAATAAATTTTTTTGCAAAATTTTTTTTCTGTAAAAATTGTATCGGCAGAGAGTCAAAGTCGGAAAAATGCACGCCGTCCGCTTTAATTTTTTTTGCCAGAGCGATATCTTTCCCAACTATGATTTTTAGGGAGCGAGGTCGGGCTAGGGCGGCAATTTTTCTGGCAAAAATTTCACGATCTTTTTTGTCCAAATCGTATTCGCGAATGATGATTGCGGAATTTTTTGGTAAGGATTTTATTGTAGCCTCGAGGTTGGAAATTCTCTTGCGATCAGAAAAAAAAACACTGCTTGGGAGCCCTGATTTTTTACTTTTTATCTCGAACTTTTTTATCTCGAACAAAATTTTCTGATTCATGCTAAGTAAGACAACTAGTGAGATTGCGCGTAATTTATTTGTGATTAATGGCAAGATTAGGAAGGCCTGCCGACTCTACAGAAAAGACAAATCAAAGGTCAATCTTGTTGCGGTTTCGAAGCTACAAACTGTAGAAAAAATTCAGGAAGTAATGGGTGAAGGCTGTAAAATTTTTGGTGAAAATTACATCAAAGAAGCGCAAGAAAAATGGCCGGAAATTTTGCGGAATAATCCCGGAATTCAGTTGCATTTTATTGGGCATTTGCAGAGCAATAAAGCGAAAGAAGCCGTTGAGCTGTTTGACGTTATTCAAACTTTGGACAGCAAAAAATTGGCTTTGGTTTTGAAGAAGGAAATCGCCAAGCAGTCAAAAAAATCACCAGAATTTTTTATTCAAGTTAATCTTGGCGAGGAAGAGCAGAAGGGCGGTGTCTTGCCACAGGATTTAAAAGACTTTGTAGAATTCTCGCGAGACGAATGTGGCTTGAATGTGACTGGGTTGATGTGTATTCCGCCAAGCCTTGATGCGGCCTCTCCGTATTTCACACTTTTAGCAAAAATGGCGCGAGAAAATAATTTAAAAAATCTTTCGATGGGAATGAGCGAAGATTTCGAAGATGCCATTGCGCTAGGCGCAACCCACATTCGAGTAGGAACCGCAATATTCGGAGAAAGAAAGTAATCCGCGGATAAGTCGCGCTGTAGCAAAGCGAAAGCGGATGGTGCGCCCTAGACGATTCGAACGTCTGACCTACAGCTTAGAAGGCTGTTGCTCTATCCAGCTGAGCTAAGGGCGCATTCGGTTTGCGAATTATTCTTGATTTGGAGTGGATTTGTCGATGTGGCAAAAAAGAGAGGGCGCTTTGTAGAAGTCCGTTTGGGAAAAATCAATCAGAAATTCCTTCGACAAAAATTTATTCAAGAAACTCAAGAAATCTGCAAAAAACCTCTATACTTTTGAAAGGGCAAAAACTAAAAAATTGCTCCCGTCTAAAAAGACCAGCGACTGGAAAAGTTCGCTGATTCCCTCCTAAAAATTTTCAAATTCCGGTAACTAAATGTCTAAAACTTCTGGCGTTTCTGATATTTTTGAAATGATCAAAAATAATGATATTAAATTCGTTGATTTCCGTTTTTCTGATTACGGTGGAAAGTGGCTTCACATCAGTCATTGCGCTGATCAAGTTGGTGAGGAGGAGCTGATAAAAGGTGTGGCTTTTGACGGATCTTCAGTCCCGGCTTGGAAAGAAATTAATGAATCAGACATGATCCTGATGCCGCAACTAGACACTGCTTTTATCGATCCGTTTGCAACTCTTCCAACTTTGGTGATCACTTGCAATGTTGTTGAACCAACAACCGGGCTTGGCTATGTTAGAGATCCAAGAAATACTGCTAAAAAAGCTGAAGAATATTTGCAAAAAAGTGGCATCGGTGACGTTGCATATTTTGGACCAGAGCCAGAGTTTTTTGTGTTTGACGATATCCGTTTCCAAACCGGTACTCACGGAAATTCATACGCAATTGATTCCGAGGAGGCTCCGCATAATTCTAATAAAATTATCGAAGGTGGAAATTTGGGTCGCAGATCGCCAATTAAAGGCGCTTACTTTGATCCATCTCCAATTGATTCTGGGCAAGATCTTCGTGGCGAAATAGTTGAAACTATGCGCCAAGTTGGAATGGTTCCGCTGCTGCATCATCACGAAGTCGCAAATGCGCAATTTGAAATTGGCTTTAAATATGACACTCTAACCGGCACTGCAGACAACATCCAAAAATTCAAATATGTAGTTCACAATGTTTGCCAAGCTTACGGTAAAACCGCAACTTTCATGCCGAAGCCGGTCTTCGCGGATAATGGTTCAGGCATGCACGTACACCAATCAATTTGGAAAGATGGTCAAAATTTATTCATGGGCAATGATCACGCTAATCTTTCGGAACTAGCTTTGTTTTACATTGGCGGAATCATCAAACATGCTAAAGCAATCAACGCTTTTTCTAACGCCACAACCAACAGCTACAAGCGTTTGGTTCCAGGCTACGAAGCTCCGGTGATTTTGGCTTATTCGGCAAAAAATCGCTCAGCCTCAATTCGCATTCCGCATGTTACCAACGAGAAAGCTCGCAGAATTGAAACTCGCTTTCCTGATCCCGCATCAAATCCTTATTTGACTTGCGCCGCACTTCTAATGGCTGGTCTTGATGGGATCAAAAATAAAATCCATCCGGGAGAACCTAGAAATCAGGATCTCTACCATTTGTCAGAAAAAGAGTTGAAAAAAATCCCAACAGTTGCGCGCTCACTTCGCGATGCTCTCGTTGCCTTGGATAAAGACAGAGGCTTCTTGCTGGAAGGTGGAGTTTTTACGGATGATCAAATTGATGCATACATCGAATTGAAATTAAAAGAGGTCGAAAGATATGAACAAATTCCTCACCCAATTGAGTTTGAGATGTATTACAATTCTTAGCTTAATATCCTGCCATCATTGACTTTAGGAGTCGAGGGTGGCGAGTTTGTTTGGAGAGATTTTGCTTAAACAAGTCTCCAATTTTTTTGAAAGATTTTTGTTTGCTTTCTTATTTTGCCATTACTAGTTTGCCCGGCCTCTTCGCAGAAGTACTCTCGTAAAAAATAATCAAAAAATTTATTTTCTTAAATGTCTCAGGGCTTGAATAGTGCCTTGTGAACAGTTTTTATTAACTTGAAAAAAGTCTGATTTTATGACCAAACAAGTCTTCCAACGCAACAAACCCCACGTCAACATCGGAACCATCGGTCACGTTGATCACGGTAAAACAACCCTAACTGCTGCAATCACAAG
>CANDYP010000041.1 GCA_947425005.1 Rickettsiales bacterium | reverse complement strand
CCTGATAAGGGGGGTAGGGGGGTTTCTCGTCACAGTCTCTCTCTCTAAAAACCCTCTAACTCTAAACCCCTCTAATCCTCAAAAACCTGCTCAACCGCAAGCACTTCCGGAATGTAGTGTTTAAGCATGTTCTCGATGCCATTCTTCAACGTAACCGTCGAACTCGGACAACCAGAACAAGATCCTCGCAACTCCAACTGCACAACCCCATCTTCAAATCCGCGGTAAATAATATCGCCGCCATCCATTGCCACTGCTGGGCGCACTTTGATTTCGATTAATTCTTTAATTTGCTTTACGATGTCACTGTCTTCGTCGTTAGTAACACTTTCTTGCTTAAGCTGTTCAAACATCACCGGCTTGCCCGACACAAAAAAATCCATGATTGTCGCCAGAATTTCGGTTTTGATTTTGGACCATTCAAATTTTTCTGACTTGGTCACCGTGACAAAATCACGACCAAAAAATACTGACTCAACTCCAGAAATTTCAAAAAGTTGTAAAGCTAATGGAGACTTAGTAGCAGCCTGTTTTTGATTTTTAAATTCTGCAACGCCGTGCTCCAAAACGGTTTGCCCGTCCGGGATAAATTTTAAACTTGCAGGATTGGGAGTTTCTTCGGTTTGGATGAACATATTTTTTTGATTTGCGTTTATGGACCCCGTCATTCGACGGGGTGATAAGTGTAGAGACGTGGTAACAAATGCAGCAACGAGCCCCATTGGTCTTGTCACCTCGTAGAATGACGGAGTCCAAAAATTAATTGCCGCACGACCAATTGTCTAAGGTTTTTTGACCCACCAACTATCCACCGCCAGCGAATATTTCGGCGTGATTTTCGGCATCTCAAAAATGTCCCGATACAGAATTCGGTAGGTATTATTGTGCCACTGCGGAATGGCGTAATAATTCTTCAGCATCCAGTAATCGAAGTCCTGGCACAGCTTTGCCAGTTCTAATTTATCTTTTGTTTGCGCAATTTTTTTGACCAGCTCGTCAATTTTTTTATCAGAGAGACCAGCTAAATTTTGTCCGCCTTTAATATTTTTTTGCGACGAGTGCCAGTAAGAAAATAATTCATTTCCCGGAATTAAACTTTGGCCAAACACCGCCACCACCACATCAAAATCAAAATTATTCATTCGCGTCTGATATTGATTTTCCTCGACAAAACGCACTTTTGCCGCGATTCCCAGCTTCGCTAAATTTTTTACAAAAGGCGCCACAACCATTTGAAAAGATTCGCTGTCGATCAAAAATTCGACCTCTAATTGTTTGCCGGTTTTCGGGTCAATTAATTTTCCGCCAGAAATTTTGTAACCAGCTCGCTCGAGGATTTTCTTAGCTTCCAAGAGATTGTTGCGATTCATTCCGTCACCATTTGATTCCGGTAAATCAAAATTTTTGTAACCAAAATCAGAGTTGGCAAAATAGCTTTCTGTGCGTTTGTAAGAGCCGTAAAAAATGTGATTCTTCAGCCATTCAAAATCAAAAGCGTAAGTCATCGCCTTGCGCAGCTCTAGGTTTCGAAACTTTTCTCGACGTAAATTAAAAACAAAAGCCTGCATCGGAGCCGGCAAATTGTGAGTGATTTCTTTCTTAACAATCGTCCCGTTGCGCACCGCTTCAATGTTGTAAGCATTGGCCCAATTGCGCGCGATGTTTTCCTGACGCATGTCATATTTGCCGGCTTTGAAGGCTTCGATCAAAACATTGCTGTCGCGGTAATAATCGTAAGTGATTTTATCAAAATTGTAGCGGCCACGATTAACTGGCAAATCCTTGGCCCAGTAGGTTTTGTTGCGCTCGTAAGAAATTGATTTACCCGGATTTACTTCTTTAATTTTGTACGGACCAGAGCCCAGAGGGGCTGACAGCGTGGTTTTACTGAAATCGACCTTGTCAAAATAATGCTTCGGCAAAATTTGCATTGATGCCACAAGCACAGGCAAATCGCGATTGTGGTCGCGATTAAAAATAAATTTTACTTCGTGATTGCTGATCTTCTTCACGCTTTTTACGTCACGGTAAACCATCTTGTAAGAAGGGTGCCCTTCCGTAACTAATTTTTTAAAAGTGAAAACGACGTCGTCGGCGGTGATGGGATTGCCGTCTTGCCAGCGCGCGATTTGCCGAAGTTTAAAAGTGAGTTCAGTTCTGTTGTTAGAAAATTTTACGCCTTCAGCAATCAGTCCGTAACGCGAAGAAATTTCGTCGTCCGAGCCCTCCATTAAACTGTCGTAAATGTAGTACAGCCCTGCTGCACTGAGGCCTTTTAAAATAAAGGGGTTGAGACTGTTGAATGTACCTTCAGCTCCAAAATGCACGGAGCCGCCCTTTGGGGCATTCGGATTAACGTAGTAAAAATTATTAAAATTTTCTGAATATTTTGAATCGTTGAAGGTAGAAATTTTTCCACTAAATTCTTCGACAGCAAAAGCCGGCGCCGTAATTAAGAAAAAAAGCAGAAAAAATTTTAAATTTTTCATTGGAAAATTTTTAAGAAAAAGATTTTGAGCCCCGGGGCTCAAAATATCTAAAAACCGGCACGAGACCTTTTAGATAAAGACCGTAAGCCCGTTAGATTTTTACCATTTTTACCAGTCAGAAACATTCCGAATGAAAATAATCCGCAACTTAAATCAGACTTCTCACCCCGCTCTCGCCTTAACAATTGGCAATTTTGACGGCGTGCATTTGGGTCACAGAAAGATAATCAGAGAAGTAAAAAATATTGCCAAAGAAAAAAATTTACTTCCCGCAATTTTAACTTTTGAACCTCACCCCGTTTCTTTTTTAAGGCCAGACAAGCCTAGAGACTTCAGGATTACAACTCTCTCACAAAAATTAAAAATTTTTCAACAACACGAAATTAATCGAGTAATTTTGCTGCATTTTAATCAACAAATGGCGTCGTTAAAAGCAGAAGATTTTATCGAAGAGATTCTTGTTAAAGCCTTGAACGTCAAGCATCTGTCGATTGGTTACGATTTTATTTTCGGCCAAAATCGCGAAGGAAATTTTAAACTTTTAGAACGAGCCTCAAAGCAATTCGGCTTCGAGATAAATGAAATTTCAGCACTGATGGAGTCAGACCAGGTCTGCTCTTCCAGCGTTATCAGAAAATTTATTGGTGAAGGAAAAATTGCCGAGGCCAATAAATTTTTGGGCAGCAATTTTACGGTTTGCGGAATTGTTAACGAAGGCAGAAAGCTTGCCAATCAACTAGGCTTTCCAACGGCCAACTTAGCAGCCAGTCCTCACGCCGTTAAACCAAAATTCGGAGTTTACAAAACTAGCACTTTCATTCCGCACTTGGGGGGGAAATTTTCTTCAATTACAAATTTTGGCGTGAAGCCAACAATTGGCGGAAGCGCTCTACCATTGTTTGAAACCCATATTCCAAATTTTAATCAGAATATTTACGGCAGAAAAATTGAAGTGGAATTGCTGGATTTTATGCGCGAGGAAAAAAAATTTGCGTCGCTGGAAGAGTTAAAAAATCAGATCAGACAAGATCTGTTACATATTTTTTAAACCGACGCGGAAGTAGGCGTAGCCGGTTACGACCGTGAGAAGAGCAGCAAGACAAAAAAGAGCTTTTGCCAAAAAAACCACCAAGATTACCAACGAAAATTTAATGCCGATTTCGATCCAATTTCCAAAAAGATAAAAAATTGTGTAATTGGAACCTTTCTCTCCGAGCAAGAGCCCCGTGATTGCAACCATCTGTACGGCAGTTTTGTATTTGGCTAATTTACTGACTGGAACACTGACGTGCAGCTCGGCTAAAAATTCACGCAGGCCAGAAACCAAAACTTCGCGACAAATGATGATCAAGCCTGGAATCAATGTCCACAAGCTGCCGTTGCTAAAATTAATCAACATCACAATCGCCACAATCACCAATAATTTGTCAGCGATTGGGTCTAAACATTTTCCGAAATTGGATTGCACTTTTAGAGTTCTAGCAAAGTAGCCGTCAAAATAATCGGTGATTGCCGCGATAGCAAAAAGCGTTGCCGCTATTACGTTGGCAACCATTCCCGGAATGTAGAAAGACAGAATTAAAACCGGCAAAATGACAATGCGGAAGGTTGTAAGAAAGTTTGGAATTTGCTTCATGTTCAATGATGATTGGGTGCAAAGAAGTGAGTATCGGTCGCGTTCTGGATCGCGTTTCTAAAGGCTGAATCTGAAACCGGAATTTTTACAATTCGGAATTTATTGTTTTTTCGTAATCGTTTCAATTTTCATCTTTGCTTCCTCTAGCCTGGCAGCGCAGTGCTCTTTCAGCGCGGTTCCCTCTTCGTACAAATCAATCATCGAATTCAGGTTAATTTTTTCTGAGGATAGAATTTCAACG
This sequence comes from Rickettsiales bacterium, assembly GCA_947425005.1. Lineage (GTDB taxonomy): Bacteria > Pseudomonadota > Alphaproteobacteria > Rickettsiales > UBA1997 > UBA2645. Next base: position 6,305 of record CANDYP010000041.1, on the reverse strand, counting down.
ATCTCTTCAAGCCTTTCCATTGCTGGCTCAAAATCCATTTTAGAAATTTTTTCTTGAAAATTTTTGGAAGATTTTTTGGTCATTTTAGGATTTCATAAAATCAAAAAGTGGGGTCTCGCCGCCTTCTTTGTCGGACAGACGAATTGGATATTTATCGGTGAAGCAGGCGTCGCAATATTGCGGATTTTCTTCGTCTCTTTTGCTGCCTTCAATGGCGCGGTAAAGACCATCAATCGAGATGTAAGCCAGATGATCAACGCCGATCATTTTTTGAATTTCTGCAATCGAATGATTAGCTGCGACTAAATCTTTTTTATCCGGAGTATCAACACCGTAGAAGCAAGGCGCGATTGTTGGTGGTGAAGCGATTAACATGTGAACTTCTTTGGCGCCGGCATCGCGAATCATCTGGACAATTTTTTTGGAAGTAGTTCCGCGCACAATGCTGTCGTCGATCAGAATTACTCTTTTGCCTTTGATTACTTCAATATTGGCATTGTGTTTTAACTTCACGCCGAAGTGGCGAATACGATCTGTCGGCTCGATAAAAGTTCGACCGACGTAATGGTTGCGGATGATTCCAAGTTCGAAAGGAATGCCCGATTGCACTGAATAACCAATTGCTGCCGGCACGCCAGAATCAGGGATCGGCACCACAACATCAGCATCAATTTTAATTTCCTTAGCCAATTCAATGCCGATATTTTTGCGCATTGCGTAAACATTTTTGCCTTCGATCGTGCTGTCCGGACGGGCAAAATAAACGTATTCAAAAATACAAAATTTCGACGGCTTCACCTCGAATGGTTGAAGTGATTTAATGCCTTCTTTATTGATGATTACCATCTCGCCATGCTCAACATCGCGCAAAAATTTGGCGCCGATAATGTCGAAGGCGCAGGTCTCGGAAGCGACAACTACGGCGTCACCCAACATTGCGATTGAAAGTGGTCGCACGCCGTTTGGATCGCGGATCGCAATCACGCCATCTTTGTGAATAATCACCAAAGAAAAGGCGCCTTCAATTTGCGAAATGGCGTCGATAATTTTTTCGATGAGGGTGGCTTTTTGACTGAGGGCGATCAGGTGAATGATGACTTCGGTATCCATTGTTGATTGGAAAATCGCACCGCGCTTGATCAGGCGATTACGCAGAAAATTAGCGTTGGTGAGATTGCCGTTGTGAGCAACTGCGAGAAATCCGAAACTAAGTTGAGCGTAAATTGGCTGATAATTTCTGGCCGATTTTTTACCCGCTGTGGAATAACGCACGTGCCCGATTGAGGCAGTACCTTCTAATTTTTTTACGACTTCCGGAGAGTTAAAATTGTCAGCAACTAAACCATCAGCGAAGTGAGAGGCGAAAAATTCCCCCGACATCGTAACAATACCAGCAGCTTCCTGCCCGCGATGCTGCAGAGCGTGCAAGCCAAGAGCAGTGTTCACGGCGGCATCAGAACTGTTGTAAATGGCAAAAATTCCGCATTCTTCGTGTAATTCGTCTAACATAATTTTAGTTGGATTATTGGACTGCGTCGTAGTTGGCGCGCGACATGAGATATTTATAAACAATCAAATTTTCCATGATGCGCTGCACGTAATTTCTGGTTTCAGAATAAGTAATTAGCTCGATCCAATCAACCACTTTGTCGAGATCTTTTTCTCGGCGCGGATCGTAGAATTCATTGATCCAGCGCTGAGTTGCATTTGGTCCGGCATTGTAGGATGCAACCGCCAACATTTCAGATCCGTCAAAGCGATCGATTAGTTTTTTGATGTAGAAAGTTCCAAGACTGACATTGTATCTGACGTCAGTAGCCAGTTTGTTTCTGTTGTAAGCTACCCCCATGTCTTTCGCCACCAACTTGGCGGTATCTGGCATTATTTGCATGAAACCTACTGCTCCAACGTGACTTAAGGCCGTTGGCGCAAAACCACTTTCTTGTTTCACGATTGCGTGAATCAGCGGCGCGTATTCGTTGTTCGGAACTTCTTTGACGATTTGAAACTTGTCTTTGATAAAGAAGACGTTGCGCCTGGCGGCATTACGAGAAATTTTGGCGTCTAATTGACGGTCACCCAACTCGTTAATGATTCGCATGACAATAGCAATTTCGCCGTGAGTTGCCGCGTTGTCGACGATATATTCAAAAATTTTCGAAGAGTTTTTTTTGTCGCCGGTAATGGCAAGTAAGTAAGCAATTTTTGTCATTTTCGAGACCGCCATGTGCCTCATGTCGCTGACCATGATGTCAGGATCTTTGGGCAGAATGATGTCGTATTGAGCACCGATACTGTCGAGCGCGCGGTGTTTATTAATTCCGAGCTGGCCGTAAAAAAATGTCGGATATTTGGCTGCTTCTTTGTACCATTCAATCGCCTTCGGCATGTCGCCCATCGCCTGGGATGCCATTCCTAACCAATAAGTAGCGCGCGAGATTGTTACTGGCTGCGAAACGTTTTTGTGCAATTTTTCGAAATGCCTGTAGGCCTCTTTTGGCTCATTTAAGAAGCGCAAAGCAATCCATCCTGACATCCATTCCGCTTCCCAAAAATCTGACGCCGTAACCTGCAAACCATGCTTCGCCGCTAAAACGTAAGCGAGTTTATATTTTTTTCTTTTGATCATTTCGCGTGAATAAAGGCGGCGCAAACTCCACCACTTGTCGGCGTAAGGCGAATTAGACGGCAAATCTACCATTAAATCTAAAAGATCGTCCAGCTTATCTTTGCCCTTGTACCAAATAATTCGACGGTAAGACAGACCTTCATTGCCCCTTAATTTTCTAGGAACCGACAGAATTAGATTGTCGATATATTTCGGTGAATTTTGCATCTCGATTACAGCAGAAAACAGCTTTTTGTAATCTTCGTCGACGAAACTCATGATCCTCTTGGCGTCAGCAATCTTACTGTCCCACAACAAACGATCGATGCGATTAATGTGATCGATTTCGCTCAACTGATTTTGATATTTGGCTAAAAAACTTTTCTCATCTTCGGCGGAAAAATTTTCCTTCACCCAGATTGTAGCGATGAAGTCCGTAATTTCTTTTTGCAGCTCAAACTTTTTTTCTTCCGAACCTTTAAAGCGCGCTAAAAAATTGATTCTCGATTGCAGTAAATAAATTTTTGATTCTGTGGTGCCGGCTGGGTTTGACTTAAAATATTGCTCACTCGATTGGTAAGGAATTTTGTTAGCTACGGCCACTTTCTCAACGTTGCGCCTAAGATCGGAGAGGTTGGGATAGAAGGGGTTATCGTTAACGAAGCGCGAAATATCGTTGAAAGAAATATTCTTGGCATCGATCGAACCGCTGAATTTATTCCACAAAATAATGTCAGTAATCGCATCAGAAAAACCGTCTTTATTTTTGATGACGTCAGAGTGATTGACGGCGACTTCATTTCCATTAGCGCTGGCGTTGGCGACGTCCCTTTCCTTGATGCCAGCGGCATGTTGCAAGGCTTCATCGTAACTATTGTGCTCTATGGCGAGGCTAATTTTCTTCAGGCGCTCTAGATCATTAGCGGAAATTCCTTTCCATAATTTCTGCGTAATCGGACGAGTATCTTTAGCCTCAGCGTCAAAAGAAAATGCCAAAACAGCCGCGACAATAAAGGCGAGACAATGCTTTAGGATCGGATCGGATTTTGGCACTTAAGAGGGGAAATTGAGAATTAAGGAAATCTTTTTTGGCTTTTCTTGGGCTTTTTTTGATCTTTTTTGAGGGAAGTGAACGGTGATTTTTTCAGCAATCTTTTCAAAAGACAAATCGAATTTGCACAGGAAATGAAAAGACAAAATTTCACTTTGATTTTTGAAACCCGATTTTTAAGTATGCCTAAATACACCTATACCCAACCTGATTCAAAACACCGAACTTGTGACGAGAATTTTTGAGGAAAAATTGCGACGGAAAATGAAAGCTGTACCAAGTGGTACAGCGTCATTTTCCGAGCAAATTTTTACCAAAAAGGCGAAGTCAGAAGTTCGGTGTTTTGGATTAGGTTGGGTATATTCTTCTCTCGCACATCCAATCCATCAAAATGAAGTTACTACATACCTTAGGCATTAAATTCTCGTGCCAGAAAGTTGGCACTGATGAATTTGGCAACGAATATTTTTGTCACAAAAATGGTAAAAGATTCGTTATTTACAAAGGCATCGCCGAACCTTCCAAAATCCCGGCTGAATGGCATGGTTGGATGCACTACACTACCGATAAAATACCGGTCCACACTAGCAGACATTCTTGGCAAAAAATTCATTTACCAAACTTAACCGGCACCAAAAACTCTTACGCGCCGAAGGGTGATCTTGCCCGTGGTGGCGAAAGAGAAAAAGTAAGCTCTGACTACCAATCCTGGAATCCAAACGACTAAAACATGAATAAGAATAACAACTACTTTGAAATCATTGTTGGAACTTTTGTTCTTCTTTGTGCGGCCTTCTTTTTCTTTAACTCCTTCAAAAGCTCAAAAATTGACGCAAATAAAAGTTACCGTCTGATGGCCAAATTCGACAATATTAGCGGCATTGAAGCGGGCAGCGACATTAAAATTTCCGGCGTAAAAATTGGCACAGTTGAAGATGAATTTCTCGACAAAAAAACTTACCGCGCTGCTCTAAAACTGCTCATTAACGAAAGCATTAAATTGCCCACTGACTCTTCCGCAAAAATTTCCTCCGAAGGCCTTTTGGGTTCCAAATTTTTATCAATTGAACCGGGTGCCGATGACGAAATTTTAACAGATGGCGGAGAGATTCAATTCACCCAATCTTCAGTGAATTTTGAAGAACTTTTGGGGAAATTTATTTTCAGTTCCGAGTCAAATAAAAAAGATGACGAAGATGACAAAAAATAAATTCAGCATTTTTCTTACTTACTTTTTTTTTCTGGGCTTTTTTTTACTGACGAGCTCGCAAAATCTTGCAGCCCAAACTCAAGCAGCAGCAATGGATGCAGATCTGGATGAGGTTGATGTCGCATCTCCAGAATCTCAACTAACAGTAGACCGGGCTGATCCTTCAAGGTTTAGTAACATTGCTGTGATTCAAGGTTTGAATAAAATCACCGCCAAAACTTCGGTACTCGAAATTAAAATTGGCGACACCATTAAGTTTGGCAAAATCACAATCACCGCCCTCAAATGTTGGCAGTCACCTTTGGAACAAAAACCCGAAAGTAAAATTTTGTTGGAAATCTACGACACCGCTGAAAACGCCGAAGGAAATAGTAAGAAGCGCATTTTTTACGGCTGGATGCTTTCTTCCAGCCCTTCAATCTCCGGCGTTGAGCATCCGATTTACGATGTCACGGCGATTGGATGTAAGAATAAATAGGTTGAGAGTGTAACTCGAGAAACCCCCCTACCCCCCTTATCAGGGGGGCTTATACTGAGTTCAGGTTAAAAGCCCCCCTGGGGGGTTTCTCGAGTTACACTCTCAACCAAAATAAGAATCAAAATGACAAAAATCTCCCCCTCCATCCTTTCCGCCGATTTCTCTAGGCTTGGCGAAGAAATAAAAAATATTGAAAAAGCTGGCGCTGACTACATCCACATTGATGTCATGGATGGCAGCTTTGTTCCCAACATCACGATCGGCAACGAAGTAGTACGCTCTGTGCGCTCAATTTCCGCCCTGCCCTTCGATGTTCACTTGATGATTAACAATCCCGACAATCACGTTAAAGCCTTTGCTGACGCCGGTGCCGACATCATTACAATTCACGCTGAAGCCTCAATCCATTTGGATCGCAGCCTTTCTTTAATTAAATCTTTCGGGAAAAAAGCGGGGGTTTCGATTGTGCCCTCAACTCACGAAGATGTTTTAGACTACGTTTTGGACAAGTTGGATTTGATCTTGGTAATGACCGTCAATCCTGGTTTTGGCGGACAAAAATTTTTAGATTCGCAGTTAAGAAAAATTGAAAATATCCGCAAAAAAATTGAGCGAGTCGGTAAAAAAATTGATCTAGAAGTTGACGGCGGCATCAATCCCCAAACCGCTAAATTAGCAGTTCAAGCCGGTGCTGATGTTTTAGTTGCTGGCTCGTATATTTTTGGATCAGGAAATTATTCCGACGCAATTTCAAAACTTCGCGCTTAATGAAATACGTTGTTTACGGACTTGGAATTTCTGGGATTTCTGCGGCAAAATTTTTGGCACAAAATGGTGAAGAGGTAGTGGCGACTGATGACTCGATGGAAACCTCCTTTGAAAAAGGCTTCGAGCGTGAAGAAAATGTGCTTAACGCACATTTTAAGCGAGAAGGCGCCGTAGGCGACAGAGGATTTGG
>CANDYP010000040.1 GCA_947425005.1 Rickettsiales bacterium | reverse complement strand
GCACAAATTCGGTGCGTTGTAATTTCCCTTCTCGAACTGCACTAGGTGGGCATCGCCGTCGCCGGCAGAAATTTGTACTAAGCACAGGCGATCCCGAAGGATGTTGAGGCCCATGGTCTCGGAGTCGATGGCGACGGAGTTAATGAATTGGATGTCAGAAGGTAAATCGTTTTTGTGTAGGTAGTTGGTCATTTTTTTAGGTATTTTATTTTGGATTGAGTGTGTTGGTGGACCCCGGAACAAGTCCGGGGTGACAAACTGGGAGGGATTTTCCCGCGCTCTGTCACCCCGGACTTGTTCCGGGGTCCATGTTGCGGTATTTGGTCAAAGTTTTATTTCGTAAATCTTTCTAAAAATTCGTCACTCAATTGCGGCAGCGCAGAATTAATTTCAACCATTTCATCCATTTTACCGTTGCAGTGCAGAACTATGTCGCAGCCGGCTTTGAGGATGGCTTGAGACTTTTCGAAAAAGCTGCCTTTGAGGGCTTTCATTGAAACGTCGTCGCTCATTAAAATATTTTTAAAACCGATCTCTTCGCGGATTAATTTGATTGCCGAGGTGGAAGTGGTGGCGCATTCATTTTTATCGATTGCGGTGAATAAAATGTGCGCCGTCATTGCGAATTTTTGGTCGCGTAATTTTTGGAACGGGATGAGGTCGGTGGCTCTTAAATCTGCCAGACAAGCATCAACCACAGGAAGCTCTAAATGGCTGTCCGACGTGCCGCGACCGTGTCCTGGGATGTGTTTAATTACCGGATAAACGCCGCTACTTAAAAGGCCTTCGCAAACTTTCTGGCCTAGAACCGCAACTTGCTCAGCGGTTTTGCCGTAGGCGCGATCTCCGATTACTTGGTGAGTTTTTTCGGTGAGGATGTCGAGAACTGGCGCGCAGTCAACATTGATGCCGACTTCCGCAAGGTCGCGTCCGATTTCTTGGAAATTTTTGAAGAGTTCAGCTTGGCCTTGAGCCGGGTTTTTTTCGTAAAGATCAGAGAAATATTGGCCAGCTGGGTAGGTCTTCCACTCAGGCGCTTTAAGGCGTGCCACGCGTCCGCCTTCTTGGTCAACTAAAACTAAAACTTCGCCGCCCATTACTTCGCGAAGTGAGTCGGTTAATTTTTTGAGTTGGGATTTATTTTCAACATTGCGGGCGAAAAGGATGAAGCCAAGCGCGCCGTTTTTGGAGAAGAAATATTTTTCCTCAGAGGTGAGGGTGGTGCTGGAAACGCCGTAGATTACGGGTTTAGAAGCGGATTTGTTTTGGGAGATTTTTTTTAGGAGAGACATTTATTTTTTAGTTACAGACTTTAATGCAAAACTCGATCTAAGCCCCCCTGATAAGGGGGGTAGGGGGGTTTCTCATCACAAGCTCGGAATAATTTAATTTAAAAAAACCTCCGAACTCTTGGCGAGAAACCCCCCTACCCCCCTTATCAGGGGGACTTAGATCGAGTTCTTATTTTTTACAAAACGCCCTTGGTCGAATTAATCGCATCCTTCTTTCTGTCGTCAATCGTGATGGCTTGGCGAAGGGCGCGGGCTAAGGCTTTGAAGCAAGATTCAACGATGTGGTGATTGTTCACGCCGTAAAGATTTTCAATGTGCAAGTTGCAGCCGACGGTTTGGGCGAAGGCGTGGAACCATTCGCGGAAGAGCTCGGAATCCATGTCGCCGACTTTGTCGCGTTTGAATTCGCAATTGAAGATTGGGTAAGCGCGGCCGGAGAGGTCAATGACGGCGCGGGTTAGAGTTTCATCCATTGGGATGTAAGAATGGCCGAAGCGGGTGATTCCTGTTTTGTCGCCGAGTGCTTGTTTGATGGCTTCGCCAACGGCGAGGGCGGAATCTTCGGTGGTGTGGTGGAAGTCGATGTGGAGGTCGCCTTTCACTTCGAGATTGATGTCGATTAATGAGTGATGTGAGAGCTGCTCAATCATGTGGTTGAGGAAGCCGATGCCGGTGTCAACTTTGAATTGTCCGGTTCCGTCGAGATTCACTGTAACTTTGATTTTGGTTTCTTTGGTGTTGCGTTCGATTTTGGCTGTGCGCATTTTTTATTTTTTTAAATTTTCAGCAACAAAATCCCAATTCACCAAGTGATTTAGGAAGGTGTCGATGTAAGTAGGGCGGGCGTTTTGGAAGTCTAAATAATAGGCGTGTTCCCAAACATCCATTGTCATTAAAGGTGTGGCGGAGGTGGTTAGGGGGGTTTCGGCGTTGCCGGTTTTGGTAACTTTTAATTTTCCGTCTTCGAGAACTAACCAAGCCCAGCCTGATCCGAACTGAGTGGCGCCGGCATTTTTAAATTCAGCGACGAAATTTTCGTAAGAACCGAAATCAGATTCGATCTTGGCTAAAACTGCGCCAGAGGGTTTTCCGCCGCCATTTGGTTTCATTGAGTGCCAGTAAAAAGTGTGATTCCAAACTTGAGCAGAGTTGTTGAAAATTCCGGCTTTAGTTTTGTCAGCGTGAGAAATTTTGATTACTTCTTCTAAAGATTTTTCGGCTAGATCGGTGCCAGAAATTAAGTTGTTTAAGTTGGTGACGTAAGCTTGGTGATGTTTGCCGTAGTGAAAATTAAGGGTGTTTTCTGAGATGTGTGGGGCGAGAGCGTTTTTTTCGTAAGGTAATTTTGGAAGTTCAAATGACATAAAGGCTCCTTGTTTGTTATTTGTTGTTGGTAGTAAAAAATTTTCTTTGGTTGTTTTTGATCCGAGAGATCTGGTTTTGCATGCGCCTATTATCAAGGCAGATGAGAGTAGTGCGGTTTTGATGAATTTTCTTTTTGACAATTGCACGGCAGAAAATTTATGTTTTACGAAGATTGCAAGCCAATTCACAAACTTTTCTGCGTACTGTTTTAACGCCACGAACCGCAACCACAACCAAAAAAATATGACAAAACTTTCCGCCGTAATTGTTGCTCACAACGAAGAGAAAAAAATTGCTGATTGTCTACGAAGCCTCTCCTTCGTTGATGAAATTGTAGTGATACTAGATAAGTGCACCGACGGAACTAAAGAGGTCGTACAAAAATTTACCGATAAAATTGTAGAAGGTTCTTGGGATTTGGAAGGCGCGCGCCGCAACGTTGCAGTCAATGCTGCCAAGGGTGAATGGATTTTGGAGTTGGACGCTGACGAAAGAATTTCTTCAGAATTAGCCGCTGAAATTTTGCAGGCGATTAACGCTTCTAAACCCTGCGCCTTTGTTGTGCCAATTGCCAACTACATCGGCAAGCGTTACGTAAGATACGGTTGGTTGCGAACTATCGGCGTTTTAAGTCGTCAAACCCTGGCTTACCGGGGCTTAAAAAAATATCACGAAGATAAAAGGTTGCATCCGACCGCTGAATTAAATGCCGAAATAAAATATCTTCAAAATCCAATCATTCATTTGGTTGACGACGATATTTCTGATTTGTTGGCGCGCTTCAATCGCTACACCAGCTGGCGCGCCTTCGACATGGTTACAACCGGAAAAACTCGAGTCTCTTTATTCAAGGCAATGCTGGGCTTTAAGCTCAGATTCGTAAAATCTTTTTTGTTTAAAAAAGGTTACAAAGAAGGTCGTCTGGGCCTTCTGCTGGCAGTGCTTGCTGGTCTTTATCCTCTTGTTTCTTACTTAAAAGCTGCCGAAAAAATCAAAAAATAATGAAGATCGTAAATATTATTCTCACCTCACAAAATGGTGGGGCAGAGCAATCCTTCGTTGATTATTTGATTATTTTAAAAAATTTAGGCCACGAAGTTTTGGCAATTGTAAAATCCGATGCGCCTTACGCTGATCAAGTCCTATCCCTTGGAATAGAAATCAAAAAAATCGAAAATAAATTTGGTGATTACGATATTTTTGCTGCGGCTGAAATTCAAAAAATTCTAAAAGATTTTAATGCTGATGCAGTGGTGGCCCATGTTGGGCGTTCAATAGTTCTGGCCAAAAAGGCGATTAAAAAAATCAAAAATAAAAAAGTTTGTTTGATTGCGGTGAATCACAGTACGAATGTTAAGCGCTCGATTGGTGCCGATTTAATTTTTTCGGTGAACCGCGAAGTGTTTCATCGCGCTGTTGATTTGGGCCAGCCCGTGGACAGAACTTTTGTAATTTCGAACGCCATTGATTTGAGTGATGCGATTACCGATGTGCCGCAAATTGATCTGCAAAAAAAATCTACGATTGCCCTTGGTGCAATGGCTCGAATCGACGACAAAAAAGGCTTCGATCATTTGATCAAAGCCATTGCGAAATTAGCGGCGGAAAAAAATTCGCAGCAAAAATTTATTTTAAAAATTGCCGGTACAGGGCCGTACGAAGCAAGCCTGCGTAGCTTGGCAAGAGATTTAAAAGTTGAAGACAAAATCGAATTTTGCGGCTGGATCAAAAACAAAAAAGAATTTTTCCAATCAATCGACATCTTCTGCAGCGCCTCAAGCAACGAAACTTTTGGCTTAGTTTTGCTCGAAGCAATGAAGTACCGCAAACCAATAATCGCCACCGACACCGACGGTTCGAAAGAAATTTTACGCGACAAAGTGGATGGAATTTTGGTGCCGTTAAAACCTGTAGAGGCGTTAGATCAAAGAATCGAAGCCTCCGTAATCGAATTAGTTAACAATCCCAAACTAACCAACTCATTGATTGAAAATTCCTCCACGCGCGTGAGCGCAAAATTTTCCTACCAAGCTTTAGAGAATAAAATGAAAGAGATCGTTGGGGCGGCAAAATAAATTTCTTCAAAACTTCTGCTTGATAATTTCCTCCTCCTCCTAGAAAATTTTTTTTGGAAATAGTGTGGGCGGTTTGCCTATTAAAAGGGTCAGGTTCGAAAGAAAGCAGCCCGTGGTTGGTCAAGCCGGGTCACACTATTTCTATTTTTTTGCCTCCCCCTCCGCTTTACTCCCAAGCTTCAAATTCCGTTTTCGCGCTACTGATGCTACCAAATTCCTACCTCGTACTTGCTCGCAAATATCGTCCGCAAAATTTCGATGAGTTAGTAGGGCAAGAGGTTTTGGTTACTACTCTCTCTAACGCCATCAAAAATAATCGCCTGCATCACGCTTACATTCTTACCGGAATTCGCGGCGTCGGAAAAACTACGACCGCCAGAATTATTGCCAAAACCATCAATTGTTTAAATAAAGACGAAGTCAATCAAGCCAACGCTTGCGGAGTTTGCGACAATTGCAAAATGATTAGTGCTTCCAAGCATCAGGACGTAATCGAAATCGATGCGGCAAGCAGAACTGGCGTTGACGACATCCGCGAAATTATTGATTCCATCGCCTACGCGCCAGTAATGGCCGCCTACAAAATCTACATCATTGATGAAGTGCACATGCTGAGCAACAGCGCCTTCAACGCACTTTTAAAAACTCTCGAAGAACCGCCGGCTCACGTAAAATTTATCTTCGCCACTACAGAAATCAGAAAAGTTCCAATCACAATTTTGTCGCGCTGCCAGCGTTTTGATCTACGTCGTTTGGATGAATCTGAAATCGCTGTGCACTTAAAAAATATTTTAGGAAAAGAAAATCTTGAAGCTGACGATCAAGCGTTAGAGCTCATTGCCAAGATGTCGGAAGGTTCAGTTCGTGATTCGCTTTCAATGCTCGACCAGGCGCTTTCCAGCAATAATCACCAAAAGTTTTTGAGTGCAGAGGTGGTAGAAAAAATGTTGGGCCTTAACGACAAGGCCAAAGTAATCGAGCTTTTTGAGGCAATTCTGGCCTGCGATTTTTCTGCTGCTCTTACTAAATTTTCTCAATTTTATTCTTACTCGTCAGATGTCTCGCAGCTGCTTGCTGACTTGATGGAGATCGTCAACAAAACCACTTCGGTTAAGATGGTGAAGGGCTACAAGCTGGATGGATATTCTAAATTCCAACAAGAAAAAATTACCGAAATTGCCGGCAAAATTTCTTTCGCCGCACTGGCGCGGATTTGGCAAATGTTGTTGAAGGGTCACTCTGAAATCAATTTTTCTTCTTCGCCCAAAATGGCCTTCGAGATGCTAATGGCGCGGATTTGTCATTTAGTGGCCTTGCCAAATTTAAAAGAAGTTTTGCTTGATTTGAATCAGTCGAAAAATTCTTTAGAAATTTCTGCAGAAAAAATTGCACCAATTGAAAAGAGTCTCAATTCTGCGCCGGCCGGTGAAATTACTGGTGCCGCAGAAACTAACGACGCCACAAAAACCAACGACGCCAAAGAAATTAACGATGAAGTTGTGAATGAAATTCTTCGTAATTTTGAAGGCGCGAAAATAATCTAACTAATTCCTAAATTTATGGCCGACGCAATAAAATCAAAAATTCTGTGTGTTGAAGATGAAAATGAAATCCGCGAAAATATCGCCGACATCTTGCGCGACGAGGGTTTTGAAGTGTTCGAAGCTGAGAATGGCAAAAAAGGTTTTGAAGTTTTTATGCAAGAGAAGCCAGATTTGGTAATCTCAGATATTATGATGCCAGAGGCCGATGGTTACGCTTTGTTGAAGATGATCCGAGAAGCAAAAAATATTCGAAATAATAATGTACCTTTCATTTTTTTGAGCGCCTTAGGCCAGAAAGATAATGTGATCAAAGGAGTAGGCCTGTCAGCAAATGACTATCTGGTGAAGCCGATCGATTTCGATTTGATGATTGCCAAAGTTAAAGAAAAAACCGCTAACGCGCTGAAGGTGCAAGGCGTCCACGACCGCAACATTAAAAACCTCAAGAATCAGGTGGCGATGGTTTTGCCTTCAGAACTTTTTTCTTATTTAGACATTATTTTACAAACTTCTGAAATCTTGAAAACCAGCCCCCACGGCGACTTCTTAAGCAATAAAACTCTGGAAGATATTAACAGAATTTACATCAACGCCGTAAAATTAAAGAGCTCGATCACCAACTCTTTAGACGCCTCCGTGATTGATAATAAGCTAAATTCCAACGAAGAAATTTTTGCGATTACCACTTTCCTCAATGAATTTATCTCGGGATTGAGTCAGAAAATCACAAGCAGAATTGAAATCGAAACACCTTTTGAAGTTGAGAAAATGCCTCAAATTAAAGCTGATAAAATGGTGTTGGTTGATGCTTTGAGAAAAATTTTGTCAGCAATGCTGAAGCTTGATCTAGAAGCTAAAATCACCATCAGCATCATGATCGACCATCTTGATCAGATGGTGATAATTTTTTATCTGAAGTCGGCTGCTGAAATTACTAACTTCGCTGGTCGCATCGACGATGTGCAAATTAATAATATTTTAGATCAACAAAGCTGCCGCTTGAAGGTTGTTGATGACAAAGAGAAGAGTGTGGTTTTGGTGTTGCCAAAACATCGTTTGGTGGGGAAGGTTTAGCTTGAGTTTGGGGTAAGAAACCCCCCTACCCCCCTTATCAGGGGGGCGTTCACCGGAGCCCGATCAAAGTCCCCCTGATAAGGGGGGGTAGGGGGGTTTCTCGTCTAAAGTTCAAACTAATTCGCACCGCACACCGCCAAAATTTCCGTAAAAATGTTCAAAAAAAAATCACACACTCCCGACAAAAAACACCCTCGCAAAGAGACTGGCCTTGAGCGCTTACAAAGCGAAATTGAAGATTTCGGACAAGAGATCGAGAAAGACCTCAAAGTAGTCGCAAAAAAAATAAAGAAAAAAATTGCCCTCTTCTACAAGATCAATTTTTTTATCCTCCTTACTCTCTCAGTTGTTCTAGCCTATTTTATAATTCTGGTTTCAACCACGCCGAAATCATTTCCCTTCGTCACGCAAGAAATCCGCTCGCAACTCCAAAAGAACTTTGGTGAATCTACTCAGCTGGAAGATGCTCGGATTAGCTTCACGCGTTACGGCACTCTCAAGGTCAGCATCACGAATTTAAAATTTCTTCACGCCGCGCCACTAAAAAAAGAAAAGCAGGAATTTTTAATTCCGCGAATAGAGACGGAATTTTCGCTGCTTAATTTGGTGCGATCCAGTTTTGTCCCTCGAAAAATCAAAATTATTAATCCGGAAATAGCGATTGATTACGGAGAAAATTCCGAGCAAAGCGGCGCTGCTAAAAATTCTGAAGAGGTCATCAACCCTACAGCCGTAGTTGTTGGTTTCTTAGAACAAATGAAGGAAGAAAAATTTCTCACCAAAAATTTTGAAATCGAAAATGCGCGATTTGTAATTAAGGGCCAGAAAAGCGTCACTCAAATTCTGATTAAAAAATCACAGATTCGCACCTACGCCAAGAACGATATTCTCTACATTTCTTCGGCCAATAAATTAAGTTTCGAAGATAAAAAAAGTGACGTTGATCTTAATTCGGCCTGTCAGTTGGCTAAAAATAATTCTCTGAAATGCGATTTATTTTTGATTAATTTTGTGCCAAATTCGATTGCCGGTTTGCACCCATCCCTCAAGGCTTTAGAGCAAATTAACACCACCGTAAATACCTCCGCATCTTTTGCGATTGAGAACAACAAATTGCACAATGTGATTTTTAAAGCTGAGGCCAAAAAAGGTAATTTTACTTTTCCGGAATTCTTCAGCGAGCAAATGGATTTTTACGACTTTTCCGCCAAAGGAGAATACGACAACAATCTGGGAATTTTGAATTTATCCGAAATCAAAACTGACTTCCAAGTCGACGGCTACGATCTTGAAAACCCTTCAGTGGCAACGAGCAAGGCCCATTTCGACATGTCGCTTCTAATCTCTGATTTAAAAAATTTACAAAATAATCGTTTCGACTTTTACATCAAATTACAAAACGCCCCGTGCAACGAACTAGAAAAATTGTGGCCGGTTTATCTTCACGAAGAAGGTATCCGAGACTGGGTAATTGCCCACATCAGAAACGGCGAGGTTAAAGACGCCTACGCTAAATTTTCGCTGATTAAAAATGGTGCTGAAACCGTTTTGGAAAAGATTGACTCCGAAGTAATTTTTTCTGACTTCGACTTGAAATACAGCGACGATTTTCCGGAGATCACCAAAGTTGACGGCGTGGCCAAATTCACCAAAGACAACATGAATATTGCGATTTCTTCGGGCAGTGTTTTGGGCAGTAAAATTTCTGAGGCGCAGGTCGTAATCGATAATTTTCACGCGCCGGTCACGATGTTAAAAATTTCAGGAAAGTCTGTGGGCAGTGCCTCGGACTCCCTCAAACACGCTGACAATAGTTCAAAATTTTCGGCTCAAGTTGAAAAATATTTGAACGGCAATTCGCAAAATAATTTCGACATTAGAATTCCGCTCGAAAGTAAATTGGCGTTAAAAGACGCCTACATCGCGGTCAATTCTGCGATTAACAATTTAAATAATGACTACGCCAAAGGGGCGGTGACGGCCGTCGTGAAAAAAGATTTTGGCAGCGAAGAATTTTCTGCATCCGTTGATCTGAAGGCTGCTGAGCTCAATATTAAAGCGCTCAACATTGAAAAAAAATCTGATGTTGAAGGTGGTTTGAATTTAACAATCGCTTTTCCTACGGCCAAAAAAATTACGCTAAAAAACATTGTTTTGCGCAAGCAAGAAAAGATTACGGCGAAGAAAGTTACAAAAATTGTCGACTCCAAAATATCGGGTAACGTCAATCTTGAAGTGGCGCCGTTCCTGGTCACAGACGTCAATTTAAGAAACGATAAATTTGGCAAAAACAGCTATTCATTTTCCTACGTCACTGACAAAAAATCTTCTTCAGAAAGAATTTCTTTAAACGGACAACTCTTGGATTTAGCGCCATTCATCCAAAATAAATTTTCAGGAATTATTGGCGGAGGTGAAAA
Source organism: Rickettsiales bacterium (assembly GCA_947425005.1). Taxonomy (GTDB): domain Bacteria; phylum Pseudomonadota; class Alphaproteobacteria; order Rickettsiales; family UBA1997; genus UBA2645. The sequence goes on along the minus strand of CANDYP010000040.1, from coordinate 1,115 downwards.
ATTCAGAAATTCCACCGTACAAATTGCGCTAAATAATTTGCTGCTTTCTGACGGAAAATCGGTGAAGGATTTTTACGTCGGCTTAAATTGCGACGATCAATTTTGCTACAGCGGCGCGGCGCGCGGCAATTACGGCAAAAAGCAGCAGTTAATTGCACTGCAGTTTACGAAAAAAGATGCGGAAAGTTTTTCTAGAATTGATGGCCGCATCACTGATGTGGGCTATTTGGCCGAGGCTCTGGGAATTTCAAATGTCGTTTCGGCGGGCGATGCCAAGCTGAAAATGCAAAATAAAATTGTGAATGAGAAGCAGGTTCTGGAAGGCGAAATCACGATTAATGAGAGCATTACATTTTACGAAAGCGCGGCAGTGAAACGTCTGGCTAAGGATGATCTTTTTTCGCAAGTGCGCGACAAAATTTTTTCCAACAACAAAACAACATTTGATTCGTTGAAGTTGGAATTCGCCTTGCAGGATGGCGTGTTCAACATCAAGTCCCTAATCGCCAACAACTACAAAATCGGTATTACCGCCAAAGGCACAATTGATTTGAAAAACGATACTTACGAAATCAAAGGCATGATCGTGCCCGGCTTCATTATTAATAATCTCTTCGGCATCGGGAATATTCCGATTTTAGGAAATGTCATTAGTGGCCTGTTGACGGGCGGTCAAGGCGGAGGTCTCTTCGGCATCCGCTACGAATACAGCAAGAAAAAAGGCGACAAAGAGGCGACTTTCGAAACCAACAAAGTCTCCGCCTTCGTCCCCACCACAATCAAAAATCTCTTCGATTTGATTTAGTCCGAGCTCTGCTCCAGAAACCCCCCTACCCCCCTTATCAGGGGGGCTTAAACCGAACTCGATCAAAGCCCCCCTGATAAGGGGGGTAGGGGGGGTTTCTAGTCCCAACCTCTTTTTCCCAAAGCGTAACCCAAATACAACAATGTCCCGCTCTAGAATCAACCGCCAGAAGATTAACTGGTTCGGCGCCTTCACCCTGCTTGGCAAAGAAGTCCGCCGCTTCCTCAAAGTTTACCACCAAACCCTGTTCTCCCCCGTAATCAACATTGTCCTGTTCCTCGCAGTATTTTCACTTTCCGTCGGCAGTCAC
>CANDYP010000039.1 GCA_947425005.1 Rickettsiales bacterium | reverse complement strand
CTTCTTTGCAAAATTGTTGGAGAAGGTTGTCCAGCTCTTCAGGAATTCTTACGGTTAAGGTGGTCATGAGTTGTAGTTAAGTTAGTTAAAGTGAGTTGATCTGAATCGAATGTAATACAGTGAATATTTTGTGGTCAATATTTTAAGGCAAAAAATTCTCGGTCTAAAAACCTCCTTTGAAAAAGGAGGCTAGTTGGAGCATAAAAAAACTCCCGAACGTTTGCACATTCGGGAGTTTTTTTGTGAATGGACCCCGGAACCAGTCCGGGGTGACACTTTAACTTTACTCAAACTTCACATCAACTTTAGTGATTTTTTTGTTAAGTCTTTTGAGGACTTCAGCAGAAACATCCATCTCGTCTTTGTAGAACAAAGTTTGAGAAGTTGGGACGATCATGTCGACGTCTTTTTCTTTTGAAAGTTCAGCAATGATGTCTTTGATCTTGTCGTTGACTTTGCTCATGCTGTCCATTGAAGCCTTTTTCAAGCTGTTTTGTTTTTTATCAACGAAGGCTTTGAGGTCATCGATTTTGCCTTCGAAGGCTTTCATTTCTTTGTCAAAAACTTCTTTGGCTAGGATGGTTTTTTTGCCTTCTAACTTCTTTTGTTCGGTCTCTAAATCTTTTTGTTTTTTGGTAACTTCTTTTTGGTATTCATCTTGTTTCTTGCTGACTTTGCTTTGGATGTCGCGCATTGCAGTTGATTCTTTAACGATCTTTTCAACGTCTAAAACTGCGATTGAGCCGGCGTTAGCATTAAAAGAGAAAAGCGCGCAAACTGCAGCTAAAGCTACAAAATTCTTTTTCATAAAACTCCTAGAGATTGTTTTGGTATTGGGTGGTGCCTTGAACGATGATTTGCGGGAAATCACAAAGACCGCCGCAATCTATTTTTGGGGTTTTTATAATTCAAGCAAGTCGAGCCAACTCAAATTAAATGAGTCGAAGTGAGAATGCTGGTTTTTGAGACTTGTAATTTCTTGTACTGATTATTAGCGTGCGCGGCCCTTTCACAGACCAAATATCCCCCAAATAAAATGACCAAAATTTCCACTCGCAACGACAAAATTGCTCGTCCTTCAGTTGAGGAAGCTGAGGCTGCTGTTAGAACTCTAATCGCTTGGGCGGGAGACAATCCCAGCCGCGAAGGTTTGCTTGATACTCCAAAAAGAGTTGTGAACGCTTACCGCGAATTTTTTGCCGGCTACGAAGTAAATCCGGAAGAATATCTGAGCAAAACTTTCGAAGAAGTTGAAGGTTACGACGACATGGTTTTGTTGAAGGACATGCGTTTTGAATCTCACTGCGAACATCACATGGTGCCTTTCATTGGTAAGGCTCACATCGCTTACATCCCAGATAAGAAGGTAGTAGGAATTAGCAAAATTGCTCGTCTTCTCGATGTATTCGCCAAGCGTTTACAAACCCAAGAAACCATGACGGCGCAAATCGCCGATGCCATCGACAAAGTTTTGAAACCCAAAGGTGTGGCAATATTAATTGACGCCAAACACCAATGCATGACGACTCGCGGCGTTTACAAAATCAACACTACAACCATCACCAAAAGAATGATCGGCTCTTTCGTAGAGCCCGAAATGGAAAGAAAATTTTTAGCAATGATTAGGCTTAATTCCGAATGTTAGGAACCTGCCCCAAATCTCTACCTGCGCTGGCCGTAAATGACGAATTCTCTGCGCTCCGCTCCTCACGTACATCAAGTACGCTGCGGTGCGGTGCTCGCGAATCCGTAATTTCCGACTCAGCGCAGCGAGATTTGGAACAGGTTCTAATGCATAATTGTCACTTAATTCTGGCCTCCACCTCCAAAATTCGTAAAAAAATTTTAGAAGAAGTTGGTCTTGAATTCGAGGTGATTGCGCCATTTTTTGACGAAGATGAAGGCAAAAAAAATGTAAATTTATCGCCCAAAAAATTGGCGATTTTTTTGGCGGAGCAAAAGGCTCTGTCAGTTAGTGAGAAGTTCCGAGATGCTTACGTGATTGGGTCCGATCAAGTTTGTGAATTCGCTGAAAAAGAAATTTCAAAATCAAAAAACGCCGCTGAAGCAATCAAGCAATTAAAAAAATTTAATGGCGGAATTCACTTCCAAAATAATGCGGTTGCAATTGCTTTTAACGGCAAAATTATTTTCAAAAATTTTTCACAAGTAAAATTACAAATGCGAAAAATGTCGGCCGCAGAAATTGAAAGTTACGTAAGGCATGACCAGCCTTGGGGCTGCGCCGGTAGCTACAAATACGAATCTCTCGGCAAACATCTTTTTGAAAAAATTTCCGGCGATTATTATTCAGTTTTGGGTTTGGCAATTCAGCCCTTACTCGCTTTTCTTCACTCTAAAAACCTGCTCAAAATTAACTCATAATCATGGATTTTTTTACCTACGACAATCTCCTCGGGCTGCTCACTTTAACGTTTCTTGAAATCATTCTAGGCATCGACAACTTGGTGTTTATTGCTTTGGTCGTTTGCAAATTGCCGCAAAAAAATCGTCAAACCGCTCGGGTGTTTGGTTTGGCGCTGGCTTTCGTAATTCGGGTTTTAATGTTGCTCACGCTGTCTTGGGTAATGACTTTGACCGAGACATTATTTTCCGTGGGCGATCTCGGCTTTTCTTTCAAAGACCTACTGCTGATTTTTGGCGGTTTATTTTTAATCGGCAAAAGCGGTTTAGAAATTGCCAACGACGTTATTTTTGGCCTTCACGAATCTAAAGAATCCAAAGAAGAGAAAAAAGTTAGTGTCGCCAAAGGCATGCTAGCCGCGGTGTTGCAGATCAGCTTGATCGATTTTATTTTTTCTTTCGATTCAATAATCACCGCCGTGGGCATGACCAACAACATTCCGATCATCATCGTTGCCGTGATCATTTCGATGCTGTTGATGTTGTTTGCTTTGGAAAAAATTAATTATTTTTTACAAACCTATCCGTCGCTAAAAATTGTGGCTCTGGCCTTTATTTTTCTAGTTGGAGCCATTCTTCTGACCGACGGTCTGCACATGCATATTTCCAAAGGTTACTTGTATTTTGCGTTGTTCTTCACGTTGGTTGTGGAGTCTCTCAACATCGTGGCCCGTAAGAAGCATTAGAATTACCCGTTCAAGTTTTTATTAAATCACACACTAAAATTTTATGAAAAACCTCCTCCGCACAACCGCCATTATTGCCACCGCAACCACACTTTCTTCCTGCGCTTACCTCGAAAGATTTAATCAAAAACCCAGCGAGATCACAGCTTTGGAAAGGGCGCCGAAAATCGAAGTTAAAGCTTTCTTCAATGGCGACATCGACGCTTTCGCCATCACTCAAGATAATCAGGGCAAAATTGTTGGAAGTTACACAGCAAAAATGACCGGCAAATGGGACGACAATAAAGGCGTTTTGCAGCAAAACTTCACTTACAACACTGGTAAAAAAGACAGCAGAACCTGGCTTATCACGGTTGACTCTGACGGCACTTTTAACGCGATTGGACACGACATGACCGCTCCCATTAAAGGCAGACAGCTGGGCAATGCGATGCAAATGGTGTACACTTTGTCACTTCCGCTAGACGGCAAAAAGCAAGACGTAAACTACGAAGATAATCTTTATTTGGTGGATGACCGCTCGGTGATCGGAATTTCCTTCATCAAGAAAGGCGGAGCGGTTTCGGGCAAATCAATTATTTCTTACAAAAAAATCGGCAAAGTTGACGCCGGAAAAACTGACTAAAGGTTCTTATGAATAACAAGCACGGTCACATCCTTTTTTCTTACGCCTTTGACGCTCTAGGCAAAGCGCACAAGTTGGACAATAAAAAAACGGCGGAAGAGCTGAAGAATGACGGCCTGGCCTGGGTGCATTTAGATGCCAACAGTAAATCCACAAAACACTGGTTAGAAAAAGAAGTCTCTTACCTCGATCACTTGATTATTGACGCTTTGTTAGCGGAAGAAACCCGCCCCAGAATTGTCGAATTTGACGGCGGCCTTCTAATCATTTTGCGCGCAGTAAACCTGAATCAAAACGCCGAGCCGGAAGACATGGTTTCAATTCGGATGTGGATTGATGATTGTAGAATCATCACCATTCAATTGCGTGACATGAAGGCTGTTTTTAACCTGGCGGAGCAAGTCGAGTCGGGAAAATGCATCAAAAGTTCCGGCGAATTTTTGTACAACCTGATCTACGAAATTTTTTCCAGCACTTCGACATTCCTCTACGGTCTGACCGAAATAATTGATGATCTCGAAGAAAAAGTTACCACCACTCACGACATGAAATTTCGTGAACAAATCATTCAAATCAGAAGTAAATCGGCAGTCTTCAAGCGCCATTTGATGCCGCAGAAAGACGTCATCAAAAAATTGATGATCTCGGATCGCGCCTGGATCAATGATTGGTCTAAAAGACATTTTCAAGAAAACCACGACAGCATCACGCGCTTGATTGAAGAAGCCGACGAAGCCCGCGACAGATCACAAATTTTGCACGACGAATTGTCCAATGCCCTCAGTGAAAAACTCGACAAAAGCATGTACAAACTTTCCGTAATCGCTTCAATTTTTATGCCGTTGACCTTTTTAACCGGTGTCTTCGGAATGAATATCGGCGGCGTTCCCGGCGTTGGAGATTCTCACGCTTTCGATGTTTTTTTATTTGGAATATTGATGATTGCCATAGTCCAAATCGTGTTTTTTAAGCGCAGGAATTGGCTCTAAAACCCACTTAAAATGCCTCATCTTCTCGCCATATCGCTGCTTTTGCTTCTCGTCGCTTGTGGCGGCGGAGGCGGCGGTGGCGGTGGCGGATCCACCTCATCAGGTTCAACTCCAGTCGTTTGGAACTCAGCAACCTCCAGCAGCATCTCTTCTTACAAAACCACGGAATATAATAATCAATACGGACTCAATCAAATCAATGCTGCAGAGGCTTACGCTGCGCTTGCGACAAACAGCAAAACAGTTGCCGGATCCGGCGTTACGATTGCCATTGTCGATACCGGCGTAAAAACTGATCACGTTGAAATAGCGGGTAATTACCAAGCTTCCGGAAGTTACGATTACATCAGCGATGATTCTGATCCGTCGGACGACAATGGTCACGGAAGTAATGTGGCCAGCATTGCCGCCGGGGTTGCTGATGGATCTACTGGCAGCAATGCAATGCACGGCGTGGCCTACGACAGCAAAATTATCGCCATTAAAGTTTTGAATAGTGCAGGCAGTGGAAATTCAACCGGCCTTGCCAGCGGCATCGATAAAGTTGTGAGCGACGAAGCTAGCGACGACAAAATCAAAGTTATGAATTTAAGCGTTGGGCTCACTGGGGCTTCGTCAGATGTAAGGGACGCAATAATTTCAGCAAAAAATTCTGGTATTTTAACCGTTGCCGCGACCGGCAATGACGGTGACAGCCAACCAGATTATCCCGCTCACTACGCTTCTGATTCTGGTTTATTGGGTTATGTAATCGCTGTAGCGGCGGTTGATTCGGGTTCAGAAATTGCAACAAGCTCGTCAGATGGCTTCAGCAGCAACTATTGCGGTGACGCCAAAGATTATTGTTTGGTGGCGCCGGGAGTTGAAATTTTGGGTGCCTACAAAGACAACACAACTTCTTACGCCTACTACAGCGGAACCTCGCAAGCCACCCCTCACGTTTCCGGCGCGGCAGCAGTAATTCGAGCAGCTTGGCCGTTTTTGACGGCGCCGCAGACTACGCAGATTTTGCTTACGACGGCAACTGATCTAGGCGATTCCGGAGTTGATGCGGTCTACGGTCACGGCTTGCTAAATCTTTACGCGGCGGTGCAGGCGCAAGGTCAAAATACTCTTAGTTACGGAACCGGTATTTCTTCCGGAGGCTACAGCGTCACCAGCTCATCACTAGTTTCCGATCCAATTTTCGGTGATGCGTTTTCAGCCAATGTGGCGCCGCAATTAAATTCGGCGATATTTTTCGACGATTACGGACGCGACTACAAAGCGTTTTTGGGAAATAAAATTTCGGAAAGAAAAACTTCCAGCCTTGCCAATCTAAGTGCGCTGGCCTTCAACAATTACCGCACTCAAACAATTCCACTTTCTTTTGGAAAAAATTTTTCGTCGCAATTGCAGTTTCAGGTGAAATCTTACAGCGAAAATTCGGCGCCTAATCAATTTGGTTTGAAATTTTTGACAACAGACAAAAGCAGAGTGGACGCGGTTTTAAACAATACGAATGGATTTTCTTTTACCCAAAATTTTGGCAAAAATTCTGACAAAAATTTTTGGGCAGGATTCGCTTTTAATCGCGACGAAATCTCCGCTAGTCGCAGTGACAAGTTTGGAAATTTTGGATTTCTTTCGGTAAATAATTTTGCTGCCAATCCTTTCCAGTCCTTTGTTAGCGGCGTAGCGACTGCGAGTGGAAGTCAGAAAAATTTTAACCAATTTTTTGTCACTCACAAATTTCTCGACCAAAAGTTTACGCTGAATTTCTCGCAGCAAACATCTTACCAGGGAGCGTCCCAAGTTACGTCCCAGGGCGCGTCCCAGGGCACGTCAATCGTGAGCAAAATCAATAATGTCGAGAATCGAATTTCAGATTTAAATTTGGTTTACGTACCAAATGACGCGACAAAATTTTCTTTTTCTTGGGGAAATTTAAACGAGTTCAACAACAACATTTTAAACTCGAAAGCCCTTGGCGCGTTTGAGTCGGCAGGGGTGAGCAAAACTTCCTATTTTAAAATTTCGGCCAGCAAAAAAATCGCTGAAAATTTTTCTTTGATCTCCAGTTTTTCTGAAGGCGCGACTACGATTCGGGGCAATAATTTCGGAATTTTCCGCGACTACAGCAACATCCGCAGCCGCAGCTCGTCACTCGGTTTGGTTGGTGAAAAATTTTGGGGAGGGAAGGTGGGTTTGGTTTATTCTGAGCCGCTTCGAGTTTACAGCGGCAAGGCCAACATCAATGTTCCAATCGCTCGTGATTTTGACGGAAATTTAACTCGCTACTCCGCAACTGTGTCGCTCAAGCCTCAGGGCCGCGAGCAAGATTTGGAAATTTTTTACTCAAGAAATTTGGTGCTCAATTATTTGTCTGACGCGGCGCTAAAGTTTAATTTGGTCGCGCAAAAGCAGCCGGGAAATGTTAAAGCGGCAAGCAACAGCTATTTGGCCTTCGTAAATTTTGGCGGAAAATTTTGAAAAAATTAATGACAAAAAATCCTCTGCTCAAACAAATCGAAATTGCCGGAATTTCAATTTTGCTGTCACAAAAAAGAATCAGAAATTTGCATTTAAGAATAATGCCACCGACTGGCGAAGTGAGAGTTTCCGCGCCTTTGCGCCTTAGTCTCGCAAAAATAAAAGAATTTGTTTTGAAGAGAATCGATTGGATCAAAGAAAATCAAATCGTGATTCGTAATCGTAAAATTGTGGCACCGCTGCAATTTATTTCCGGCGAAAATCATTTGGTTTTTGGCAAAAATTTCGAGCTGAAATTGTTCGAAAATAGTAAATCAAACCAAGTTGTGGTGAGTGAAAATTTTCTCGAACTTCACGTCAAAAAAACTTCTAATCTGGAGCGTCGCAAAAAAATTCTGGAAGATTTTTACCGGGCTAATTTACGCGAAAAAATTCCGGAATTAATCGCGATTTACGAGCCGAAAATGAAAGTAAAAGTTGCAGAATTCGGCATTAAAAAAATGAAAACTCGCTGGGGCACGTGCAATCCAAAAGCGCGTCGTATCTGGCTTAGTCTTGAATTGGCCAAAAGGCCGATTGAATGTTTAGAATTTATTGTGATTCACGAAATGACCCATCTGCTCGAGCGCAAACACAATAAAAGATTCTTCGCTTTAATGGATCAATTCCTGCCGAGCTGGCGGGTTTGTCAGGCCGAATTGCGTGAGAGAAAAATCGACAAAACTTCTTAAATTCCAGCCCTTAATTCAACCCCCCAATTATTTTAAAAATGAAAAATTTTTTCGTACTTTCGATTTTGTTGCTCAGCACTTCTTGCTTGAATTCCGCTGCCATGAGTTGCTTCGGCGGTCCTTCGGAATACGACAGATCCACGGCTCAATCTTATTACGACACTTGGGGAACTTCGTTGGTTTCGAATGTGACGCACAGAAAAATCGCAAAAATGTTGCCCTGCGAATATCGCGCCGGTGATCAGATCTACGCTTACAAAACTTTGTGGGACACAAAATATCTTCTAGTCCGCCGCGGCAAGGCGATTACTTACGTGGAGGGGAAGTAGTTAAGCCCGCTTGATAAGGCACTCTCAGTCTAAGCCCCCCTGATAAGGCGCCCTCAGTCTAAGCCCCCCTGATAAGGGGGGTGGCCGCATGCCGGTCACGGGGGTTTTTCGTCAAAAATTCAGAATAATTTAAATTTTAAAAATTCTGAACTCGTGACAAGAAACCCCCGTGACCGGCATGCGGCCACCCCCCTTATCAGGGGGGCTTAGACTGAGGGCGCCTTATCAAGGGGGTCTTTAAACCCATCGCCCTCTACGGCGCAGCTTTCATTGCAAAATCCATTTTCGAAGTCACCGACTCTTTGTCGTCAAAATATTGGATTAACACTCCGCCCTTACCGCTGTCGTTGAAATAAACGTGAGACGACGACACGACGCCTGACATTAAATCCCAAGTCGGATCGACGTCAACCCAGCGGCCGTTTAGGTAAATCATGTTCCAGGAATGGCCTTGGCATTCCTCGTATTCGCCGCAGGCAGCGCCGTCAATGCTTAAAGTGGGAATGCCGGCGAGGCGCGCCAATGCTGTGTAAAGCGTGGCGTATTCGGTGCAAACGCCCACCGGGGTTTGTAAAATTTCTCTAATTTTGGGCAGCTTACCGGTGTAGTTGGCGTCGTATTTAATGAAGTCGTGCACGAATTTTCCGATCTTAGCGTGCAACGGCAGAGCGCGATATTTCGCATCTTGTTGCAGCCTTGTAAGCATTGGCGCAAGCCACAGCGCCTCCTCTTTCGTGACCTCCAAATAGGCGGCAGGATTGCGCGCAATCTGCATGCGATTATTTTTGCCCGTCGAAATTTTGGCTTTGCTTTCGATTAATATTTCGGTGGCTTTGGTGTTGAATTTGAGATTACGGTTACTGCCATCCAAGCTTTGTTTAAGCGGGGGCACGCTCGATGTCGTAATTGAGTTTTCAATTTTTTGGCCGCCATTTTGAAAGTAAGTCGGCAAAAAAATCGTCGCATTATTTAACGCTTTATTGGCCGTCACTTTAACTTTAATCGCCACGTCCCAAGAGCTTTGAGTGGGGGTTAATTTTAAAAATTCGCGCACGCCATTTTGGGGCACGACATTGCTGTAAATAAAGCTGCTGGCGGTTTTGGTGACGTTGGGATTGAGAGTTGCCGATTCCAAAAATCCGGGAAAATTAATCGTAACTTTGGCGTCAGCACCGAAGGCGAAACTGGGAATGTCGATTAATTCCTGCCGTAAAAATTTGTCGATTTTGTCGTATTTTTCTTCGTAAGAAAAAAATAACGAGACCGGCTTGTTGTTAGATTTTTCCTGAGGAAATTTTATTTTGAGCGCATTGTTCTTGAAGCTGAATTCAGTGTACCTGCCGTCGCACAGCACTTTGATGATCTTGATGTCGCGCTGCGAATCGAAAATAATTGAGAAGGAAGTCATTATTTGGTTCGGCAAAAAGTCTTTGGTTTTGCCCTCAATCAAAATCTCTGAATTCCGACCCGTCGCCGTTAAAAGAGCATCTTCCTGCCACCGCAAAATCGACACATCGCCCCTAGCGTGAGCGGAAAATGGAAGTAAAAAAACGGCAAGAATTAGCGCGACACTGAGTTTCAACGAGTGAATTAATTTGATCATTTTTAAATTTTATTTTTGAAAAAATAAGCACGAGGAGTCGCCACTAAATATCTAAAAAGTAAGAGGATTTTGAATTTTCCGCATGCGTGCGGAAAATTAACTTTTAACCAGTAAAATCAACCATCCAGCACAAAAGAGTCTCTCCAAACTACAGCCTCAGTTTTTCTTTTTCTTACTCCCCAATTTCGCCACTACTTTTTCAAATTCTTCATCTTGCTGGTCGTTTTCTGCAATCCGTTTTTTGTTAAAAATTTCGTATTCTTTTTCCGCTAATTCCCTGGCCAATTCGTGAGAAATTTTGCCGGCATCTTGCAAAATATTACGGTCATTTAGTTGCAAAAATCCGTGCAATTTTTTGATCCAATCTTGCATTTTCATTTCAACGCGCCGCATGGCTTGGCCTTCAGCGAAGATTAAATATTGTTCGACTAAATTATTTAAGGCGGAGAGTTCGTTTTCAGTTAAGTAATTTTTGGCGATTACAACATCGTCTTTGCGGGGTTTGGTGCCGCGGAAATTAGTCAAGCCCATGTTGGGTTTGGCGCTGTTGGCACGATTGGCAATAATTTCAGCGGCGGTATTTCCGGTGATGCTGAAATGCATTTTATTTTGGACGGTTTTGAAGAAGTTGATGCTGAGCTCCTCGGTGGGATCGTAGTCCGTGCTGAGCGCGTAGATGTCGGTGATTTTGCGGTAAAATCTTTTTTCCGAAGTTCGGATGTCTTGGATGCGACGGGTTAACTCTTCGAAATAATCAAAAGGCACGTCGGGGTTTTTTAAACGCTCGTCGTCAAGCACGAAGCCTTTGACGATGTATTCTCTGAGCTTCGAAGTTGCCCAAATTCTGAATTGTGTGGCACGAGTTGAGTTGACGCGGTAGCCGACGGAGATGATGGCGTCGAGACTGTAGAATTCGATTTCGCGATTAACTTCGCGGGCTCCTTCTTTTTGAACTACTCGAATTTTTCGAGTAGTTGCCGACTCAATCAATTCGCCACTTCCAAAGATTTCTTTAAGGTGGTAGGTGACGGTGTGAGACTCAACTCCAAACAGCTCCGCCATCAACTTCTGCGTCAGCCAAACCGTGTCGCCATCAAAGCGC
>CANDYP010000038.1 GCA_947425005.1 Rickettsiales bacterium | reverse complement strand
CGCCCCCCTGACAAGGGGGGTGAGCGCATGCCGGTCACGGGGGTTTTTCGTCACGAGCTCTTAACAAATTTTACAAAAATCATGACCTCAACAATCGATCCAATTGAAGTAGAAAAATTTTCGCGCATTGCGGATGAGTGGTGGGATGAAGCCGGCAAATTCAAGCCTTTGCACAAGTTTAATCCGATTCGCATCGCTTACTTGCGCGAAAAAATTGAAGAAAAATTTGCACTGAACTCGGAATTAAAAATTCTCGATGTCGGTTGCGGCGGCGGATTAATTGCCGAACCGTTTGCCCGCATGGGCGCTAGCGTCACAGCAATCGACGCTTCAAAAAAAAACATTGCCGTCGCCGAAATTCACGCCGAAAAATCGGGACTAAAAATTGATTACCGCGCGATGTCAGCGGAAGAATTAGTCGAAAAAGGTGAGCAGTTTGACGTGGTCTTCGCCCTTGAAATCATTGAGCACGTGGCCGATGTCGAAAAATTCATTCAAAGCTGTGCCCAGCTCGTAAAACCAAACGGATTACTTTTTGTCGCCACAATTAATCGCACTTTAAAATCTTTAGCCCTGGCCAAAATCGCCGCGGAATACATTCTGCGCTGGGTTCCGGCTGGCACTCACGATTGGAAAAAGTTTTTGAAACCGTCAGAAATTAATTCTCAGGCCAGTCGTTGCGGTCTTGATTTGAAAGAGATCACCGGCTTCAGCTACAATTTACTGTGTGACGAATGGAAGAGAAACGAGCGAGATTTGGATGTGAATTACGTGATGGTTTTTGGAAAAATTTTTGACACATCGCTTGAAAATATTTCTCAGGCTGGTCCAGAGGCTGGTCGGGGTTGCAAACGACCAGACTGAGGACTTGTCCTAAATCCAAAGTCCGCACAAAAAAGCCCGCCATCTTTTAAAGATGACGGGCCTTTTTTTTGCATGAGCTGCGTAAGATTGTTACCTACTTGCTTGGCTACTTGCTTGGCCCTGGGCGGCGCTGTTACTTGCTAGATGCTCTGCTGCATCGCCAATCGGAGTCGGGGCTTCACTTGGGATCGTCGCTTGTAAAACCCTTTTCTGAAATGCATCCTTCAGTTCAGGCAGTATTTTAAATAATGCTGTCGCTCTTTCTTCAAATGGCTTCAATTCTGGATCAGACATGTAATATCTTGGATGAAGCACGACCAGAAGACCCTTGTAGGTATCCCCGTACAATCCTCTATCCCCACTTTCAGGAATTCCAAGAATTTGGTAAGGGCTGTCATAAATTGTACCCAAGTCATCCTTCATGGTAGTCGGACGGTTATGTTTCCGCTCAAAAGCCTCCACTCTCTCCCGTCGTGCTGCCACTCTTGCCGACATTACTTCCTCCATTCTTATTAAGATGGCGATTCTATCGTCTGCAGTAGGTTTCACTCCCTTGTCAAACATAGCGGGGTGACGAAAGGTGGGAGATTTTGGATCAATAGAAAAGGAAGAGGTAGCGGCAAAATTTTCTTCCCTATTGTCCATCCTTCTTACGACTTTCACTTCTTTATTAACTCTTGCTTGCGCTTTGGCATCTCTTTCCTTAGCCACTTCTCGCTGTTTTGCAGTCTCTTCTCGCTGTTTTTCAGCTTGATATTCTTCTTTAACTTGTCTTTCCAAGTCTGCTTGCTGGCTTCTCACTTGTTCTTCTTGAGAACTTGTTGGCGAGGCAGCGGTAGCGTAGGCGGCATCAGAAACAGCGGAAGCTGGAGATGCAGCCTCTGAAGAGGATGAAGAGGAAGATGGGAAGGAGGAAGAGCTTGTCCCACTTTGCTGTTTTGTAGTTTGTGGCTCTGAACTACCCGTCGCTTCAGCAGCACTTACTGCGGCAGCCGCTCTGTTGTTTGCAAGTAAGCGCTGAATCTCGCCATTAGAACCAAGGTTCGCATCCTGATTCCATTCCGAATAATGACCTTGGAAGCCTGCGTAAGCCAATGAAGTGGCACGCCCTCCCCGCAAACCATCCGCTAAAGATTGAAATCCCGCGGCTTTAATTCTGTTAAAACTGACATCCATTGCCGCCACAACTTGGCTTCTTCTTAAAACTTCAGCTAATGCTGTTGCCCCTCTGTCCCCGATTTGATTGTTGCTAAGGTTAACATTTGTGACGGTGTGCTTTCCTACCAAAAATCCAGCCAATGTTTCTGCCCCTTCGTCTCCAATTTGATTGTTAGTCAGATCAATCTTGGTAACGGCTGGGTTTTTCTTCAAAAATTCAACTAACGTTGGCACCTGCGAATCTTGTATTTCGCGTTCATTAAGACGCAGCTCGCCGGGATATTTCTCGAGCCTCTTTACCAAGAGCGCTGTAAAATCTTCATTCGCTGCTGAAGCGTAAGGTTTACGTCCAGCAAACATTCCAAATATTCCTTTGCTCATAAATATTACCTCAATTTGTTGTTAATATTTTGAACCCCCCAAGAACAGGAGAGCTTAACGCTGACGAGAACCGCAACGATCATTTGAATCTTTCATCCAAACTAACCGCCTAAGCTTTCTGTCTAGCCAAAAATAAGAAATCAACACACAAAATTGACATATTTCACGCGGCCTTAAAAAGGTTGGCTTTTAAAACTGGGTAAAATTAGAGGGGAAATTGAGGGGATTTTTATTTTTTAACTCAGTGCTAGGGCCTTCCGGCGGTGGGTAAAAAGAGGGGGTGGCTTACGCAAAAATAGGCAAACTCGGTCTAATCACTCTCCCCTTGAGGGAGAGTTGGAGAGCGTAGTGATCCGGTGAGGGGTGCGATGGTTCAGGTAATTTGTACACGCTTAAAGTTCGCAACCCCTCCTCGAAGCCTTACAGGCTTCGATCCTCCCTCAAGGAGAGGATGATTAGACCGAGTTTTGATTTGTTTTTATGCGCAGAACCTAAGGGGGAATCTGAACTAATATTTGTAAACGTAGCTCAACATCATGCCAAACAGCACTGCGGATTTGTTACTTTCTTTGATGTTGGCGCGACTGATGTCCAGGGCCAGGTTGTCCGTGAATTTGTAACCCACAGAAACTTGCAATTGATGATCTCGAATTTTGGGAGCCACTGGTGATTCGTGAATATTTCTTAAGATTTGCGAAATGCTAGCTGTCCAGCCGCTGTACTTTCCGATCAAGGCAAAGGTTGAGTAAGTGGCGTCTCTGTTTCGTGAACCGGTAAAATTGCTGATTTTTGAAACTTCTGCAAAAGGAATAATTGAAGTGCCGGAAGCGAGTTTAAACAAATATTCCGAGCCAATCACGTAACCATTTTCTCGGGCTCGAGACATCCCCGCCGCTTGGTCAACGCCCAAACTTCTGTAGCCCAAATTGTAAAACCAATTGTCGTAACCAAAAAGTTTTTCGCCTTCCATGCTCAAGGTGTAAGAAGACAAGGTGCCGGTGTTGCCCGCCAAGCCGTCGTTTTTACTTTCTCTTTTACGGCCGTTGAAGGAGTCGCTTAGGCCCGTGGTGTCGTTGAAGAAGGTGTTGAAGGTAATCTGTCCACCTTCAAGAAGGGCCGCAACTCCGCCGCCCAACTTTTCTCTGAGCTCGTAATCTCTCGTGATGTCAGTGCTGAAGACACCAATTCTTTTCGATTGTTTGTAAGCGGTGCCGTAGCTCGGATCGAATTTACCGATGAAAAATCTCATGTCTTCGTCTTCAAATTGCGCTTTCAACTCTTCGATGATTAAGCCGGTGTCGCCTGGTTTGAAGCCGCGATTGTCGGACAAAAATGTTCTGGTGCGCTCCGGGTAAGCAGCATTTCTGGTGGTGATGGTGCTGTTTGGATAAATCTGCCACTGAGTTTTAACCGACCAATTTTTGTTAAAGTTCAGAGAAAAATTAGGCTCGACGTAAACGTAAGCATTGTTGGGGGAGACGCCTTGAGTTCTGGTAGACAAGACGCGGTCGCCCTTCATTTGGAATAAAGTTTGCCCGGTAATGTTGGGGAATTGTTGGCTGGCGGCAAAAGCCGGTGCAGAAAATATCAAAAAAATCGACGCAAAAAACGCCAGGAACTTTGACGGGGAATATTTCATTTTTGAATGATTTGGAATTGGAGAGGAGCTTGGCTTGGGTCTTGATTGAGTTTGTGACGAGAAACCCCCCTACCCCCCTTGTCAGGGGGGCTTAAACCGAACTCGATCAAAGCCCCCCTGACAATTGCTTTAGCAATTGCAACTCACACAAAAATTAAAAAATTTTGTGAGTACAAGGGGGGTAGGGGGGTTTCTCGTCACAACTTCCAAACCCAAAAAACAGATTTACGCCACTTTCGGAAGTATCGCGGTGACTGATGTACCAACGTTGATTTCGCTTTCGATTAAAACAGTGCCGCCGTGCAATTCAATAAAATATTTGGTCAAATAAAGACCAATTCCGGTGCCCGCCACCGCCAAAGTATTTTTAGCGCGGAAGAATTTTTGTCCGATGTGCGACAAGTCTTCTTTGGGAATTCCGATGCCCTGATCAATCACGCGCAGCAACACTTTTTTCTCGCCACTCTTCGCCAAAATTTTTACCGTCGAATCATTTTTCGAATATTTAATGGCGTTGGAAATGATGTTGGTAATCGAGTGATCCAGCAACTTTTGATCGCCGTTAAAAGCAGTCGGCAAATCATCAATTTTCACCACCACCGTAATATTTTTTTGCACCGCCAAGTTGGAATTTTTTTCAATGATGTCGAGGACGAAAGCCTTCAAATCAAAAACCTGTCTTTCCAATTTAATGTTGTTCTGACCATTTTCCATTTTTGCCAAATTCAGCGTACTGTGGATCAGGCCGTTCATCCTTTGAATGCCACCTTTGATGCGGTCCAGCGACTTAGTCACGAAGTCATCTTTAATGTCGTAAGATTTTAATTTGCGGGCCAGTAATTCGCGCGTGCTGTCGATGATTTGCAGAGGAGTTTTAAATTCGTGCGACACCAAAGCCACGAACTCACTTTGCATTTTGCGAATGTTTTTTTCTTCCTTGAGCGCCTCTTTTAATTGCTTGGTGCGCTCAAGTAATTCGTGATTCGACACCATTACTCTTTCCACCGAATAAGCACGATCCACCGCGATTGAAAATTGGTCGGCAACCGTTTCAAGCAAATCGAGTTCATCGACTAGCCAAGTTCTTTTTTCGGATTGGTGAATGTAAATTCCACCGTTCACCACATCGTTGAAAGACGTGGTAATGCTGATCTGCGAGGTGATGGAATATTTTTTACAGATGTGTGCAATCGAGGTAAAATTGGCGTCATCAACAAGATCTTCGGCAATAATCAGCGAGCTTCTTTTATTTTTGTCGCCGACTTTTTTGTAAAAATAATTTTGAAAATTGATGTACTCCGCCAGCATTTTTAAATTCTCTTCGTCGCGATGATCTTTGAACATCGGCTCGGAGTAGCTGTCGTGGTATTCCACAATGAAATTGGCGCTGCCTTTGCGGTAGTCGTGAATCAAACATCTGTTCACTTTCAAATGCTGACAAAGCATTTTGGCGATGTCGTAAGCGATGTCTTTAATCGGCAAATCGGAGACGATTAAATATCCAACCTCGCGCAACAATCTTTCATTGCGCAGCGCTCTTTCCAAATTTTTTAGCAAAGTGACATTCGAGCTAGCGCCAGACACCGCCTCTTTAGACAGAGCTAAATCAAATTCTTCGAAAGTAAAAATGGCGTAATGTTTTTGCGGATCTTCGTCATTTACAAGCGGCGCGAAAGTGATTTTTAGCTTAATTTTTCTCTGATCTTTTTTGTGATCTTGCAAACTTACGATCACCGAACTTTGGTGAAAATCTTTCACCGCTTTTACTAAACGAATGTACTCGATTTGATCTTCGGAAGAATAATCGAAATCGAAATCATTGAACAAAAAATCGTAACTTTTTCCGATCAGATTGTCTTCGCTAATGCCAAAAATTTCGTAGAATTTTTTGTTAGCGTGAAGAATGGAAAGATAATTTGGATTGTGATCTTTAGCCTTACAAATAAAGGCCGCTTCTGGATTGTCCGCGACTAAATTTTTAAGCTTTTCGCCAAGAACTTCTGCAGCTTCCGGGACGTCTTCCCCTTGGCTTTCGATGATGTTTTGTAAATTTTCTGAAGAGATTTCGGAGGGAATATTGGAGGAAGTAACGGAAGAAATAATTTGTTCTGACATTCGTAATTTTCGTAATTCGTGAGAGGGATTTCCGGAGATAAATCTGAGCCAAAATTGCCTCTCGATGAATTTCTCAGAACAAAGAATTAATCAACATTTTTGTGGGATGGTTTCGCGTGATTATTTTTTGTGTGTGCAAAAATTCGACGCCTCTTCGCAGTACTACCTCTTTCACCTCGCCATTCACCTCACACCCGCGACGCCCCTCTGCAACAAATTTCTTCCGCTGAAGTCACGCGGTTCTAGTCAATATCCCGCAGTGAATTAATGGGCAGAGCGTAAAATTGATCACCTAAAGAGAGAACTTGATCGCCACCGTACAAAATAATTCCTTTAGAAAATTTATCCCCCGCCAACTCTTTTAGTTTTAAGAGGCCACTTAAATCGCTGCGATCAACTTTAGTCGAAGACTTAACTTCAATGCCGACAATCTTTTTATTTGGACCTTCCAATACCACATCAACCTCAATGCCAGATTGAGTTCTGAGGTGGTACATATTTGGCCGCATCTCGTGCCACGTGATTTGTTTTTTTAATTCCATCACCACAAAATTTTCAAGCAGAGCGCCGAGTTGGTTGCGGTCATTTTGCAAAACATCGCCGGTCACTTGTTTAAAATAATAAGCTAGGCCGGTGTCGTTGAGATAAATTTTAGGAGTTTTGGAAAGTCTTTTGTCTCGATTAATAAACCACGCCGGCACTTCAGTGACTAGGAACACCATTTGCAAAAGTGAACTGCGCAGTTCACTTGCAATGACTAAGGATTTTTTTATTTAAGTTAATTTGTGTGCTTTACTGAGTGATCGCAATGCCGTATTTTTGGCTAAGATATTTTTCGACAGATTTACGCTCTTCATTATCTAAGTATTTATTATACATAATTATTTCAGAAATCCACCCGGTCCAAGCATTCGAATTAGTACCTCTAGCACCAATCAAAAATCTAGTTGTTGGCTGGGTGTAAGTAACGTTTGTGTTGCTTAGTGCGGCATAAACACCATTGGAATACATTCTGTGCTCGCCCAGAATTCCGCCAGCATAAGTATAAGAAAATATTTCTGAAGATGTTGGAGTGGTTCCTCCAGAAGGATCATGAGAACCGTGCACAGTAATACTTTTGGTGCCACTGGGAGCAACACTGTAGCTAAATCCGTTAGTTCCATCAACTCCATTTGCCAAAATGTAGCTCCAAGAACTGAGTGCGGGAAAGTTGGTTTTGGCTACAATGAAAAATGAAAAATCATCTTCGACGGGAGCTGGAGTAGCAACGGCAGATGTTGATACGGTAGAAAGTAAAAATTGTCCCGAAACAGAACCATCCAAATAAATTGTCGGCAGACCTCCAATCGTACTATTTTCAACGTATTTAGCAGAATTGGAAGCTGTCTTGCGAGCAAAAAATGGAGTGGTATTTTGAGGATTAATGTCGTTCCAAAGAGTAAGTTGAGTTCCATTCACAGCTTGCGATTCAATAAAGCTAGCTTCTGAAGTTGTTTCTAACCACAGAGCCAAATCTTTTATTCCTATCACAGGAGAAGACCTAGTTAGAGATCTAGCAGTTTGTAACCTGAACTTGGTGAGCATCTTGCTGCCCTGAAGCACGCCAGCAATCAGAACCCCAATTATCAGAATTACGACTGATAGTTCCATAATGGAAAAGGCGCCATTTTTCTTACGCATATTTGCAACTGTTTCGGGGTTGGGGGAATAAAACCAATTATCTGTTCTAGTAAGATTGTTAAAAATTCAACTCTTTTACCCCAATAAATTGAGAAGTTTTTTGAGATAATTCTTTAAGGGCAATGCCCAATCTGAGTCTGATTCTGAACCGCATCAGAAAGCTACTGAAACTCAGAAAACTAAAGAATTTTTTGATCCGAATTTTATCTCAACTATTGGAGATATTTTTACTAAAAATTTATCGACTTAGGAGTTGTTAGTTTGAGAAGTGAGTTCTTCAGCGCCGACTATTTAGACTTCTTCTTGGCGAATCTCCCGCCGCCTCTTCTGCCGCCACCTGCCGCTTTTTTCTCAGCTGCAGCGACCATTACGTCAATGGCGCGGTTGAGGCCGATTTCCAAAATGTTGTCGTCTTTGACTGAGGCGAAAACTTTGTTGTGCAACAAGTAAGGGCCGAAGGGGCCAATGTTGGCAATGATCTTCAGACCGGTCTCGGGGTGGATGCCAATTTCGCGCGGCAGCGACAAAAGATCGGATGCGGCTTTGAGATCAATCGTGTTTGGATCAAGCGTCTTCGGAATTGAAATTCTTTTTGGTTTTTTCTCTTTGGCTTTTTTTGCCTTAGCTGGCTTCTTCGGCGCTTTTTTAACTTTTTCTTTGGCGCCTTTTTTAGTTTTTTTGGCCGGTTTTTCTTCAACCTCTTCCACCTTTTCTTCTTCTTTCACTTCCGCCACGATCTCACTTCCGATCAATTCCAAGTAAGGCCCGTAAGGCCCGATCTTAACCATTACTTCAAAACCAGTTTTCGGATCTTTACCCAAACTTCTGGGCTCGAATGGCGGTTTTCTTTCGCCGTCTTCGCCCACATCGCCGTCTTTTTCAAACAGCTGCATCGTGTGTTTGCATTCCGGATAATTCGAGCAACCCACGAAGGCGCCGAATTTTCCCAGACGTAAACCCAGTTTGCCACTACCACAAGTTGGACAAGCGTCTTTCAAAGCGCCGTGCTCGTCGCGACCAAAAATATGGTCACCAACTTTTTGATTTAAAATTTCTAAAACTTCCGGAAAGGGCTTCTCACTGACCACGCCAATATTGCCGCTAAAATCTTTCCAGAATTTTTTAAGGAAAATTTTCCAATTCATTTTGCCGTTAGAAATGATGTCGAGCTCGTCTTCCAAGCCCGCCGTGTAATCAAATTCAACGTATTTGGCAAAAAATTCTTTGAGGAAAGTGGTGACAATGCGACCGCGCTCTTCGGGGAAAAATCTTTTTTTGTCGAGACGAACGTAGCCACGATCTTGTAGCACGGAAATGATTGAAGCGTAAGTTGACGGGCGACCAATTCCGAGCTCTTCCATTTTTTTAACTAAGCTGGCTTCGGAATATCTTGGCGGCGGTTCGGTAAAATGTTGCTGCGGTTTAACTTCGATCAAACCGAGATTTTCTTTTTCTTTGAGCTCGGGCAGATTTTGTTTGGAATCATCTTCGTCAGTTTCATTGTCGTCACGATCTTCGCGGTAAACTTTGTAAAAACCGTCGAAACGAACTGTGGAGCCGGTGGCGCGCGCTTTCGCGTAGGTCGGGATTGTCACAATATCGGCCACAACTTGGTCAAAAATCACGTCGGACATTTGCGAGGCCAACATTCTTTTCCACACTAAATCGTAAAGCGCGAACTGGCCGTCGTCTAAATATTTTTTAACTTTGTCGGGGCTGAGCGAGAAGTCCGTCGGACGAATCGCCTCATGCGCCTCTTGGGCATTTTTAACTTTGCTTTTGAAAACATTTGGCACTTCCGGCAAATATTTATTTCCGTAAAGATCTTCGATTTTTTCTCTGACGGCGGTAATGGCTTCTGGCGTTGTAGCCACGGAATCCGTCCTCATGTAGGTGATTAAACCTTGGGCCACGCCGTCAATCTCAATTCCTTCGTAAAGTTTTTGCGCCGTCATCATTGTTCTGCTGGCGCCAAAACCCAACTTGCGCGCCGCTTCTTGCTGCAGCGACGAAGTGGTGAATGGTGGGTTAGAGCGGCGTTTGGCCTGCTTTTTCGTGATTGCTGCAACTTGATATTGTTTGGTCTCAAGTAGCTTTTTGATATTGCCGGCTTGCGCTTCGGTAATGATTGAAAATCTTTCTAATTTCTTGCCTTCGAGTTCAGTAAGACTGGCTTGGAAATGGGCTCCGATTGCGCTTTGCAGGTCAATCTTCACGTCCCAATATTCTTCACTTCTAAATGCGTCGATTTCGTCTTCGCGATCACAGATCAGGCGCAAAGACACTGATTGCACACGACCCGCCGATCTACTGCCCGGAAGTTTACGCCACAAAACCGGCGACAAATTAAACCCGACTAAATAATCCAAAGCGCGGCGCGCCTGCTGGGCGTTGACCAAATCCATGTCGATCTCACGCGGCTTCTTAATTGCTTCTAAAATTGAATTTTTGGTAATGGCGTTGAAGACTACGCGCTCAACCTTGGTAGTCGCCTTAATGGCCTTCTTTGCTTTGAGAACTTCTAAAATGTGCCAGGCAATTGATTCACCTTCACGGTCCGGATCGGGGGCGAGAATCAGCTTGCTGCAAGACTTGGCGCGGTCGACGATTTCTTTTACGTGCTTGGAAGATTTCGCCGAAACTTGGTAATGCATGTTGAAATCATTGTCCGGCTCAACTGACCCATCTTTACTCGGCAAGTCCCGAATGTGGCCGAATGACGCCAAAACTTCGTAATCTTTCCCCAAATATTTGCCGATGGTTTTGGCCTTAGCTGGAGACTCAACGATTAAAAGATTTTTCATTACTGTGTGTTTTAAATTTATGGACCACCTACTCAATCTAAGCCCCCCTGATAAGGGGGGTAGGGGGGTGTCTCGTCAGAAGCTCGGAATAATTATTTAAAACAACTACGAATTCTTGACGAGAAACCCCCCTACCCCCCTTATCAGGGGGGCTTAGATCGAGCTTTTGTTTACCTAATTAATTAAACATTTCTTCTAACAATCCGACCCTTGGTAAGGTCGTAAGTAGTCATTTCAACTTCAACCTTGTCGCCTTTCAAAACACGGATTTTATTTTTTCTGATCTTGCCGGAAGCGTGTGCAATAATGTTGTGACCGTTTTCCAGCTCAACGCGGAAAATGGTGTTAGGCATCACTTCGGTGACAATTCCGTTCATTGACAACAGATCTTCTTTTGGCATTT
>CANDYP010000037.1 GCA_947425005.1 Rickettsiales bacterium | reverse complement strand
CGACAAAATTGCTGATTTTGGTGAAAATATTTCCGCCGCGGATGCCGAAATAATCGACTGCAAAGGTCACGTCCTCGCTCCCGGCCTAATCGACATTCAAGTCCATTTCCGCGACCCCGGCCAATCTCACAAAGAAGATCTGACCACCGGCAGCGCCTCCGCAGTTGCGGGCGGCATTACAACCGTAGTCTGCCAGCCCAACACCGCTCCCACTTTAGATTCAGTTTTAACTTTCGATTACCTCCGTCTCAAATCCCGCGAAGTTGCTCACTGCAACGTCCGCGCTTACGGTTGCATTACTAAAGCAATGAAAGGTGAAGAGCTCGCCGACATGCATTCTCTTAAAGAGGCTGGCGCAGTAGGCTTCACCGACGACGGACTGCCGGTAATGAATGCCAACGTAATGCGTCGCGCTTTCGAATATTCCAAAAATCTCAACGTCGTAATCGCGCAACATGCGGAAGATTTAAACCTCACCAACAAAGGCTGCATTAACGAAGGCAAAACCTCGCTCGAGCTTGGTGTACGCGGCATTCCCAATATTTCTGAATCAGTAATCGTCGAGCGCGATCTAGCAATTTTGGAAGCGG
This sequence comes from Rickettsiales bacterium, assembly GCA_947425005.1. Classification (GTDB taxonomy): domain Bacteria; phylum Pseudomonadota; class Alphaproteobacteria; order Rickettsiales; family UBA1997; genus UBA2645. The sequence goes on along the minus strand of CANDYP010000037.1, from coordinate 10,488 downwards.
TCGGCGGCCGTTACCACTTGCTCCACGTTTCAACTCGCGAAGCATTGGACGCCATTAAACGCGCCAAAGCAAAAGGCCTTGCCGCCACGGTGGAAGTGTCTCCGCACCATTTCATGTTGAACGACACCCAAGTTTTAAAATCCGGAACCAACGCCAAAATGAACCCACCTCTGCGTTCGGAAGAAGACCGTCTAGCCTTGATCGAAGGCTTACGCTCAGGACTCATTGATGCCATTGCCACCGACCACGCACCTCACGATTTACCGTCAAAAGAAAAAGCTTTGGAAGAAGCCTCTTTCGGAATCGTTGGCGTTGAAACCATGCTGCCATTGAGTCTAACCCTCTACCACTCCAAAGTTTTGTCGCTTCAAGACTTGCTCGCCAAAATGACTTGCAACGCTGCCAAAATTATTAATTTCGACGGCGGTGTAATCAAAAAGGGCGCGCGGGCAGATTTGGTTTTGATTGATTTAGACTCGGAATGGGTAATTGATTCGCAAAAATTCCACAGCAAATCCAAAAATTCTCCTTTCGACGGATTTAAAGTTAAAGGGCGCGCGATCCTGACTGTTGTTGGGGGGGTCAAGGTTTACGAAATGTAATTACAAAAATGCTAAATTATTTCATCAAGGGTGCAGTGTTGGGGTTCTACATCGCCGCGCCTTTTGGTGTGATTAGCGTTCTCTACATCAGGCGGACTTTAAAAAACGGTGCATTGTCGGGAATTATTTCCGCTCTAGGCGTTACCACTGCAGAAACTTTTTACGCTTCAGCTGCAATCTACGGATTGTCTTTTATTTCCAACTTTTTACTCGCCTGGAAAGACGAAATGAAATTGTGTGGAGCCTTCTTCTTGCTGACAATTGGGGTCAAATCTTTTTTCTCAAATCCAAAAACAAAAATTAAATTAGCCAAAAAGCAAAGCCTGTTTGCCGACTATTCCTCAATGTTTTTCTTAAGTATTTTAAATCCGATTGCGATTGTCGGCTTTGTCGCAATCTTCGGCAGTTTTGGTGCCGGTAATTTTCAAAGTGGCTGGCAAGCCTTGGTAATGCTGCTTGGATTTGCCGCCGCATCCTTTCTTTACTGCCTAGTTTTGATTACAATCGCGACGATTCTGCGAGTGAAGTTTAACACCAAAGATGCGGAAATGGTGGAGGTTTTAAACCACATGTCGGGCGTAATTATTATTTTATTTACAATCGCGATTTTCACTTTTTCTTTTTTGAAATAATCGAAATGACTGCAAAAATTCTAATCATTGCCGGCTCCGACCCTTCCGGCGGCGCCGGCATTCAAGCTGACATTAAAACCGCTACCGCGCACAAAGTTTACGCCGCCGCCGCAATCACTTGTCTGACCGCCCAAAATACTCAAAAAGTTTTCGCCCTCCACAATTCGCCAATCGATTTTTTACGTCAGCAAATCGAGGTGGTGTTGGACGACATTTCTTGTGACGCCATTAAAATTGGAATGCTGGGAACGGTTGAAATTATTGAATGCGTGGCGGATGTTCTGGCGCGAAAAGCTAAAAAAATTCCGCTAATTTTGGACACGGTAATGGTCGCCACTTCCGGAGATTTACTGCTGAAAAAAAATGCTGTTGCGGCGCTGAAATCAAAGCTGATTAAAGGTGCTTACGTGGTCACTCCCAACATTGACGAAGCGGAAGTTTTGGCCGAAATGAAAATCTCAAACCTGAATGAGATGAAGCTCGCAGCCACTAAAATCAAGGCTTTGGGCGCGAAGAATGTTTTTCTAAAAGGTGGTCACTTAAATTTTTCTGACGGAAAAATTCACAGTATTTTGCTCGACGAAAAAAATAAATTTCACACGATTAGCAACAAAAAATTCGGCACAGAAAATATCCACGGAACCGGTTGTGCTCTGGCTTCAGCTCTGGCCTGCAACGTCGCAAAAAAAATCGAATTAGTCGCGGCAGCAAAAAAAGCCAACGCCTACATTTACAAATCAATTACAAAGAGTTTGAAGGTCGGGAAGGGGAGTAAAGTGCTCGTCCATTTTTAATAAAAATGTCGGAATCATCCGGTTCAAACTAAGCGTAAATTTTGTCTAAAATTCTGAATATTCCGCTCGAGCGGAATATTTGGAGAAAAATCCTTAAAAACCACAACCAGAAAGGCTTCAGACCAGATGCAAATTACCCTCGAAAATTACAAAAAACTTCTGACAAAAATTCAAAAAACAATCACAAAAACCAAGCAAAATATTGTGAAGTCAGTGGATCGTCAGAAGGTTGAAATGAGTTGGGAAATTGGTCGAGACATTGAAGCGCATTTGAAAAATAAAACCAAAGCCGACTACGGCGAAGAGTTGTTTAAAAGACTGACCGACGACACTTCAATTGAAAAAACTACGCTCTACCAAATGCGCGCCTTTTACAAAGCCTACCCGAAATTACCGAGTTCGGAAAAAGTTTTGAGCTGGAGCCATTACCGAAATTTAATTGCAGTGAAAGACGCGGAGACGCGCCAACAGCTTGAAGGCCTAGTGATCGAGAAAGGTTTGGGCGCGAATAAATTGCAGCAGGCAATTAGCAAAACCAAGAAAGTGAGTAAAAAAAATCCGAAAAAAAATTCTGCAGAAATTCCGCAATTACGCGTGACCCGCGGCCAACTTTTCACTTACAAAATCACCGAAAATGGCGAGGCGGATTTGGGGTTTAATGTTTTTGTTGAGAAGGGTGTGCTGAAAAATTCAGCGTCAAAAATGGTGGCGAAGGTGAAAAGTGACTACACGTACAAAGCAGAGCTGGAGCGGGTTGTCGACGGGGACACGTTGCACGTTAAAATTGATTTGGGGTTTGGGATTAAGCACCGGGAGATTTTGAGATTGGCCAAAATTAATGCGCCGGAAATGAAAACGCCGGAGGGCAAAAAATCTTCGGATGCGCTGAAGAAGATTTTGAAAGACGTAAAACTTTTAGTCGTCAAAACCAACAAGACTGACATTTACGGACGGTACGTGGCGGATGTTTTTTTTGAGGCTCCCTCGGGGAGTGAGTCAACGCCTGGCGCGACGAAGGGGGTTAATCTTCAAACTGGGAAAGAGAAAGATCTGCAAAAAATTGCGGGGAGTGGGATTTATTTGAGTCAGCTTCTGTTGGATCGGGGGTTGGTGGAGGTTTATTAGACTGAGCCCGTGACGAGAAACCCCCCTACCCCCCTTGTACTCACAAAATTATTTTTTAATTTTTGCGTGAGTTGCAATTGCTGAAGCAATTGTCAGGGGGGCTTTTGATCGAGTTCGGTTTAAGCCCCCCTGACAAGGGGGGTAGGGGGGTTTCTCGTCACGGGCTCAGTCTAGGACCTCCTTTGAAAAAGGAGGTGGCACTGACAGGTGACGGAGGATTCCCCGTCCCAAACTCAGTATTTTCTAGCCCCGACCTCACACTAAAGTCTAACCAAATCCCTCGCCAAAATTTTCTTGTCGTAAATCGCGCGGCCAACAATGGCGCCGATTACGCCGCATTGCTCAAGTGATTTTATTTTGAGTACGTCGGCAAGATTAGAGATTCCGCCCGAGGCAATTACGGGAATTTTCAGATTTTCAGCGAGATGTTTAGTGCCGTCGAAATCCGCGCCAGTCAAGGTGCCGTCGCGCGAGATGTCGGTGTAAATAATTGCCACGGCGCCGCAATCTTCGAATTTTTTAGCGAGGGTAAGCACGGAAATTTCGGAAGTTTCAACCCAGCCTTCAGTCGCGACCAAGCCGTCTTTGGCGTCGATTCCAATTACAATTTTTCCGGGAAATTTTTTGCAAGCGTCAATCACGAGGGCAGGGTTTTTCGCTGCAACAGTGCCCAAAATCACACGACTTACGCCGAGCTCTAACCACTTCTCAATCGCTGCAAGGGTGCGTATTCCGCCGCCAAGTTGTGTCGGAATTGTCACTGATTTTAAAATGCTGCGAACAGATTCTTCGTTGGCCGATGCGCCCGCAATGGCGCCGTCTAAATCAACAATGTGGAGGAATTTAAAGCCGGCATTTTCGAACTCGAGCGCCTGGGCTGCAGGGTTGTCGTTAAAGACTGTAGCCTGCTGCATGTCGCCTTTGAAGAGACGTACACATTGGCCGGATTTGAGGTCAATTGCGGGGAAAATAATCATTTGGATTTTTTAGTAATTGTAAAAATGAACTCAATCAAAGCCCCCCCTGACAAGGGGGGTAGGGGGGTTTCTCGTAAATGAAATTCAGAATTAATTAATTTTAAAAACTCTGAACTCGTGACTAGAAACCCCCTACCCCCCTTGTCAGGGGGGCTTAGATCGAGGAGGGGATGGCTCCGAGGCTCTGTCAATCTCGTCGCAAAAAGCAGCCCACCGCAAAACTTTTTAAGTTGCAATTTCTTTGCGCGCCCTTAAAAAGCGCCGCGCTTGATTTTCTTCAAGCATTCAATCTTACAACAGTTAGCAATTTTGGTGTCTGTCGAGGCTTTGTTTCAAAGGCTTGACGGATTTTTGCTGCTGTTGCTTAAACAACCAAAATCAAATTAAAATGTCTAAAACAAATCTCCCAGAATTTACCATTAAACAGCTTCTTGAAGCTGGTGTGCACTTCGGTCACAAGACAATGCGTCGTAACCCGAAAATGGCAAAATACATCCACACAAGTCGCAACGGCATTAGCATTATTGACCTCAATAAAACGGCTAACTTGCTTTACAACGCGCTTACTACAGTCAAAGAAATCGCCAAAAATAACGGCAGAATCCTTTTCATTGCGACTAAAAAACAAGGTTCTGAACCAGTCGCTGAAGCAGCAAAAAGATGCGGTCAATATTACGTCAACTTCAGATGGTTAGGCGGCATGCTTACCAACTGGAAGACAGTTTCCCAATCAATCAAAACTTTGAAAAAAATCGAAGAACGTTTGGGCGGCGACGAAATCGACTACAACAAAAAAGAAAAACTAGTTCTGCAAAGACAAAAATTGAAACTTGAGCAAGCTCTCGGCGGCATCAAAAACATGGGCGGATCTCCAGACCTGGTTTTCGTAATCGACACTTTCAAAGAATCTCTTGCAATTGCCGAAGCCAAAAAACTTGGCGTGCCAATAATGGCCATCCTGGACAGCAACTGTAATCCAGACGGCATTACTTTCCCAATCCCAGGAAATGACGACTCAGCTAAAGCAATCAAACTTTACTGCCGTTTAATTTCTGACGCTGCAATCGCCGGCGTCAAAGAAAACATGGCAATCTCGGGCATTGATTTGAGCAAGTTTGAAGAAGACGGCGAGCTTGATGTCGCTCAATTTAAAAACTCAATTGCAGTAAAAACTGAAAAAAAACCTGCCGAAAGAGACGGTAGAGATTTCAAAGGCAAAAAAGATTTTAAAGGTAAACCTGATTTTAGAAAACCAGCTGAAAGACCAGCCCACGCTGCAAAGCCAGCTCACGCTGAAAAACCTGCGGCAGAAAAACCAGCTGTGAAATCAGAAGAAAAAAAGCCAGCTGCTAAAAAACCAGCTGCTAAAAAACCAGCGGCGAAAAAATAATTTCCGGACCCCGTCATTCGATGGGGTGACAAATTTACCCTCCGTGTCCCTCGTCGAATGACGAGGTCCACTGACGGGAACGATGTAAAATTCCCAACTCAAATTCTCAAAAAAATGGCAGACCTAGCACTCATTAAAAAACTTCGCGAATCCACTGGATGCGGCATTGCAGATTGCAACAAAGCTCTTGCTGAAAACGGCGAAGATTTCGAAAAATCTGTGGATTGGCTTAGAAAAAAAGGCCTCTCTTCTGCAGTTAAAAAAAGCGGACGCGTTACTTCTGAAGGGGCAGTAGCCACTTTTGTTGAAGGCGACAAAGCGGCAATCGTTGAAGTTAACTCTGAAACTGACTTCGTAGCTCGTAACCAAAAATTCCAAGATTTCGTTTCCGGTGTTACTAAATTGGCAATCAATGTCGGCGAAGATGTGGAGAAATTGAAAGCGCTTACTTTCCCTGGTGCTGCTCACAATGTTGACGAAGAGCTTAAAAACCAAATCGGCGTAATTGGCGAAAATATTAACATCCGAAGAGTCGCTAATTTAGCGGTTCAAAGCGGTGTGATTGTTAGCTACGTGCACAATTCAATTGCTCCCAACATGGGCAAGATTGCTGTGCTAGTTGCTTTCGAATCAGTTGCAGACAAAGCCAAAATCGAAGAATTGGGCAAGCAAATCGCAATGCACATTGCGGCTACAAAGCCAGACGCTTTGGCAGTTGAATCGGTTGATCCAGAAAAATTGAAAAGAGAAATCGAAGTTTTGAAAGATCAAGCCCGCGCCTCTGGCAAGCCTGAAAGCATCATTGACAAAATGATCGAAGGCAGAATCAGAAAATATTACGAAGAAGTAGTGCTCTTGGAGCAGCCTTTCGTAATGGACGACAAATCAAAAATTAAAGACGTGGTCGCTAATTTCGCCAAAGCAAATGGCGCAACTGCAATTTCGGCTTTCAAACTTTACATTCTTGGTGAAGGAATTGAGAAGAAAGCAAATGACTTCGCCGCAGAAGTCGCCTCAATGACTCGCTAAATTAAATGCCTCGAAAGAGGCATTTTTTTTGCCCCGCAACAAGTGCGAGGTGACAAGATCCCTACCCAACCAATTCTTCAAAGTCCTCTTTCATGCCAAACAAAACCAATCTGAAATTCAAACGTATCCTCTTCAAAGTCTCTGGCGAAGCAATGATGGGCGACAAGGGTTTTGGTCACGATGTGGAAGCCATTCAAAGAATCTGCGACCAAATAATTGCCACTCACGAACTGGGCTGCGAAATTTGTTTGGTGGTTGGTGGCGGAAATATTTTTCGCGGGGTCTCAGCTGCGGCCACTGGAATGGAACGCGCCAGCGCTGACTACATGGGCATGCTGGCCACTTGCATTAATGGTCTCGCTTTGCAAAGCGCCCTCGAAAAACGCGGCATTGAAACCCGCATGCAGTCCGCCATTCAAATGGACAGCATCTGCGAGCCTTACGTCAAAAGAAGAGCGGCGCGCCATTTAGAAAAAAACCGCATTGTGATTTTTGCTGCCGGAACAGGTAATCCATTCTTCACAACCGACACTGCAGCCGTGCTGCGCGCCGTTGAAGTTAAATGCGACGTAGTTTTAAAAGGCACCCAAGTTGACGGTGTTTATTCCGCCGATCCGAAACTCGACAAAACCGCCACCCGCTACGAAAGCCTGCGCTACATTGATGTTTTGAAACAAGATTTAAAAGTAATGGATCAAACCGCAATTGCTCTGGCAAAAGACAACAAGTTGCCGTTAGTAGTTTTTTCAATTAAAGGTGAAAACGCCCTGTGCGACGTGGTGCAAGGCAAAGGAAAATTTACGATTATTAACTAAGAAGAGGTTTAAAATGATTAACGAATTCGCTGACAAAACCCGCAAAAAAATGGAAGACACCATGAATTCGCTGAAGCGCGACATGGACTCCATCTCAACTGGCAGAGCTAGTCCCAGCCTGCTTGATCATGTTAAAGTTGAAGTTTACGGCAGCTTGTCGCCGATTTCGCAAGTGGCCAATATTTCAGTTCCGGAAGCCACTACCTTGTCAATTCAAGTGTGGGACCGCGGTAATGTTAAGGCCGTCGAAAAGGCAATCATTAATTCCAACCTTGGTTTTAATCCCCTAGTCGACGGAACAACCTTGCGCATCATGATCCCGAAGCTCAGCGAAGAGCGTCGCAAAGATTTGGTGAAGCTGGCGAAAAAATACGGCGAAGACAAAAAAGTGGCGATTCGCAACGTGCGTCGTGACGTGCTTGATGATTTCAAAAAAAGAGAAAAAGAGCTCGGCGCTTCCAAAGATGACATCCATTCTTGCAACGACATTGTACAAAAAATCACTGACGAATTTGTCAAAAAAATTGACGACGTCGTAGTCGTAAAAGAAAAAGAATTGATGAAAGTCTAGAATGTTTTTTTTCAAAAAATCGGAAAAAATTCTCCCGCAAAAAATTCCAGCCCACATCGCCATCATCATGGACGGTAATGCGCGCTGGGCTAGGCAAAAAAATTTACCGCTACAACTTGGTCACAAAACCGGCTCAGAAAATGTCCGTAAAATTTCTGAAAGCTGCATTGAGCTCGGTGTCAAAAATTTAACGATTTACGCCTTCTCGTCTGAAAATTGGGACCGCCCGGAAAGTGAGGTGGAATACCTAATGAAGCTCCTCGACAATTATTTAGAAAAAGAAACCAAGCCTCTAATTGAGAAGGGCGTAAAAATTGTAATTTCGGGAAATTTGGCAAAATTATCCGACGTCACCAAAGAGAAAATTAAGGCTTTGGAAGAGCTCACCAAAAATAACAAATCTCTGGTTTTGAACGTGGCATTCAGCTACGGATCAAGGCAGGAAATTGTTGACGCGGTGAGGAAGATAAGCCTTGAAGTTAGGGAGGGCAAACTTAGCTTGGACGAGCTCGACGAGCGCGTTGTGAGCAGAAATTTGTACCAGCCTGAAATGCCTGATCCAGATCTTTTAATCAGAACCGCCGGCGATTTCAGACTTAGTAATTTTTTATTGTGGCAAGCTGCTTACACCGAGCTTTATTTTACCGAAGTTTTTTGGCCAGATTTTGACAAAAAACATTTACTGCAAGCAATCAACGAGTTCAACCAAAGGGAGAGGCGATATGGTAAAAGATAAATCGACGCGCAATAACGTGGAAGGTGCGAAAAATATTTTCCACAAATTGCTGTTTTCGGTGAATAAATTTGTCGAAAAATTAATCGCAAAAATTGACGAGCTTGACCCGGCAGAAAATACCAGACAAAGAGTCATTACGGCGCTAATCCTTGTGCCTCTAGCAATTTACGCGATTTGTTTTTCGCAAAGCCTGTTCTTTTTAGTTGTAATCGCGGTCACAATTTTAATGACCGCAGAATGGATTGATCTAACCAAAACCGCTGACGACCAAAAAAAATGGCGCCTCATCGGCCTAGCTTACATTTTAATCCCGATGTTTTGTGTGCTGAAATTAAGAATGCACGACACCAACATTTTACTCTGGATGTTCTCAGTTATTTGGGCGACTGACATCTTCGCTTTTTTCTCCGGAAAAACTTTCGGCGGCATTAAATTAGCGCCAACCATTAGTCCGAATAAAACTTGGACTGGCCTTGCCGGCGGTATCCTGGCCAGCATGATCATTGGCTTCATGAGTGCCTTCATGTTTCGTGGCGGCATCGCTTTCTTCGTTTTTTTCAGCATGTTTTTGGCTGTAATCGAGCAGCTTAGCGATTTACTAGAATCAAAATTTAAAAGAATTTTTGGTGTAAAAGATTCCGGAAATATTATTCCAGGACACGGCGGAATCCTTGACCGGCTTGATGGCATGATGCTAGTTGCACCAGTGACTCTGTTTTTAATTACAGTGTTTGCGGGTAAGTTTTAGTTTATACGAGCCCTGCTAGAGAAACCCCCCTACCCCCCTTGTCAGGGGGGCTTAGACTGGGGTTGGGGCAATAAAAAACCCCGACCATTTGAAAATGATCGGGGTTTTTTCTGGAGCTAAAAACTTCAAATTATTTTGAATTATCTTTCGAGTAATTCTTCGTTGATGAATTCAACAACTAGCTGCAATTCGTCTTTGATTTTTTTAAGAAGTTCGGTTTTTTGTTCGTAATTTTCTTCCGGATGTTTTTGGGCGTATTCTAAAACTTTTGAAAGTTCGAATGCACCGATGGAAGCAGAAGCACCTTTGAAGGCGTGGGAGGCCATGTACCAAGAATTGTCGTTAGAACCCTTGATGGCGTCTTCCATCTTTTCGATATTGCGGTGGGCATTTTCGATAAAAATTACGAACAATTCTTTTTCGAATTCAAAGTCATTTTCGATGATGCTTCTCAAGAATTCTACATCGATAGCTTTAGCTTTATTGGGTTGAGCGGCAGCAACATTATTTTCCATAAATTTAAATAATTAGTTAATAACAAGACTCATTGATAGGGCATTTAGCCTGACGCTAGACTCCTTTACTGTTTTTGAATTTAAAATTAATTCAAAACTTCTTCGCCCCATCTGAACCTGCACCATACCACCGTTTTCTGTGAATTCATCGAAGATGGCGACGGTCATAATTTTGTTCTTATTAAATTTTGCAATATCCGCACTAATACCCTTCCTCATGCCAGTCGCTACGTAAATTGCTTTGCATGACGCGAATTTTGAAGGTTCACTACTAAGATCAATGACGGTCTTGTCTTGGCTAATAATTCTAGATATTTCGTCACTGCCAAAATTACAGATGACGCCCGTCTTTGCTGTTTGCGCTGTATGCACTAAATCTTGGATAAATCCGGCGAAAGCTGTGGCCTCTTCTTTATCTGAAATGTCTGCAAACGCGTTATTAGACAGCGCAAAAAGCGACAGCAACAAAGCAGCGATTGGTTTTAAAATCTTAAAATACATTTTTTAATCTTTCTGGTGTTTCAAAGCTAATATTGCCAAGCCAATTTGATGTA
>CANDYP010000036.1 GCA_947425005.1 Rickettsiales bacterium | reverse complement strand
CTGACTTCGCCTTTTTACTCGCAAAATTTTTTTTAAATGAGCGAGTTACAATTCTTGTGGTAAAAATTTGCTCGGAAAATGACGCTGTACCACTTGGTACAGCTTTCATTTTCCGTCGCAATTTTTCCTCAAAAATTCTTGTCATAAGTTCGGTGTTTTGAATCAGGCTGGGTATAGTGTTTGTTTACTTTGTGCTACAGTGCAGCACATTTTACAAAACTCAATCGCTAATTTGAGAAATTTATTCGTAACAAATCCGATTAAAAATATTGATGAAGCTCAATTTTTTGTCGAGGTTTAGGGAGGTGGTTTTGCGCAGCAAATTCAAGCTTTCATCAGCTATCGTGAAGATTTTTTTGGTGGGGAAATTTTGTATCAGATTCAAAAAAACTTTTTCTTCTTCGAAATAGAAAACCATTGAAGAAGTGTTGATGCGTTTGAGTAGGCGGCTGAAGAAGAACTCGCAGGATTTTTCAAAAATGGCGAAGGGGAAGGTTTTGTCGGCAACTTTTTTTAGCAATTCGTCGCTGATTTTTTGGTTGACGATTGAGCGCAGGAAAAGCTCGTAGAACCTGATTAGCTCTGGTCCAAAGTTAACGGCGTTGGCCGGAGAATTGTCGCAGATTTCAGTGATGAAAGGTAAATCTTTCGCAGCGAATTGCAGATTTTTTTGACGCAAAACTTCGCAAAAATCGGCGTTAGACAAATCAGGAATTTTGACTAGATGGCAGCGCGAACGAATCGTCGGCAAAACGCGATTTAAATTGTGCGAAATCAGAATCAGAAAATTATTCGGACGTGGTTCTTCCAAAATTTTTAAAAGGGCGTTGGCGGAAGATTTGTTAAGCTCGCAAGCTGAATCAATAATGATGAATTTATTTGGTGAAATGGCCGAAGTTTGATTGGCAAAATCGGCAATGGCGCGAATTTTATCGACGCCGATTTCTCTTTTTTCGGCCTCTTTTTCAATCAGTAATAAATCGGGATGGGCGGCGCTTTTATTGCTCAAAATTTCTTCGGCAAATTCGCGGGCGAAGCTTGCTTTGCCAATTCCTTTCTTACCGTGCAGTAAGATTGCGTGATGCAATTTTTGCTGGCGGTAAGAGCTAAGAAGTGCTGATTTTGCTTCGTCGAAACCAATCATTAGTTACTCTCCACCGCCAAGTGAATGAACGTAAATTGCTAATTCTTTGATCGTGTTGTCGTCAAGTCGGTCGATCCAGTAAGGCATTACGCCGGCGTGGGCGTAGGTTACGGTGAGTTCGACATTTTCTTTATCGCCGCCGTAAAGCCAGATGGCGTCGGATAAATTAGGTGCGCCAAATTCTCTGCCGCCTTTGCCCTGAGACCCGTGACACACTGCGCAATTATTTTTGAAAATCACCGCGCCTCGAGGGTTTTTGCTTGCGGCTTTGTCGGAAGCATTGTTTGCAGTCCTATCGGAAGCATTGTTTGCTGTCCTATCGGAAGCATTGTTTGCTGTCCTATCGGACAGGGACATCACGTATCTCGCCACCATTTCCACCTCATCTTTTTTCAAAACTTTGTCCAAACCAAAGGCGGGCATTTGGCTGGTGCGGGTTTTTTCGTGACTGGATCTGATGCCGTATTTGATGGTTTGGTAAATGTCTTCAACTTTGCCGCCCCACAGCCAATCGTCGTCGTTTAAGTTGGGGAAGCCTTTGCTGCCAGCGGCGCCAGTGCCGTGACAAGCAGCGCAATTTTCTTTGAAAGCCGCGCGACCGCCATTCAAAACGAATTCCATTAATTTCGGATCTTTTTGAATTTGCTCAAAATTTCCGTCAGAAAGTTTGTCCAAGTAAACTTTTTTAATGACGTCGATTTCTCCTTGAGCTTCCTGTAGCTGTGATTGTTCAGACCAGCCCAAAGTGCCTTTGGTATTGCCACCCGGCACTGGCCAAGTTGGATAAAAAATCCAGTAGCCGAAAGACCAAATGATGGTGATGAGCCAAACGATCAACCACCAACGGGGGGCAGGAATGTTGTATTCGGAAATGCCGTCCCACTCGTGGCCAGTGGTTTCGGGCTGTTTTTTTTCGGGAGCGGTTTGCTGATTTTTATTTTCTGACTCAGTCATGTTTTTCAGTCGGGTTAATCTTTGTCTTTGAAGGGGATTTCTGAAAATTTGTCGAATTTCTTTTTGCTGCCTTTTTTAAAAACGGCGTAGATCACGTAGCAAAACACCAGGAAGAAGAAAATCGTGGCGATGGTGGGGGCGTAATGAATGAAGCTATCCATTATTTTTTTACCTCATTTTTTTTGGCGTCTTTCTTGGCATTTTTTTCGACACCTTTTTTTGTTGGCACTTGGTCGAATTTCGTGAAATCTACAAAAGTTCCAAGCACTTGCAAATAGGCCACCAAAGCATCCATTTCAGAAATTTTATTCGGATTGCCGTCGAAGTCGTGAACATTGACTTTGCCGCCGTAGCGCTTTTGTAAAGTCTCGGCGTCGCGATCATTGGAAGCTTGAATTACGGCGTCGGAAGTGGAGTTCTGAATCATCTCGTCAGTGTAGGGCACGCCAAGCTTGCGCAGAACTTCCATGTCGTCAGCAACTCCAGAAATTTGGGCGTCGTGCTCCGGTAAAAATTTGTAGCCCGGCATGATGGAATCCGGCACGACATCGCGCGGATTAATTAAATGGCGCACGTGCCATTCGTCGGAATATTTGCCGCCAACGCGCGCCAAATCTGGGCCGGTTCTTTTAGAGCCCCATTGAAACGGGAAGTCGTACATGCTTTCAGCAGCGATGGAGTAGTGTCCGTAGCGTTCAACCTCGTCGCGTAAAACGCGCACTTGTTGTGAATGGCAACCATAGCAACCCTCGCGCTTGTAGATTTTTGACCCGACTAATTCGAGTGGTGTGTAGGGCCGCATGCCTTCAACCTTTTCAATGACGGTCTCCATGCGGAAGAGTGGTGCGATCTCAACCAAGCCGCCGATTGAAATGACGATGATGGTCAAAATTAAAAGTAAAATTGAACTGCGTTCGATCTTGTCGTGATGTTTAAACATTTTGTGAACGAATTGTTTTGTAGAAATTGTAAGCCATCACGCAAGCGCCGGAAAGGAAGAGGATGCCGCCGACAGCGCGGGTAAAATAAAGTGGTTGCACCGCTTTGACGCTTTCGATGAAGGAATATTGCAAGAAGCCCATTTGATCGTAGGCGCGCCACATCAAGCCTTCGGTGATGCCGGCGATCCACATGGCGGTGATGTAGAGCACGATGCCGACGGAGGCGATCCAGAAATGCACGGAGACTAGCTTTGTGGAGTAAAGTTCTTTCTTGCCCCAAAGCACGGGCACCATGTGGTACAAAGCGCCGAAGCTGATGAAGGCAACCCAACCCAAAGCGCCGGAATGTACGTGGCCGATGGTCCAATTGGTGTAGTGCGACAGGGCGTTGACGGTTTTAATCGCCATTAACGGACCTTCGAAAGTGCTCATGCCGTAGAAGGCGACGGCGGTGATGAGGAAGCGTAAAACCGGATCAGTGCGCAGTTTGTCCCAGGCGCCGGATAGTGTCATGATGCCGTTAATCATGCCGCCCCAAGATGGCATCCACAGCATGATTGAGAAGGTCATTCCTAGAGTTTGAACCCAGTCAGGCAGGGAAGTGTAGTGCAAGTGATGCGGCCCGGCCCAGATGTAAATGAAGATCAAAGACCAGAAATGGATGATGGAAAGGCGGTAAGAGTAAACTGGGCGATTGGCGCGCTTCGGAATGAAATAGTACATCATGCCAAGGAAGCCGGCGGTGAGGAAGAAGCCGACGGCATTGTGGCCGTACCACCATTGGATCATGGCGCTTTGGACGCCGCCGAAAGCGGGGTAGCTTTGTGCGCTGTCGAAGCGCAGTGGAATCGCTAAATTGTTGACGATGTGCAGGATGGCAACGGTGACGATGAAGCCCAAGAAAAACCAGTTGGCGACGTAAATGTGCGGCTCTTTGCGATTGCGCAAAGTCATCATGAAAACTAGGAAGTAACAGATCCAAACGATGGTGAGCCAGAGGTCGGCGTACCATTCCGGTTCGGCGTATTCTTTGGCTTGAGTGATGCCGTTAACGTAACCAAAGGCGGCCATTAAAATGAAAAGTTGGTAGCCGTAAAAGATGAATTTTAGTAAAGCGTCGGAGCCCCAAAGTCTGGTTTGAGAAGTCCGTTGTACGACGAAAAAGCTGGTGGCGAAAAGGGCGTTGCCCCCGAAAGCGAAGATTACGGCAGAGGTGTGAAGCGGGCGCAGACGGCCGAAGCTGGTCCATTCCAAACCCAAATTCAAAGCCGGGAAAACTAATTCAAAGGCGATGTAAACCCCAACGGCAAACCCGACAATGCCCCAAAAAGTGGCGGCGAGAGTGAAGAGTTTGACGATGTCGTAATTGTAATTGGAAGTGCTGGGAGTTTGTACGGAAGACATGTTTCGATTAATTTATTTTTGTAAGGTACTCGGTCTAAGCCCCGGTGGTAGGAGGGGTGGTGGTAACCTCCTTTGAAAAAGGAGGTGGCGCGTAGCGCTGGAGGATTTGGTCCAACAAAAGCGGTCTGTTTTAGCTAAACCGGACTCGTTGCACCAAATCCTCCGTCGCCTACGGCGCCACCTCCTTTTTCAAAGGAGGTTACCACCCCACCTTTTTTTATCAGGGGGGCTGGAGATTAACCAACTAACTTCGCCGCCATCAAAACCAGCGTGATTGCATTAAGCAACATCACCGCTTTGGCGACGAATTTAAATTCCGGAATTTTTGTAAAAATAAAACCGCCGAGAGCTGTTAAAAACAGTGACGGAAATGTGCTGAGACCAAATAAAATCATCCCGATTGCCGCCAAAATTGGACTAACAATTGCGCCTGAAATCAGAAATGCGGAATACAAAAGACCGCAAGGAATGAAGCCAAGAATTACGCCAAGAAAATAGCCTTTCAAGCCTGACGGATCTTGGAACAAAACAGAGATTTTTTTGGAGAAAAATGAAGGCGCGCTTTCTAAAATTTGCGATTTAAATGGCAACCTAATTCTCTTTGGAATTTTTCCTGTAATTCTCCCTACTAGCTTGAGTTTAGCGAAGATTTTTCCGTCGAAAAAAAGATTCAAAAAAGTCGCTGCAGCGAGGAATAAAAAGAGAGAAGAGAAAATTTTAAATCCCAAAAAGCCCTGAATATTTGTGGTTAAAAATGAGCACAAAAATCCCAGCAAAGAGTAGGTAGAAATTCTTCCCAAATGGTAAGGCAAAAGCGCCAGATTTTTTAATCTTTGTAAGCCGGAAAAATTTTCCAAAGAAGCCGTCTGCAAGCGATTAGAAACTTGCGTCAAAACAAACGGCCCGCACATGCCAACGCAGTGAGTAAATCCGCCGAAAAATCCGAGGCTGATGAGGGAGAGGATGAGGGTGTAGTCGTTCATTTTGGATTGGATTGTAACTGAAGAAACCCCCCCCTACCCCCCTTATCAGGGGGGCTAAACCAGAGCTCGATCAAAGCCCCCCTGATAAGGGGGATGAGCGCATGCCGGTCATGGGGGTTTCTTGAGCAGAATTCTAAGTTAGAGTTTTAATTTGCAAAATTGCTCTTCGTTTTTAACTTGCGCGTCCTTCGTTTTCTTCCACTTTAAATTCACTCAAACATGAAAATCAACTTCGCCAAAGCGACAGATTTTGCTGCGCCAAAAGGAATTAACTTAACTGCCGTTGCCGTCTTAGTTTTAACTGAAGAACAGGTTAAAAAGTCCACCTTAAAACCAGTTAAATTCGCCGCAGAAAATTTTGAATTTACCGGCAAAGACAATCAAGCTCACGTGGTTTCACAAAACGAAAAAGTTGTCGTAGTAGTTGGCGCCGGATCGGAAAAAAAATTGGATGAATTGGTTCTACAAAAAATCGGCTCCCGCATTGTTTCACTTCTAAACTCCGCAAAAATCAAAAATGGCAGCGTTTTTTTTGAATCAAAAAATTCCGCTGCAGACAGCGCCAACATCGCTTTCGGCGCCTCTTTACAAAGCTACCGCTTCAACAGATATTTCGAAAATAAGAAGAAAGACAAAGAGCTAAAAATTGAGTCTCTAACCTTAATGGCAACCGATGCAGCCAAGGCTCAAAAAGAATTCGCTGACCTCAAAATCTTGGCCGACAACATTTTCTTCGTGCGCGATCTAGTCTCTGAACCCTCCAACATGTTGAATCCCGAAAGCTACGCCGCCATTTGCAAAACTTTGAAAAAAGAAGGTTTGGAAGTTGAAGTTCTAGGCGAAGCGGCAATGGACAAGTTGGGCATGGGCTCACTGCTTTGCGTCGGACAAGGTAGCGCCAGAGAATCGCAATTAGTGGTTTTAAAATGGAATGGCGGCAATGCCAAAGAGCAGCCGCTCGCCTTCGTGGGCAAAGGCGTAACCTTCGACACTGGCGGCATTTCAATCAAGCCTTCAACCAACATGGAAGACATGAAAACGGACATGGCGGGCTCGGCTGTGGTGGTGGGATTGCTGCGTAATTTGGCGCAAAGAAAAGCCAAAATTAACGTGGTCGGCGTAATTGGTTTAGTGGAAAACATGCCCTCCGGCACGGCGATCAAACCGGGCGACGTAGTGCGCTCAATGTCCGGTCAAACCATCGAAGTAATCAACACTGACGCCGAAGGAAGATTGGTTTTAGCTGATGCTCTGCACTACACCAACACCAAATTCAAACCAAAATTCATCGTCGATTTAGCGACGCTAACCGGCGCCATCATTGTCGCTCTGTCCGATGTTTACGCTGGATTATTTTGTAATGACGACGAGCTGGCGAAAAAAATTGAAACCTGCGGCACCAAGACCGGCGAGCGCGCTTGGCGTTTGCCACTTGGTGAAGAATACGACGAAATGATTAACTCCGACATTGCCGACATGAAAAATGTCGGAAGCGGCAGAGGGGCGGGCAGCACTACAGCAGCACAGTTTCTGAAGCGCTTCGTCGGCGAAACCAAATGGGCCCATCTTGACATTGCTGGCGTGGCCTGGAGAGGAAAAGGTGACGCAATGGCAGTGAAAGGCGCCTCGGGCTACGGCGTGAGATTGTTGGATCAGTTGGTTAGAACTTACGAAAAAAAATAATTAATTACCTGGGACGAGAAACTAATTACCTGGGACGAGAAACCCCCCTACCCCCCTTGTCAGGGGGGCTTAAACCGAACTCGATCAAAGCCCCCCTGACAAGGGGGGTGGCCGCATGCCGGTCACGGGGGTTTCTCGTCCCAATCTCAATCCCAGCAGCGATCAAAACTCAATCCAAAAAAATGAAAAAACTCCTAATCACCGGCGGTAAAAAACTTGACGGCACGGTGCAAATTGCCGGTGCTAAAAATGCCGCTTTGCCTTTGATGGTGGCCTCAATCCTCACCGAAGAAAAACTTACCCTCACCAACGTTCCCCACGTTTCCGACATCTCCACAATGGCGAATCTTTTGATGAATCTCGGAATTGGCGTGCAGCTCGACGGCCTCGACAAAGACTTCGGCAATGAAGGCCGTGCCCTAGTTTTCGACGCCAAAACTATTTCCAATCCGGTCGCGCCTTACGATTTAGTTTCGAAAATGCGCGCTTCGATTTTTATTTTCGGCCCGCTTCTGGCCCGTCTCGGCAAGGCCAAAGTTTCTCTGCCGGGAGGATGCGCCATTGGAACTCGTCCGGTAGATTTGCATTTGAAAGCAATGGAAAAATTGGGTGCCAAAATCGAAATTAGCGGCGGCTACATCAACGCCCACGTGGATGGTCGCTTGCAAGGCGCCGAAGTTCATTTTGAAAAAGTTTCAGTTGGTGCCACCGAAAATACTTTAATGGCGGCAACTTTGGCTGAAGGCGAGACCGTCATTACTAACGCCGCTTGCGAGCCTGAAATTTCTGACCTGGCCAAATGTTTGACCGCAATGGGCGCCAAAATTAGCGGCGCCGGCACTTCCAAAATCATCATTCAAGGTGTCGAAAAATTGCACGCCGCACGTCACAACATCATTGCCGATCGCATTGAAGCCGGCACCTACGCCATTGCTGCCGGCATTACCGGCGGTCGTTTGAAATTGCGCGGCGTTGAAATGTGGATCTTGGGCGGTTTTCGCGAAGCCTTGGAACAAGCGGGCTTGGTTTTAAAACAGGTCAGTCCCAACGAAGTTGAAGTGACTCGGGCTACTGATCTGATTCATCCGGTAAATATTTCTACTCACCCATTCCCCGGCTTTGCAACCGACATGCAAGCCCAGTTCATGTCGCTAATGGCGGTGGCTGACGGCGCTTCAACAATCGAAGAAACCATTTTTGAAAATCGTTTCATGCATGTTTTGGAATTAGTGCGGATGGGCGCGAATATTGAATCACACGGTAATTTGGCCGTGGTCAAAGGTGTTAAAAAATTAACCGGCGCTGAGGTGATGGCGACGGATTTACGCGCTTCGGTTTCGCTTGTGCTGGCCGGTTTAGTGGCGGACGGCGAAACTACAATTAACCGCCTGTACCACCTGGAACGCGGCTACGAAAGACTAGCCGAAAAGCTAATCGCCTGCGGCGCGGATATTAAAATTCTTTACTAAATTCAACCTCGATCCAAGCCCCCCAAGGGAGGGTTTTGACCTCCTTTGAAAAAGGAGGTGGCGCCGCTAGGCGACGGAGGATTCAGTGCAACGAGTTCGGTCTAACTAAAACAGATCTCTACCGTTGCACCAAATCCTCCGTCGCTACGCGCCACCTCCTTTTTCAAAGGAGGTCAAAACCCTCCCTTGGGGGGCTTAGATCGAGATTACCAATTAAATCTCCCAAAAATGCTCTCCTACTTCGCTAAAAAAATCTTCGGTTCCGTCAACGATCGCATCATTAAAAATTTTGCTCCGGAAGTTCTTAAAATAAATTCCTGGGAGCCGCAAATCGCTGCGCTTTCGAACGAAGAATTAAAAGCCAAAACCACGGAGTTCAAAGCTCGTTTGGCAAAAGGCGAAACTCTGGATTCGCTTCTGCACGAAGCTTTTGCCGTGACCCGTGAAGCTTCCAAACGCGTGCTCAAAATGCGCCATTTCGACGTACAACTAGTTGGCGGCATGGTTTTGCACCAAGGAAAAATTTCCGAAATGCGCACGGGAGAAGGCAAAACTTTGGTCGCCACTTTGCCGTGTTACCTCAACGCTTTGACGGGCAAGGGTGTTCACGTGGTTACACCCAACGATTACCTGGCGCGTCGTGACTCGCAGTGGATGGGAAAAGTTCACGAATTTTTGGGCCTAACCGTGGGTTGCCTAACTAACGAGCTCTCCGACGAAGAACGCCGCGCCGCCTACGCTTGCGACATCACCTACGCCACCAACAACGAACTCGGCTTCGACTACCTGCGCGACAACATGAAATACTCGGTCGAAACCATGGTTCAGCGTGGCCACAACTTCGCCATTGTTGACGAGGTGGACTCGATCCTAATCGACGAAGCGCGCACGCCGCTAATTATTTCCGGCCCGACCGACGACAACTCCAAACTCTACGAAGAGATTAATCTGTTGATCCCGCGCCTCACCGAAAAAGATTTCCAGCTCGAAGAAAAAGAGCGCGGCGTTTTCTTGACCGATGCCGGAATTGAGAGTTTGGAAAAAATGTTGCGGGCCTCTGGTGTCGTTGAAAAAGCCTCGTCGCTCTACGATCCGCAGCACATTTCTTACGTGCACCACATCAATCAGGCTTTGAAAGCGCACAAGATTTTCAAAAATGAAATCGACTACATCGTCAAAGATGGCGCCATTGTAATCATTGACGAATTTACGGGGCGGATGCAGGAAGGGCGCCGCTTCTCGGATGGTTTGCACCAAGCTTTGGAAGCCAAAGAAGGCGTCAAAGTGCGCAACGAAAATCAAACTTTGGCTTCAATCACCTTCCAAAATTATTTCCGTCTCTACAAAAAATTGGCCGGCATGACAGGCACGGCAGCAACTGAGGCTGTTGAGTTTGAAGAGATTTACGGATTACGCGTCGTCGAAATTCCCACCAATCGCAATGTCACCAGAATTGACGAAGACGACGAAATTTACAAAACCGAAGAAGCCAAATACAACGCCATCATCAAGTCGATTGAAGAGGCGCACGCCAAGAAACAACCGGTTCTGGTCGGTACGGTCAGCATCGAAAAATCGGAATATTTGTCGAAATTATTGCGTGACGCAAAACTGCCGCACAGCGTTTTGAACGCCAAATACCACGCGCAAGAAGCCGAAATCATTGCGCAGGCCGGCGTTCCGGGAGCGATCACAATCGCCACCAACATGGCGGGGCGGGGTACGGACATCAAGCTCGGCGGCAATCCAGAAATGATGATTGAGGAAGGTGCTACGCCAGAGCGCATCGCCGAGATTGAAGCCAAAGCGGAAGCCGAGAAAAAAATTGCCGTAGCGGCGGGCGGGCTTTACGTGCTGGCGACCGAGCGTCACGAGAGTCGTCGCATTGACAATCAATTGCGCGGCCGCTCGGGCCGTCAAGGCGATCCGGGAAGATCAAAATTTTTCCTGTCGCTACAAGACGATTTAATGCGCATTTTCGGTTCGGAAAAATTGCAGGGCATGCTTTCGAAATTGGGTTTGAAGGACGACGAAGCAATCTTCCACCCCTGGATTAGCAAGACTCTGGCCAAGGCGCAGCACAAGGTGGAAATGCGTAATTACGAAATCCGAAAAAATCTTTTGAAATACGACGACGTGGTCAACCAGCAACGCAAAGTGATTTTTAGTTTGCGCGGAGAAGTGATTGCTGCGGAAGACATTTCGGGCAAGTTGGCCAAGTTCAGAAGCCAGATTAATCAAGAGTTGGTGGAGGATTGCATCCCGAAAAATTCTTACGTTGAACAGTGGGAAATTGATCTTTTGGAAAAAGAAATGTTCCGCATTTTTGGCCTGAAACTTGCTTTGAAAGCGGAAGCCGAAAAAGACGGCGTCACCGAAAAAGAAATTCTGGATTTCGTCGAAACCTACAGCGCGGCGATTTTTTCTGAAAAAGAAAGGCTCTACGGCGCTAAGATTTTGAGACAGATTGAGAAGCAGGTTTTCTTGCTGACGCTGGATTCGGAATGGAAGGATCACCTGTTGTCGCTCGACAAATTGCGTAATGGCATCAACCTTCGTGCCTACGCGCAGAAGGATCCGCTGATCGAATACAAGCGCGACGCTTTCAATTTGTTTGAAGATGTGATGTTGCGGATTGAGGAAAAAGTCGTCAGTCGCGTGGCCCACACTCAGGTCAACATTGAAGAGCAGGCCGAGGAAGTTGATTTGCTGGCGCGGGCTCCGAAGCAAAAAATGTTTGAGACGCGGAATGATCCGGCATTTGTAGAAA
>CANDYP010000035.1 GCA_947425005.1 Rickettsiales bacterium | reverse complement strand
GTTTGGCACCTCGATGTCGGCTCATCACATCCTGGGGCTGAAGAAGGTCCCAAGGGTTCGGCTGTTCGCCGATTAAAGTGGTACGTGAGCTGGGTTCAGAACGTCGTGAGACAGTTCGGTCCCTATCTGCCGCAGGTGTTGGAAAATTGAGAGGAGTTGACTTTAGTACGAGAGGACCGAGTTGAACGTACCAATGGTGTTCCAGTTGTTTCGCCAGAAGCATCGCTGGGTAGCTAAGTACGGACGGGATAACCGCTGAAAGCATCTAAGTGGGAAGCCTCCCTCAAAACAAGTTTTCCCTATTAGGGTCGTGGAAGACTACCACGTTGATAGGCTGGGTGTGTAAGGGCAGTAATGCTCTGAGCTAACCAGTACTAATAACCCGATTGGCTTATTTAACAAAGTTATGTGTGGTGTAAAATCTACATATTAGACTCTTGAAGCGACATATATAGCAGGTATTTCTCTAGTTATCAGTTTTGGATCCGCCCTTAAAAGCGGATTCATGCAATGTTACTTATTGACTTGGTGACGATAGCGGTGTGGAACCACTCGATACATTCCGAACTCGCAAGTGAAACACAAGTCGCGCCGATGGTATTTGGTCTTTAGGTCCAGTGAGAGTAGGTTATCGCCAAGTCTATCAGTAACATTGATTCACGAAATTTATAACAAAAAACCCGCCAGATCTTAATTGATCTGGCGGGTTTTTTGTTGCCCGTAATTCAAAGATTATCACTCAGCGCTCTTTCGATGCTCCTGTTTGTTTTCCTGCCTCTGATCTAACGCGATCCACAAATGATGAGCTTTTAACAAGATCCCCCGCAGCACTTTGACCATCATCTGACCTACTTTTCGACGGACGAATTTTTTCCGCAAATCCTTTCACAACTACGTCATTACTTTCCCTGAAAGGTTTTATCTGCTGATCGGTGGCAGCCAAATCCAGTGCCGATAGAGTTCTCTCTTGCTGCTGCTCAAAATAATGAGAGACATTACGTGGATTTTCTCTGGTCAGCATATCGGCCATTAATTTGTACAAAAGATCAGGATCTCTTCCGACAACTTCATTGCCGGGCGTCGCTGGCATAGATATATGTGGCGACATGTGGACATTCGGATCTCTGTAACGCAATCCATCCAGACCCATGAGTTCTAGAACTCGTTCTTTTCTTTCTTTAGGATCTTGATTTATAAACTTGGGCGGAAGCATTTGCTTCTGCTTCAATATTGTTGATACTGAAGCAATTTCATTCTCTTGATTCCGTTCTGGCGGAAGCATTTGTTCAAATATTGTAGGCACTCGAACAATTTTATCCTCTTCGCGTCTTTGTTCTTCAGTTGATTTTTTACTCGGGTTGTAAACTTCTTCCGGCAATTTTTGGTAAACTTTAATTCGATGGTCATCAATTGGCACGACGCTCGTGTGAACATGATCTGCCGGCAAAACGGGTATTCTTCCGCCGATAAAATCTTTAGCCATTAAGTCATTCGACCCCTCAAACGTAACGGTGCTGGGAGATATCCCTGGATTTGTAACCGCCATATTTGGAGCATCAAGGCGGCGCATATTTTCAATTCCGTCTTTAATCACTTCTGGAGAAATTCCCAAATCACGCATCATCGCAACCAAAGCATTGGTCTGACAATTGGCGGTGACTGTTCCAAGGCTTGGGTTGAAACTTCTTGCTTTGGATAGGTTCGCAACAATTTGCTTGTCCAGCAAACGAGCGCCACTGGAGTGACCACTGCCATCAGACACAACGCCGTTTTCAGTTATTAACGGACCGTAGAGTAATCTAGTTTGTTCCTTTGCGTAATCAGTTGTGAATCCTGCAGGATTTGCATTATGCCTTCTAATCAAATCTTTGGCAGCCTCCGCATTTTTACCAAGATCCTCATTTACCGTTACCAAATATTGCCTTTCTTCGGAAACTCCAAATTTCTTCACGCCCTTTTCAAAATTTTTTACTTCAGAAACGACTTTTTCCTCAAATTCTTTTTCTAAAGCTCCTGAATTTGCTGCCTGCCATTTTTGACTTACTGGGCCAATACCGGGATTAATGACTACAAAAGGTTTGGTTCTGTCAAGACCACCATTACCCCATACTGTGTCCTGATCCAAAGGCGTAACAACTGCTTTAGAATCTGAGCCAAACGTAACTTTGTAAAAAGGTTTTAAACTTTTGGCAAAGTTTGCAAAATCTACAGAATCAATATTTCCAAAATTCCACCCAGTATCAATTCCTATTAAATGAGAAAATTTAAACGGGGATAAAGTCTCAATAAATCCCTCCAATTTTCCTGCGGCAATTACCTCATCAAATCTTTCGGGGTTAAATTTAATCGTTGGATCAGATTGAGAAATTTTGTGTAAATATCCTTTCAAATATCCGGAACCGCCCTTGTCGGCAGAGAATTCTTTTAAACATGCTTCGGCTACTAGCGGAAGATATTTGGCGTGAAGATCTGATCTCAAAAGATCGGTGGAGCTGCCAGAGGTTTCTGGAGCTGAAGATTGAATTGGATCCATAAATTGTTTTGCAGAAGGTTTGTTGAAGAATAAAAAGAGTTGGCCGATCGTTTTTTTTTGCAAGAATCTTCAATTAACAAATCCCTCAAGACACAGGATCGCTTGAATCTTTCCCTTCCATTCTTAACTTGCCCCCCATCAAACTGCTCTTCAAATCTCCCTTCAAAATCTCAAAAAAATCTCAATGAAAAATTCCGGAAAAAACCTCTTTATCTGGTTGATTATTTTTGTTGCCGTGATGGCGCTGTCCCAGACGATTAGCGGGCCCGACACCACTACTGAAAATAAATTAATCTTCAGCGACTTCATGAAAAAAGTTGACGCTGGTGACGTCGCACAAGTCGACATCAAGGGCAGCGATTTAGTCGGAAAATTGCAAGACGGCACGAAATTTTACACCTACCTCCCAGAATATCCCGACCTAGTCGAAACCTTGCAAGCAAAGGGCGTACAGATTGACGCCATCCCACTCGTCAGCAAATCAGAAAAAATTGTCGCCGGAATTTTAAGTTTTCTGCCTTTCATTTTAATGATTGGCTTGTGGATATTTCTCTCGCGAGGTGCATCGGGCGCCTCTGGGCGCGGTGGCGCATTTGGTTTTGGCAGATCGCGCGCCAAGCTTTTGCAAGAAAGCAAAGTGAAGGTCACCTTCGCTGACGTAGCCGGCATTGACGAAGCCAAGCAAGAACTCACCGAAATCGTCGACTTCCTCAAAGACTCCAAAAAATACACTGACGTTGGTGCGAAGATTCCGCGCGGATGCTTACTAATCGGCTCTCCCGGCACCGGCAAAACTTTACTCGCCCGCGCCATTGCCGGCGAAGCCAATGTGCCATTTTTCTCAATTTCCGGATCTGACTTCGTCGAAATGTTTGTCGGCGTCGGCGCTAGCCGTGTGCGCGACATGTTCGAGCAGTCCAAAAAATCGGCACCGTGCATTGTCTTCATTGACGAGATTGATGCGGTGGGGCGCCACAGAGGCTCGGGCGTCGGCGGCGGCAATGACGAACGCGAACAAACTCTCAACCAGTTGCTCGTGGAAATGGACGGCTTTTCTGAAAATGAAGGGGTAGTCATCATCGCCGCGACAAATCGCCCCGACGTTCTGGACCGCGCTTTGTTACGTCCGGGTCGCTTCGATCGTCAAATCACAGTTCCAAATCCCGACATTCTCGGCCGCGAACAAATCCTCGCCGTGCATTTGAAAAAAATCGCCGCCGCGGTGAATGTTGACATCAAAACAATCGCGCGCGGAACCCCTGGTTTCGCCGGTGCTGACTTAGCCAATTTGGTCAATGAAGGCGCCTTGCTGGCGGCGCGTCACAATCAAAAAATGGTGACGATGAAAAACCTCGAAGAGGCCAAAGACAAAATCATGATGGGCTCGGAAAGAAAATCGATGGTGATGCAGAAATCGGAAAAAGAATTAACGGCTTACCACGAATCTGGCCACGCCATCACGGCGCTGAACTGCCCTAATTCTGATCCAATTCACAAGGCCACCATCATCCCTAGAGGACGCGCTCTGGGCCTTGTAATGCGCTTGCCGGAAACCGATCGCTTCTCCATCACTCGTGCCAAACTTCACGACGATTTAATCGTGGCAATGGGCGGACGTGCTGCCGAAGAATTAATTTTCGGCTACGATCAGGTCACCACAGGCGCCTCTTCCGACATCACGCAAGCCACATCAATGGCGCGCAACATGGTCACCAGATGGGGCTTGAGCGACAAGGTCGGCACGATTGATTACGCTGATGAGGATGGTGGAAAATTCTACGCCGCCCAAAAAACTTTCTCGGAAGAAACCGGCAGAATTATTGACGAAGAAGTGAAGCGCATTGTTGCTGACGCCTTGCAGCGCGCCAAAGAAATTTTAAGTGAGAAAAAAGCTGATTTGGAAAAACTGGCGCAAGCTTTGTTGGAGTATGAAACCCTAAGCGGCGACGAAATTAAAAACGTGATTGCGGGGCAAGAAATCAGAAAACCTGCGCCAGCAGCCTCCGATGTTCCGGTGGCGACAACAAGTTTCGTGCCGAATATTTCTGAAAATTCTTAAAAACTCTCGCCCGGTTCTAAAAACCTTTTTCAAATTTATTTCATCCACCATGAAAAAAATAATCTTCGTACTACTTTTAATATTTTTTCCCCTCTCGGCGCAGGCCGCTTCCGACGAGGGGCAGCAGGACATCATTAACCAGCAGCAGAATCAGGTCATTCAAAATCAAAAACAAATTGATCGCGAAAAAGAATTGGAAGCTGAAATGAAGCGGGTGAAAAAAGAGCAAGCTCAGCAGCCTGAAATCGACCAGTGGGAGATCGACAATCTCAGCCAGAATGACGGCAAAGTGATCCAAGATTTCCGGGCAATCCAATGTTTCCGCATCCACAACATCACCTTCTCAGCAAACAGACTCCTCTCCAAATCCGAAGAAAAAGCTCTGACAGAAAAGTACCTCGGCAAATGCATGACGATGGACTGGATTACGAAATTCAGCAAAGAGGTTACCAATCATTTGGTGGAAAAGGGTTACGCCACCTCGCGCGCTGAAGTGCCGCCCCAAAACCTTCTCGACGGTAATTTGCGGGTCAACATCATCGAATCTCACCTCGAAAACATCATCATTAACGACGGTAAATTTCTGGACAAAATGCAAAAAATTACCGCTTTCGGCTTTCCCGAAGGCGACGAAAAAGTTTTGAATTTGTACGAAATTGAGCGCGGCATCGACCAGATGAATCGCCTGTCTTCAAACAATGCGGTGATTAAAATTTTGCCCGGAACCGCAGACAATCAATCAATTGTCGCGGTCGAAAATCACCCCAAAAACACCACCAGAATTAACGCCTCTTACGACAACATCGGCAGCGCCACCACCGGCGAAAAGCGCGACACCATTAGCTTGGCGCAAGACAACCTGTTGCATTTGAACGACAGTTTCAGCGTCAGCAGAACCTCCAACGATTTCGACCCGGAATATTACAAAAAGCGCAGTGGCTCGACCAGCGGCAATTTCTCCGTGCCTCTGGGGCGTCACACTTTTTCTTTGAGCATTTCGCGAAGCTCTTACCTCTTCCTCACTGGCCCCAGCAAAACCACGCGGGCACACGGCAAAACGCTGACAAAAACCGCAGGCTTCGACAGCATTTTGATCAAAAATAAAAAATTCAAAATCACTTCCAACTTCAACATCAGCAGCAGAAACAACCAAAATTTTACCGGCGACGTCAAGACGGAAGTCTCGAGCAGAAAGGCTTCAATCGCTACGGCATCACTGTCCAACACGTTTTTTTTTGATGATGGTAGTTTGTTTTTGAAACCGTCTTACAGCAAATCTTTGAACATTTTGGATGCTCAGAAAAACAGCGCAAACCTGCCCAGTAATGCCGCTCACGCCCAGTTCGACATTTTTAAATTTTACGGAAATTACGGAAAAAAATTCACCATTCCCTACTTCAAAACCCCGACCTCCTACAGCTTCACCCTCGACAGCCAAATCGCCAAACAAAAACTTTACGGCGTTGACCAATTTTCTTCGGGCGGATTTTACTCGGTGCGCGGCTTCAGAAGCAGCAGCATCTCCGCTGATTCCGGCTACAATCTCAGAAATGAATTCAGCGCCAATTTGGGCCAATTAATTTTGCCGCAATTTAACTCGGAAAAAATTTCCAAAAATCTGGCTTACCTAAATTACTTGTCGCTGACGCCATTTTACGACTACGGCCATGTGCGCATGAGGGGCGGCGTCCAAAGCGGGCGCTTGAGTGGGACGGGGTTCAAACTGAGTTTTGCGAAAAATCATCTCAACGCTTCGCTAACTTTCGCGCGCGCCACCGCGAAGTCGCAAATGATTTTGCAGAATCGAAATGAAGGAAGTTTGGTTTACTTTGATCTCGGCGCCGAGCTCGATTTTTTTTAAAAATCAGGGGAGTTTTTAAATTTTCTCCGGCCGGAGAAAATCTTGCCTATTTTTTGGATCCAGCAAAATCAAGGGTTTCGAAGGCGAGGTGTGTCAAAAATGAATCGTGCCTTCGGTCTAAAAAAATTGGAACCGCGGTTTCATTGGTCCCGTAGGTTTTGAATTTAGCGATCTTTGCAAGAAGGGGTCGTGTGAGCTAGAAAACATTGGACCAAAATTTACTAAAAATCACAAACAACCTTCTCTTCATTCTCATCAAACCATTTTTTCGCCAGAGAATAATCGGAAGTTTTTTGCGCCTGAAGCCGCTCTTCCGCAGACAAAGGAACATCCTCACGAAACAGAATTAATTTATTTTGCTCAGCAAGTAAGCCGACGAAGTCAAGCCGGTCTTGCGACAGAGGATTTTCGTGATTTTCTTCAATCCATTTCGCGGCGCAAATTCCAATCAAATTGTTGCTCAGGTCTTTCATCATTTCCAAACTGGAATCCTGATGCGGTTTGAAAATCACCTCCGCAACCTCGTTAACTTTTCCCAAAAATATTGTGGCACTTTTGGCGCTAGTTTCGCTGAAGTAAGCGCTGCGAAGCGTTGAGTAAAGCAAGCTGGCGGCGTAAGCATGTTTTACCGCGTTGGCGGTGCTTGCTGGCATCACCCTTCTTTTTACCTCTTTTGCCGCGACTTTTTCAAAAAATAAATTGTTCGAAAGAACCGCCGCAACTTCCAGCGTCACAAGAAAAAGAAAAACCGCGAGCGCGACAATTTTTAGTTTTTTACGAGTCATTAATTTACCGAGGGCATTGGTTTTGTGACGGAATTAAGCCGCGAAAGCTGGCCACTGTCAGCCAACAGTGGCCAGCTGGGACTACTTCCTCTTGCTCAACTTCACAACGATCGTGTCGTCTTTCCGAATAATTTCAGGCTCCTTCTTCACGTCATATTGTGGGGTTGGGAAAGAATAGTGGAATTTAGAAGATGGAGAAGCAGCTTGGTTTTCGCCGCCAAATCCCGCTTTCTCTCCAGCTTTCTTCTCGGCAGAAAATGTCACAACGCCGTTTCTGACAGATGCCACAACATCCTCTTTTTTAAAGCCGGAAAATTTCAATTCGTAAATGTAGTTGTCGGCGTCTTCGGTTCGCGAGAGCGCTGACCTATTGATGTCGACGCCATCTTCTCGAGCCTCGCCAAAAATTTCTTTCAGATGTTCTTGGTGGTCAATGAGGGCATCTTCCATCCCCCCGGCAACCGCAACAATCTGCTTAAAAGATCCGTCTTTCTCAAAAAATTCGTCGCCGAAAAATGACATTCTGTGAAGTCGAAAAGGGTCCGCCCGGCTTTGAACAATGTTTTGTACCGCCAAAGTTCCTGCGATCCCAAGCAGGGCGCAAGTCACGCCAATGAAAGCTTTGGAAGGTCGGCGCGATCCCCTCTTTTCGGAGGTGTGATTCTTTTTATTTTCCGCCGCGTGAACGCCCGGATGTTGTAGGCCTGTTTGCTGATTTTTATTTTGCTCTGTCATGTTTGAAACCGAATTTAGTTAAGAAAAAAACCAAAATCCCGGCCAAGACCCCAGACGGGACTGACCTCCACCTAGTGCTAATTTCTGCGATTTCAAGAAGCGGAAAGTCAGAGCCCGCCTCCTTCGCCGATCTGAGCAATTTTATTTTTCTGCGCCAATCGTAAATGTAATTTCAACATCTTGCTGCACGCCATTGGCTTTTTTTACGTCGCTGTTTCCGATGAGGAAGGCGCTGCGTTTAATGGCGGCCTTGCCGGTTGCGACGGCTTTGGCTTCACCGTATTCTGCGAAAGAAAATTCCAAAGAAACCGGCATTGGCCGGCCTTTGAGGGTTAGGGTGCCATCAACTCGGTAGGCTTTTTTGCCGATTAAGTAAGAGAATTTGTTGGAGATGAAAGTGGCTTTGGGGAAGGTTTTGGTCGAAAGCCATTCCGGAGTTTGAATGGTGCCGGCGGCCTCAGGCAAAGATACCGCGACCGATCCGGTGTCGACATCAATTGCGATTTTGCTTTGCGACAATTGGTTTTTGTTAAAAATAATTTTGCCGTCAAATTTCTTGAAAGCGCCGCTGATGCTGGAGCCGCCTTGCGCAACTTTAAATTCTAATTTGCTTTGCTCCGGAATGATTTTCCAAGAGTTGTCGGCGGCCGTAGCTTCAGCAGCGCAAAAAATAATCGCCAAAATCGTCAGAAATTTTTTCATAAATTGTGTTTGAAAGAGGGTTGAAGATTGGACTCAGTTTGAAATCTCAAAAAAGAAAATTCTATTTTTTTGGAGTGCGTTGCTTCTTAAACGCTCGCGTCTCAACCCAACCAGCGGCGTTTGTTCTCATTAGTTGACGACTCATCGCAAGGCACTACGCGCCACCTCCTTTTGCAAAGGAGGTTACCCACTACTCCTTGTCAGGGGGATTAAGATTTTAAAACAGCGTCCACAATCAACTGATCAAGAATGATCTGATTGGAAGGATGGGCAATGGTGTTACAGGTCACAATCCGCGCCGCGCCGGATTTTTTTAATTCGGCAAAAGCCTCGCCCACAAAAATGGCGTGAACTCCGATGCAAACCGGCGCTTTCACTTTTAAATTTTGCAAATGTTGCACTGTTGCAATCATTGTCCGCGCTGTGGAGATGATGTCGTCAATCAAGACCGGAGTGCGCTCGCGATATTTTTCAATTTGTGGAAAAGACACCTCAACGTCACGATCAGAGTGGCGAATTTTTTTCAAAATCACGAAAGGCGCGCCAGATTTTTCGGCAACTTTCGACACCCACTGCTCACTTTCTTCGTCCGGCCCAATTAGAATTGGATTTGCGACATTGTCTTTGATCCACGCGGCGATTGCATCGGTGGCGTGCAGCGTTTGGCACGGGATCGAATAAATTTCTTCCAAAGTTTTGTGGCGGTGCAAATGCGGATCAATCGTGATTAGCTCGTCAATTTGTTGTGACAAAAATTCGGCAAAAATATTGGAAGTAATCGCCTCGCCCTCATTAAATCTTTTGTCCATTCGCATGTAGCCCAAGTAGGGCGCAACCAAGGTTACTTTTGTGGCGCCGAACTCTTTCGTGGCCTTGGCGAAGAACATCAAAGCCATTATTTTTTCGTCAGCATTTTCCAATCCACAGACCAAAATTACTTTTTTATTTTTGACGTCGTTGTTGATTTTGACGTAAGACTCACCCTCGGGGAAGCGGCGGAATGTCAGGCTTCCCAGCTGGTAGCCAGTTTGTCGGAGTAAGTTTTCAGCAAGTTTTTCGTAAGCCGGAAAGGCAAAAATTACAGTCATTTTTTACGCGATTTGAATTGTGTCGAGATTGTCGTTGAAGTAACTCAGGGCGCTGTGCAGCGCTTCTTCTGAATCAGAATGGATCGCAAACAAAGCCTCATTTTTCTTGAACTTGTTGCCAATTTTTACGAACAAATCCACGCCGGCAGTTTGGTCGGAAGGTGCGCCGGCGAGCTTGGCAACTAGTGCAATCTGGCGGTTGTCAATCGCAGAAACCACGCCGTCTTTTGACGCCAAATATTGGTAAATGAATTTCGTCTGCGGAATTTCTTTGAGCCCGCCTTGTGCGGCGCAAATTGCTTGAAATTTTTTCCAAGCTTGACCGCTGTCCAAGATTTCCGTCGCTAATTTTTTGCCGTCACTTTTTTTGACTTCCGAAGAAAATTCCAAAATTTCGCCAGCCAAAATCAAAGCGTGCTCGCGTAAATCTTGCGGCGCGTTTTTGTCATTTTTTAAAACTGCCACCAAGTCGCGTGCTTCAAGGGCAGGGCCAATTCCATTTCCTACCGGTTGTGAGCCGTCGGTGAAAATTGTTTTGACCGTGACGCCTAAATTTTCTCCCGTTTCTTCCAAAAGATTTTTCAAAATATTTGCCGCATCAAAGCTGCGAACTTTGGCAGTTTTGCCGACGGGAATTTCGATTAAAATGTGGTTTGATCCGGCGGCGATTTTTTTGGACAAGATGGAAGCGACCATTTGCCCTTCGCTGTCCAAGTTTAAAACTCTTTCGACGCGAATGAGGATGTCGTCGGTGGGGCTTAAGTGCGCCAAGCCTCCCCACGCGATGCAGCCTTTTTCTTGGGCAACGATTTTTTTGATTTCCGCGACGTCAAATTCAACTGGCGCCAAAACTTCCATTGTGTCGGCAGTGCCGGCGGGAGAGGTGATTGAGCGCGAAGAAGTTTTAGGCATTGTCAGGCCAAAAGCGGTAACGATTGCAACAATGATCGGAGTGGTGCGATTGCCGGGAAGGCCGCCGACGCAGTGTTTGTCAACGATTACAGCTTCTGACCATTCAATTTTATTTCCGACTTGCACCATTGCTTTGGTGAGATTCAAAATTTCTGTCTTGCTCAGACGATTGCCGGCGCAAGCGGTGACGAAGGCGGAAATCTGGATGTCGGAATAATATCCCAGCGTGATGTCGGAAATTATTTCTTCAATTTGGTAAGCGGTTAATTCGTTGCCGTAGATTTTGGAACGCAGGAAGCTGAGGGAGTCGAGGGTCTGTTCTTGCAGCTTGGGAGCTGGTTTGGGATGAGCATTTTCCAATTCTTCCGACTGCAAATATTTTGGAATTGTCACATTCCAACCAAATTTTTTTTCGATTTTTTCTTTCAGTGCCGTGGCTGATTCAATGCTTCCGTGAGTAATGAAAGTTTTTTTCGGAGCGCTTTTGAAATTGCTTAGCCAGTCTAAAATTTCCGCGTAATCAGCGTGGGCGGAGCTGTTGCCCAAATTCACAATTTCAGCATTAACGCTGTACATTTGGCCGTGAATTTTAATTTCTCTGTCGCCGCGCAAAATCTTGTCGCCCCGTGTGCCCGCTGCTTGGAAGCCGGTAAATAAAATCGTGTTTTTGTGGTCGGAAATGTAATTCTTCAAATGGTGTAACACGCGCCCGCCTTCAGCCATGCCGCTCGCCGAGATAATCACGACCGGCATTTTAATGTGAGCCAAATTTTTGGACTCGTCGACGCTGCGGATGTAACGCACGGTTTCGCAAATTTCGTCGCAGAGTTTTTCGCCTAATTTGTGCTCGTCGGCGTGCTTCTGCAAAATTTTTGCCGCGCTTACCGCCATTGGACTGTCGAGAAAAATCGGCAAATCCGGAATGGCTTTTTCTTGTTTTAATTGGTGCAAATAAAACATTATATTTTGGGCGCGACCTACGGCGAAGGCAGGAATGACAACGCTTCCGCCTCGGGCGACAGTTTTGTTAATTACTTCTTTTAAAATTTTTGCCGGATCAGTTTTTTCGTGCAGACGATTGCCGTAAGTTGATTCAATCAGCAAATAATCAGCGCGCTCTAAAGGCGCCGGCGGCTTCATGATTGCGTCATTGGCGCGGCCTAAATCGCCGGAGAAAACAATGCTTTGATTGTCGTAAAAAACGGTGACGAAGGCGGAGCCAAGAATGTGGCCGGAATTGCTGAGGGTGAAATAAAAGTCTTCGTCAAACTTTTGTTTGGCATCAAAA
>CANDYP010000034.1 GCA_947425005.1 Rickettsiales bacterium | reverse complement strand
CAAAGCCCCCCTGACAATTGCTTTAGCAATTGCAACTCACGCAAAATTAAAAAATAAGTTTGTGAGTACAAGGGGGGTAGGGGGGTTTCTCGTCCCAAACTCAGAGCATTTCTCGTCACGAACTCAGTGGAGCATTTCTCACCCCAACCCCAGAGCAATACAACAAACCGTAAACCCATTTTCTAAAATCTAAAATCTTTTATGGTTTACCTCCCGCACTGGCCGATCCCTGCGACACTTGGCAAAAGACAAATCGATTACGAAGCCGTCTTTGATCGCATGGCGATTGTGCTCGAAAAATTAGGAAATCCCCACCAAAAACTTCCTCCCGTAATCCACATCGCCGGCACTAATGGTAAGGGTTCAGCAGCTGCCTTAATCGCAGAAATTTTTACCCAAGCCGGCTACAAAACTCACATCTACAGCTCGCCACATTTACACGAATGTAACGAAAGAATTGTTCTCGCCGGCGAAAAAATTTCCGACAATTTTCTTTTTGAAATAATGGAAGAAACCAGAATTGCCGCCGCTGCAACCCCCCTCACCTTCATGGAAGCTTTCACGGTTGGTGCCTTCTTAGCATTTTCAAAAGTGCCGGCAGACGTTCTAATCATTGAATGCGGCATGGGTGGCAGAATTGATGCGACCAATATTATTCAAGAAAAATTGGCGACCGTAATCATGCCGATTTCTTTTGATCACGTTGAATATTTAGGAAATTCAATTGAGCGAATCGCGCTTGAGAAAGCGCTGATTGTACGACCTCAATGCCCATTGATCGTGGCCTCACAACCAAAAAAAGCGCGGGAAATAATTGAAATTTTGGCCCACGATCAAAATGTTGAAACCTATTTTTACGACGACGATTTTGAGATTTTGCTCAATGACGAAACAGGTGAATTTGATTTAAGATTCGGCGAACAAATCTTGGATAACCTACCAAAACCAGCCCTTCTCGGCTCTCACCAATACATTAATTTCGCCACAGCGATTGCTACAATTTTAGCAATTGGAACAAAATTTCAAATCAACGAAAGTCACATCCGTCAAGCAATAACAAGCGTTTACTGGCCGAGTCGTTTGGAAAAAGTTAAAAATAATTTAAATAAAATTCTCAAAAATTCTGAAAGTGAACTCTTAATCGACGGCGCTCACAACGAAGCTGGAGCCTTTGCCTTAGCGCGTTTTCTTGCTGAATCAGAAAATAAAAAAACTTTTGTGATCTGCGGATTCAGCCGAAATAAATGTAAAAAAGAATTTTTGGAAAAATTTAGGAATGTTGCGGAGGTGGTAGCTGTGCGGGTTGACGGCGAACCTTGCCCAGAAAGTGCCGAAGTAATTTCTGCAATCGGCGAGACAATTGGAATGAAAATTTCTGCCGCCGAAGATCTATTAGATGCCATTTACCACGTCGCCCAATCCAATGATTACCGGCCTTGCCGAGTTGTAATTTGTGGCTCTTTGCATCTAGCTCGTGACGTAAAAAAATTTTCGCAAATGGTCGCACTTTAAATGCTGTGGGCCAGCGACTAAGACGTAAGTTTTGCGCCAAATTGCAAAACTTCCGAACTTGGCTTCGCAATTTTCGGATTAGAAATTTCATCCTTGGCGCGGGCGAACAAAGCTTCGTACAATTTACGCGCAACCCCTGCTACCTCTTCAGCGGCAGTTTGATTGGAATATTTCCCAAAAATCATTCGCGACAAAAAGCTTACGCACAAAGTTGAGTTACCTTGCTGAGTGACCCCCGACCAGTGGTACTGCTCCACGCGAGTCAAAGCGTATTTTTTTGCCAGCTCCTCAGAAGTTATTTTGCGCTGATCTTCTCGAATTTTTTCCAGCTCTAAATATTCTTCACAATGGGCCAGAATTTTTCTGGCGATCGCGTTTGAAGCCATGACCACGGCTGATACATTGTGCTTCAATCTCTCTTCAAAAGCGCTGACAATTTCTGGATTTTCGACACCATTGTGCTCAAAAATGAGGCTTTGCAAAGTGGTGTTGCTCTCCAAGGCTTTGATTAAAATTCGACATCCAACTTCAGTTAATTCTGCATTGGCCAAGTTCAAAACCCGCAAGCCAGAATTCTTCAACAGGGCGTCCGCCAAGATTTGCGAACCTTCATCACCAACACTATTGTTGCGCAAGTAAATGGTTTCCAAAGTTGAATTTTTGGTGAGGGCTTCCGCAAAAGCTTTGACCCCAACAATCGTGATTTTATTGCCGCCAAGGTAAAGATGCTTCAACGTATTATTCACCGCCAGAGCTTCTGACAAGGCAATCGCGCCTTCGTCACCAATCTCATTTCCACGAAGATACAAAGTTTCCAAAGTAGAATTTCTGAGCAAAACTTTCGCCAAAGCTTTGGCCCCTTCTCCACCAATTCCATTATTGCCCAACTCCAAGCTTTGCAGAGAATTATTTCCCTCCAAAGCGGCGGCTAAAATTTTTGTGCCCTCATTGCTAAGTGCGCCACCGCCAAGGTTTAGATCGTGTAGTGAGCTGTCATTATTTCTGAGTTTCTCAATAATATTTTCTGCAATGGACATCGGTTTAGTTAGATTTTTTTAATTGATAAATTCCGCATTCTTCTTCCGCCAAAAAAGCAAACTGCTCATTTTTTTTGCCATTAATTAGATCAGTGGCGATTGAAGCTGAAGCTGCTGACAGCGTCCAACCCAAAGATCCGTGACCGGCATTAATGACAAGATTTTCGTATTTTTTTACATTGCAAATTAATGGAATCGAATTGGGTCTAAATGGTCTGAAACCGCACCAATCCGAGATTTCGTTAAAATTTCCGAAGTCAGAAAAAGTTGATCTGACGATTAATTTCAAAAAGTTAATGTGTTTCTGATTCTTGGCAGCCTTGTTGCCGCAAGCTTCCACCGTTCCAGCCACTCTAAAAATATTGCCGATGCGGCTGTAAACAATTTTATTTTCGGAATCAGTCAGCGCCAAATTCGGCGCGATGAATTCTTCGTCAGCGGGAACTGACAGGCTGTAACCCTTCAACGGATAAATTCCGGTCTCAATGCCAATACCCCTCAACACCTTGTTACCGCCAGCGCCAAGTGCGTAAACGTATTTGTCGGCAATGAACACGCCTTTGCCGGTATTAATGCCGGTAATTTTTTTGTAGTTAGTAAAAATATTTCTGACCTCGGCATCGTATTCAAAAACCACGCCGTATTTTTCGCGGCAGATTCTTTCCAAAGCCTTCGTAAACAACATGCTGTTACCGCTGGCGTCGGACTCGTAAAAAATGCCGCCGGCTAATTTATTTTCGTCGTAAAGTTTGACCAGAGTGGGCTCTTTTTTAATGCACTCGTCACGGTTTAAAATTTGTACTTTCACGCCCAAAGAAGAGCTGAATTCAGCCTCTTTAATTGCTGCATCCAATGCTTTTTGATTTCTAAAAAAATGCAGAATTCCTTTGCTTTTGTAGTCGAATTTTAAATCACCTTCCGCTGCCAAAATTTCTTGCAAAACTTTTTTGCTGTAACTTCCTAAAGCGAATAATTTTTTACTACTTTGCTGACTTCTTGCGGTGTTGGAATTTTTTAGAAATTGGTAAGACCATTTCAAAAAATCACGATTACAAAAATCTGAGATTGTTAAAAATGACGGCGACGACAAAGCCGCTTTTGCAATTCCAATTACAGAAGATTTGGAAGCCCAGGGCTCAATGTGCGAGTAGCTCAGTTGACCGCCATTTGCGTAAGAACAGCCCAAAGCAGCTGCAGAATTTTTTTCGACCACCACGACCTCGTGACCGCTACGAGCAAGAAAATAAGCCGTCGTAACACCAACGACTCCAGCGCCTAAAACTATTACTTTCATCGGGAAAAATTATTTTTTAATTTGGAGAAGATTGAGTTCGTGACGAGAAACCCCCCTACCCCCCTTATCAGGGGGGCGTTGCATCGAGCTCGGACAAAAGCCCCCCTGATAAGGGGGGTAGGGGGGGGTTTCTCGTCACGAACTCAATCAACTCCCCGCCTCCAGAGATTCAAATAGATCGGCGCAAAATACGAGCCCACCAACAAATTACAAGAATTTAAAATGAATCGCAGCCACGCCACCAACATCTTCAACATCCCTTCTAGTCACCATTTTTTCGAATCTCTTTTTGAGTGGTTGTCTCAAAATTTTTCCACACAAATTTCTGACGTCACAATTTTTCTGCCCAATCAGCGCAGTTGCAGAGAAATGCGTGAAATTTTTTTACAAAAAAACCCACAAAACTCTGCGCTGATTTTACCCAAAATCAAAACCATTTCCGACATTTCTTTTGAAGATTTTTTTGATTTTTTACCGCAAGAGGCCCAGGAGAAAATCGGGGGAGAAATTGAGAGAGAAGAGATTAAACAAATCATCGATGAGCTCTTACAAATCAAGGTTATTTCCGGCATTGACCATCTTTTTTTCTTGAGCCAGAAAATTCAAAAGCTGCCTCTTTTTGGCGACAATCTTGAACCTAATCAAGCGCTTAGTATTGCCACTCACCTCAAAGATTTATTCGACGAAATCGAGCGCGAAGAAATCAATCTGCAAAAGCTGGAAGAGGTTGATGATTCTGATCTCTCGGCCCACCGCCAAGTCACGCTGGAGTTCCTCAAAAATTTTCACGTTCAAATCAAAAACGCTCTGATTAAGGAAAATATTTTCTTCGACACTTCTTACCAAAACTTTGCCGTCCAAAAATTTATTCAAGCACTGAGAGAATTTGGCGCCAAATCGCCCCTAATTATTGCCGGCTCAACTGGTAGTGTATCCTTTGGTAAGAAGCTGATTCAGGCGATTGCACAGCAAGAAAATGGCTACGTAATTTTGCACGGAATTGACGAAACTGCGCAAAATTTTGACTCAGAAAATCACCCGCAATTTTTCTTAAGCGAGTTAGTAAAATTTTTAGAAATCGACAAAAAACAAATCGTAAAAATTGCTGACGAAAAATTTCGTCTAAGCTCAGATGCTAGATCAGACCTGCTTTCTCTGACCATGTTGCCCTTTGAAGAAACTCAAAAATGGCAAAATAATTTCAGCATTAATAAAGATGAAATTGAGAAAAATTTTAAAATAATTGCTGCAAAAAATGAGCTGGAAGAAGCTCGAATCATTGCCCTAATTTTGGCTGAAAATTTCTACGCTGCGAAAAAATCCGCAGTAATCACCAACAATCAAAAACTCGCCAAGCTGCTCAAATACGAGCTAGAAAGCCGCAACCTCCCCTTCAATGACAGTCGCAATGTCGGCATTTTTAATTCAAAATTAGTCAATTTTATTTTGCTGATTTTGGATTTGATTGAGAGCGATTTCGCCTCGCCAGTTTTAATGGCCGTCTTGCAAAACATGCTCTGCCTCACTTCGCAAGAAACCAAACTTTTGCAAATTTTTGAAAGTGAAATTCTGCGCCAAGACCGCAACACAACTGGTCTTGTGGGAATTACAGAAAAACTTCACTCCGTAAATAAATCTGAACTGCAAAACTTTTTCACAAATTTCTGCCAGAATCTCGCCCCGCTCGCAACTCACAAAAGCCGCGCCAACATTGGCGCTTACACAGTTTCAATCATTGAGGTTGTGGAAAATCTCAGCGGCAAAAAATGGCTGGAATTGCTCGCGCAAGAATCCGCCCAAACCGAACTTTTTGAATTCTTTGACAAGCTTAAAAAGAATCACGATTTCTTGATTAATCCCAAAAATGCTCTCACCAGTTTTCAAATTTTATTCTCGCAAATCAGTTATTTTGAAAAATCTGACGCCACCTCACGGATCCAGATCCTGTCTACAATGGAAGCTCGTTTGCTCAATCACGATTTGGTAATTGTCGCCTCGCTAAACGAAGGCGATTTTCCTTTAATTGAGGCAGAAAATTGGCTCGGCAAAAAGATTCGAAAAGATTTAGAAATTGACCGAAAGCTCAAAAAAGTTGGCCAGAATGCTTACGATTTTTGTAATTATTTGTGTAACCCTTCGGTAATTCTAACCCGATCTCTAAACAGTGGTGACGCGCCTTCAACCCCCTCGCCTTTTCTTCTCAAGCTCGAAACTTTGTGCCAAAAATTAGAAATTAATTTCGACAAAGGAGAAAAGTCCGGGGAGAAGTCCAGGGAGAAGTCCGGGGAAAAGTCCGGGGAAAAGTATTTTGAAATTTTAAAAAACTTAAATGTCGTTGAGAGCTCTAAAATAAGGCGTCCCGAACCTAAGCCAGTAAAAGAATTCCGTCCCAAAAAATTCGCAATTACTGAAATTTCAAAATTAATTTCCGATCCTTATTCGATTTACGCCAAAAAAATTCTACAATTGCGCGAGCTGCAAAAAATTGATTTTGAGCCGGGCTACGCCGAGTTTGGCAGCTTTGTTCACAAGGCTTTGGAGGAGTTTGTCAAAGATCCGCGAGATCTTGAAACTTCGTTAAAATATTCTGCAAAAATTTTTAAAAAATATTTTTTGTCGCAAGAAGCGCAGCTGATTTGGTGGCCAAAATTTGAAAATATTTTTACTAATTTTTACGAACAGGAAGAGATTCTGCAATGGGCGCGAAGCCAGACTGAAATTGAGGTGAAGCTGGTTTTAAATGAGATTTTAATCAACGGCAAAATTGACCGCATTGCTTTTGATTTCGAAGAGCTGGCAAATATTTTTGACTACAAAACCGGGCAAATTTCTAGTGCAAAAGATGTGTTTTCCGGGATCGAGCCACAACTCACAATCGCAGCACTGATGCTGCTTGAAGGCGGATTCAAAGAAAAAATTAATTCGCTAAATTATTGGAAACTTTCTTCATCTTCAGAAAATGAAATTAAAAAAATCTGCGGCGACAGCGAAGAAATTAAAATTTTAGCCGCCGCTGCGAAGGCAGGACTGGCAAGGCTTTTCGCTTATTTCTCCGACGAGAAAAATGGTTACGTCGCACTTTCGGACGAGCGCCGAAATGAGTACAAAAATTTAGCAAGAAGTCAGGAGTGGGAATAAATGCGCTACAAAATAACCTTCGAATACAACGGCACCAACTATTGCGGCTTTCAAAAGCAACCAGACCAGCCCAACAATTCCGTAGAAGAAATTCTCGAAAATGCCGTCTTTGACCTCTCGCAAGAACGTGTAAAAATTTTCGCTTCCGGCCGCACCGACGCCGGTGTGCACGCTTTGGCGCAAGTCGCTCATTTGGATTTAAACAAAAAATTCGACGCGGACACCGTGGTTGCAGCTCTAAACAATCACTTACGTCCCGCAGAAATTGCCGTAATTGCTTGCGAGATTGTCGACGAAAATTTTCACGCCCGCTTCAGCGCCAAAACGCGCCACTACCGCTACATCCTTGTCAATCGCCGCGCGCCGCTGACTTTACAAAAAAATTTAGCTTGGCACATTCCGCAAAAACTTGATTTAGCGGCAATGACCAAGGCGGCTAAATTTTTAATCGGCGAGCACGATTTTTCTTCATTTCGCGACTCCAATTGCCAAGCCAAATCGGCCACCAAAAATATTAGAAAAATTGAAATCACTAAAAATGGTGACGAGATTTTTATTGAAGTAAGCGCCCGATCTTTTCTGCATCACATGGTTCGCAACATTGTAGGAACGCTGATTCTGGTCGGCAGCGGCAAAATTGAATCCGACGAAATGAAAAATATTTTAGAAAGTCACGACCGCACAAAATCCGGCCCAAATGCCCCGTCTTGCGGTTTGTATTTTTTGAGCGTGGATTACTAAAACTGAATTTTGCGCCCGGTGCGCAAAATTAACTTTCCTACACTCTTTGAATGTAGGGTATTGCCTTTGTCGCCTCTCTTTGAGCAGTGAGAGGGTAGTGCATTAACAAAACAATTTGAACAACTGGCGGTAATCAGATTTATCCGCAGCATGCAGGGCGCGAATGTAATTTTTTCTAAGATCTGCTATTGATTCAAATTTCTCTCCTTTCGCGTTACTTCCTTCCCAATCTATTTTGTTAGCTGGATCGATCTTTTTAATTACGCAGTCTGCAGCAAGGCGAGCATGCCTTCCGTTACCATTTGGGAAAAGATGTATTTTGACAAGACGGTGGTGAAAAACTAAGGCGATTTGTTTTGGCGAGTAGGTTTTTTGCTCAAGCCAAAACTTAACATCGTCACTTAGCTCTTTGAACTCGATTCTAATTTTATGAAAATCGCAGCCGATATTTTTATTGCTTTTGCGCAATGTTCCTGCCCATTTCCAAGTTTTATCAAACATTTTTTTGTGAAGCTTGATTGCAAAATCTAGATCAAAAACATCGCTGCTGTTTACAACCCTCACACCACTAATCCATTTCTGAGCCTCAATGATATTTTCTTGCTCAAATACGTTTAAATCTTCAAGCGTGTCGAGATCTGGAATCAGTCCCAATTTTTCATCTTCGTCAATTGGGGTTTGTCCGAAGGAAGCAAAAATAATTTTGGAATTTTTTATTTTACTCGCCACTTAACTCCAAAGTTTTGAGTTGAGATTTTCAGTCAGATCTTTTGTCAAAAGTTTTACTGATTTTTGAGAATTTTTTACCTTCTGATTCTCGAGCGACATTGTTTTATCCACATCACTGACAATGGCTTTCGCTTTCAATGCAGCACGCTTTTCAATTATTTTTTTTAGTGATTTTTGATGTGGCACCAGAGCGTAGTGCAATTCGCAATCAAG
Source organism: Rickettsiales bacterium (assembly GCA_947425005.1). Lineage (GTDB taxonomy): Bacteria > Pseudomonadota > Alphaproteobacteria > Rickettsiales > UBA1997 > UBA2645. Next base: position 3,439 of record CANDYP010000034.1, on the reverse strand, counting down.
AGCTTCAGCTAGACGGCGCAATGTTTTTAGACTGATTGATTCATCGACCTCACCTTGTTCTAACTGAAAAATTGCCTGCGACGATGCACCAAATTTCTTTGCCACAAATGGAAGTGGAATCATCAAGACTGAACGAATAGCGCGAGCCCAACCCTTCTTAGGCTTAGGTTGAAAGCGAATTTTGCTAATCTTTTTATCTAGAGCTTCAAGCTGAAGTTTTTGGAATTTATTTGTCATTATTTTAAGTCATCAATTGAGATTGGTTGAGAATACCTCAATCTAAAAGTTGATTATTAGAACTTAACAATCAACTTTTAACTTGATAAGTAAGTACACGCGGCAACTAGTTAGGTAAATTTTAGGGCGGACTGGGGGCGGAGATGATCCATCATCACACAAACATTTTCACTAATCCCCGATCGAGCAGTAATTGGTTTAAGTAAATTCCTTCATCAGCAACTTTTTGCGAATCTGTTTCGTTTTCGCTGAAGAAAACGTCCGCCACGTAGCGGCCGTAGATGTCTATTTTGATGGTTTTGATGATGAGGAAAGAAATCTTGTCCAAAATTTCCGTCAAAGCTCGCGCGCTTTTCTTGCCTTCCGCGGTGCTGATTTCTGGAGCATCAATTCCTTTTAATCTGATGATTTCATTGTGGAAAGTTTTGAAGCCGAGATCGACTGTGACGCGAATGGTGTCACCGTCAACAACGCGATCCAGGTAGGCTTTGTAGGTGTTAAATTTCCGCGGATGGATGTCGGATTTTTTTAGTGAGTAATTTTCATCTTTCTTGGTTACGTCAACTTTGCTTGCTACTTTCAAAACTTTTGCAGATTGATTTTCGACTTCACGAAAAAAATTAAATCCACAATCGATGCAGATGACATCAGCCTTCTCAACCTCAATCAACGGATAGGAAAATAACTTGCCACGCTCAGGACGAAGCTTCGTTGGTAGTGGTTTTTTGCTACTTTCATCAACTCCTTTCTTGGCAAATTTACCTTTGCCGTTTTTTGTTTTTGTGACTTCTACTTGGAGATTGTCAGTGCTCCAAGCGTTCTCTCGAGCCAAAGTTTCTAAGCGTTTTCTTTCCTCATCTTTTTTTACCCCACTTAACATTTGGTAATGAGTCCAATTTAGACGGTCATCATTTTTTGGAAGATTTGGATAGGCCTGGTAAAAGCTGCGCATTTTGTAGAGAACCTTGTCAGCCAGCGATGTGTCTTGCGCCAACTGCTCGATTAACTTTTCTCCGTAACCTGTTTTGTCGTTACGAGACAGATGTTCGTTGATTATTTTTCCAACGCCCCAAGCCATTACCACTTTTTGTCGAGTGATGATTTTGATGACATCGCTCTGAGCCTGAGTGATTTCTTTCTGCACTTCCGCGAGAAGTTTTTTGTAACCGACAAGCGTGATTTGCGGCGGGTTATTTTTTGTGATTAAGCCAGTTTGATTTTGCACAACCTTTGTTTGCGCAATCTTTGCTTGGGCAGTTTTTGCTTGGGCTGAGATGATTTTTTTGGTCATTTTTACTTTGCTGATTCAAGTATTAGTTCAGGCGATTTCCTAAATTCTCGCAGCGCCGCGAGAATTAGAATTTTTTTTGGAGGTAGGAGGATCAAGGGTTCGGATGAGGTGGTGTGTAAAAAATGAGGTTTGAATTGTTGTGATTGCAAATTAAGCATCAAAATTATTTTGAATCTTTTTTGAACTTGTACCAATTAACAAACCAAGCAGCAAAAGAAAAAATCTGAATCAAAATCAGCAACAACAAAACTGCAATTGAAATTGTCCCAACTAACCCACCATTCACAGAAATAAAAAATAAAAATATCCCAATAATTGCCTTATTTGAGACACTCACTTGCTTCACTTTCTTCTTCTTAAAATCGTAACACTGATTTGCCCACCACACAAAAAATAGAGCAGCAATCAAATAACAAAGAACCATTGCTAACGTTGCTTTTTGTTCTGTTTGATTCTCTGACATCATCAAAAAACCAATGACCAAACTTACTACGAAGCAGGTTGTAAGAAAATTTTTGGTCGTCATTTTAGCGCTCCACACTTGGGGTGAGGAGTTTTTTAATACCTAAAATGAACCAGATTAAGAGTTGGAGCAACAGCAAAAAAACAACAAAAATCGAGCACAGCAAAAATACGCTGTAACCAATCTCTTTGAAATCTGACGAAGGGAAAAATGGTAACGACAATAGAAAAATATTTTCAACAACTGCGGCGGCTAAAAAGCAAAAATTAGAAAAGATTTTTTTATTTTTTATCCAAGTAAGTGATTGAGCAATAAGCCCAACAATCGACGCCACTAGTAAGAAATACGCAACGAATGGGAATAGTAGACTTAACACATTAAAACCAAACTGACTCACAAAATATTCAGCCTTACCACTTCCAATCAAAATCAGAACAAATGTTGAAAGAATAATTGGCCAATTTTGTTTCAAAAAAAATTTCATTAATTCAGCTCTGGTTTAATTTTATTTTCCCACACATTTTTTGTTGGTAAATTAAGATGGTTAGCAACTGGGTTTGCTGAGGGATTTTGGTTAATCATGATGTTAGTGAATCCATCAAGCGTCCTTGAAATATTGGACTCTCCTTTAAGGAAACTTCCAAATGCCTGGATTTTGTCCTGACTTCCGTAAACATTGATTTTATTAGCATTCAAACCGAGATCAGAAAAATCAAATTTGTAGTCACTAGTTTGAGGAGTCCCGATCAACACAACATTGTCAATTTTTTTACTTCCATCGTAGAGCTGAGTAAATTCTTTGATCACATTTCCACCGTGAGAAAATCCAACTAAATTAAGTGGTTCTCCAAGTTGAAACTTGTATTGTTCTACAATGTTTAGGAGTTTTTGAGATCCGTCGCTTCTAGCTGAATCAGTGACGCCGCCACTCCAAGTAAATGGTGTAATTTTTTCATCAAATGTTTGTTCAATTGATTTTTTAAAATTTGGATCAGCGTCGTTTGATGAAGACTCTCCAAGTCCAATAATGCTTTTTGGATCAGTCCCAGTAATGACCATCGTCAAATTATTCGTAGTCGCATTCGCCCCCACAAATCCCCCAAGACTCGTATTAGCTGCCGTCTGCTCATCCGATTGATTTGTCAATGTCGAGGTAAGAAGCGCTGCCGATGCCCCGGCTACTTGTCCAATTAAAATCGAGTTTTGTGCATTTGTTCCGGAGTTGAAGGCTTTGCCGGCTAGGTATTCAGAAGCAACTCCCGCTGCTGCCCCGCTTCCACAATCACCTCCCATTCCTGATGAGACGGCGCATCCAAGCCCGGCGTGTAATGTAAGTTGAGTTGCCTGATTAATTTTAGGAGCAGACGTAACTCCGTTTTCGTCGGTAATTCCGTGAGCCGCATTTCCAATCTCCTTCGCCCCAGCTTCAGCAAGCGCCATTGCTGCGA
>CANDYP010000033.1 GCA_947425005.1 Rickettsiales bacterium | reverse complement strand
TATTTTTTGGTAAAATTTTTCAAAATATATCCAGATATTTATCAAAATTTTACCAAAAAAGCGCTCAAAATATGCCAAAATCTGGGGTAAAATTAATTAGCTAATGGTGTCTAATTCTTGATGTCACTACTGCGCTTTTGCGTGTAAGCGCTGCGGATGGTTGCGTAAAAATCAAAAGATTCTTGTCGAGCGTCGTCAACAACGTCAATCAAACTTTCTCGGAGATCTACGGCGCGCAGTGTGGTTAGTGCGACCAATTCTGACTTGCCGACTAAATAAGTGTGACCGCCAATTTTAAGAGCATTGTAAGAGGCGGGATTAATGATTTGATCGGCGGCAAATCCGCTAAAATCTCTGACTGAGGATGGGCCAAAAAACGGCACCATTAAATAGGGTCCGGAGCTGACGCCGTAATGTCCCAAAGTTTGTCCAAAATCTTCCGCTTTGTATCTGACGCCCTTTTCTTCGGCCACATTAAACAGGCCGCCAACTCCAATAGTAGAGTTAATCAGGAAAGTTGAAAAGGTTGCCAAGCCGTTGTCTGACTTGCCTTGCAGGAATGAATTAAAAGCTGAGATCGGCGCGGAAATATTGTTAAGAAAATTTCTGATGGCGGTTCGTGCCGGTCTAGGCACATCGTTGCGATAAGTTTTGGCGACGTATTCTAGCAAGTAGCGGTCGAGGAAATCATTCAAGACGAAAATTTTGCGGTTGTACTTTTCTAGGGGGTCGTAGATTTCAGAGCTGGTTTCGAAAGAATAATTTTCAAAATCAGCATCGTCAGAAAGTGGTGAAGAGATTCGTGGAGGGATTATTTGGGCTAGTACTAAATTTTTTGATTTAGGAGTTTTGGCTGAGGCGTCAGTGACAAAAATAACCGCCAGCAGGGCAATCAGGGCAGATTTCTTAAACATCTTTTTGATCAGCGTTGGCAGTGGGATTGGCAGTGGAATTAATGAAGACCAACAAATCTTTGGCATTTTGATGGCCAGGATCTTTGGCCAATAATTCCAGTAAAACTTTTTTAGCTTCCGCAGTTTTTTTGCTTAAAAGCAGACAGTAGGCCAATTGAAAATGGGAGTCGTAATGCTGAGGCCAGAATTTTTTAATGAAGCGAAAACGAAAAGTTGCGTCGGATAAATTGCCATTTTCAAGATGGGTTAAACCCAGGTTGTAATTGGTTTCAAGTAGGTTGCCAAACTTGTCCCGCATCGAAAAAAGTTCATTTTTAACTTCGTCGTATTTTTCGCTGAGAGCGCTGGAAAGCAGTTTTGATTTTTCGTTTAAAGAGGTGACGAGGGTTGGTTTAGGCTCTGCTACTTTTGGAGATTTTTTAAAGAAAACTTTTTTAAGAATACTGCCAAGCATGTCTGTGCGGGGTAAATTTAAAATTTTTGGGAGATGAGGTAAGAGCTGTTCCAGGAGGTGCGGATTTTTTTATTGGGGAGGCAAAAATTTTTCAAACAAAAACTGTCAAACTGCTTCAATTGTGATTTGGAGACGAATTTATTTTTTGCCAAATAGCCGGCGCCAGTTTGTTTTATTGATTTCAAAGCTGACAGGCCGCTGTCAAATTCTGATTTTAAAATTTTCGTCTGACAGAATTTTTCTTCGAAGCCGCAATGTTTTAAGGCTGATTTTAAATCGGCAATTTTTGGCAAAATATTGAAATGAAAATTGCAGCCTGAAGCAGCGCTGGCAATTTTTAATTCTTCAAGACTGCCCTCGGTGGGCAGGCAAAAAGCAAAAATTCCTCGAGGTTTCAAAAGTGCAGAAAATTGGGAGAAATTTTTTTCAAAATCACCCAGCCATTGCAGCGAAAATGACGAAATTAAAATGTCGAAACTGTGATTTTTAAAAGGGAGATGTTCGAAGTCGGATTGGATTTTGAAAAGGTGAGATGTGGTGAGGTTTTGTTGTTGGAGCATTTCGAAGGCGAGATCGGTTTCGAATATTAGTGGACTCCAGCCCTCTCCACTTGTCACCCCAGCTCTCTCTCCACTTGTCACCCCGGCCTTGTGCCGGGGTCCATCGCGCAACTCACTCAAATGCCTAGCCACAAACCCCGTACCCGCACCCAAATCCAAAATTTTCGCCCCATCTTTAATAAAGGGCAGGGCGACTTTACACAATTCTTCGGCAGCTAATTGCTGAACTGACGCGGCCTCATCGTAACTTTTCGCGGCGCGTGAAAAATTCTGGCCGACGATTTTTTTGTCAAAATTAATGAGCATTTTTCGCTTCCGTTTCGATCAAACCCACAATGTGCTCAACCAATTCTTCGCTACTCACTTTGTGATCCGGCTTGCCATTCATGTAGACATTGTGACGTCCGGAGCCGCCGCCAGTAATGCCTATTTGGGTGTGCGCTGCTTCGCCAAGGCCGTTCACGACGCAGCCCAAAATTGAAATCGTGATTGGGGTTTTGATGTGTTCGACGCGCTTTTCTACTGCTTCCACGGTTTTTACCACGTCGAAAGCCTGGCGGGCGCAAGAGGGGCAGGAAATCAAATTAACGCCGCGGTGACGCAATCCCAAAGTTTTTAAAATTTGGTACGCCACTTTTATTTCTTCTTTTGGATCGGCGGAAAGCGAGACGCGCATTGTGTCGCCGATGCCTTCCCAGAGCAATGAGCCAAGCCCGATGGCGGATTTTACGGTGCCTGCTGCCAAGCTGCCAGCTTCGGTAATGCCGATGTGGAGCGGGTAATCGCAAACTGCTGCGAGGGCGCGGTATCCGGCCACGGCTAAGAAAACGTCGGAAGCTTTGACGCTGATTTTGAAATTAAAAAAGTCGTTGTCTTCCAAGATGCGGATGTGGCGCTGGGCGGATTCGACGAGGGCTTCCGGAGTTGGGGTTTTGTATTTGTTGAGCAAATCTTGCTCGAGTGAGCCGGCATTGACGCCGATGCGGATTGAGCAGCCGTAGTCTTTGGCGGCCTTGATTACTTCGCGCACTTTTTCGTCGGATCCGATATTTCCGGGATTGATGCGCAAGCACTTGGCGCCGGCTTCTGCGGCTTCGATGCCACGGCGGTAATGAAAGTGGATGTCGGCGATGATTGGGACAGGGCAGTGCGGAATGATTTGCTTGAGGGCTTCGGCGGATTCTTTGTCGGGCACGGAAATGCGCATTAATTCGGCGCCGAGTTCAGCGCATTCATTAACTTGACGGATGGTGGCCTGGACATCGGTGGTGGGTGTGTTGGTCATTGATTGCACTGCGATTGGCGCGCCACCACCAATTGCGACATTGCCAACAAAAATCTGCCGCGACTTGCGGCGATGCACGGCGCGGTAGGGACGAATTTCGTTTAATTGTTCTTGATTCATGACAGTGAGTTAAAAATTTTGAAGATTTTTTGCTGATTTTTTTTGATTAACTCTGCGAGTTTTTTCTCGTCGTATTCTAAGATGGAGGCGATGGAGGTGAAGTCTCGAAATCCGCTGCCGGCATGGGTTTGGAAGGTTTTAATCTCGGGGATTTGGAGGTAGCTGGTGACGACAATTGCGCGGAAGAAAATGGGGGCGAAGTTTTCTTCGAGGAACTTCTCGTCAATCTCGGGCTTAATCACCTTACTCTCAAGGGGAGGGTGATTGGTCCGAGTGTGAATCGACTCCATATTTTCATCCAAATTCTCAAAAAACTTCAGGTAAAACTTTTCCAAATTTTTGCCATTTAAAGCAAAAATATCCGACCATATTTCCGGGTCAGAATTATCTAGGCGGAAGGCGGTTTTGAAGAACTCATCTTCAATTTTTTTCGGCGAAAATTCTGAAGTTAAAAAAGATAAAAACTGCGGCAGATGCGAAACCAAAGCGTAGATTTCGTCGTGTTTTTTCGCGTCGATTAAATCAATTTCACAACCGATTGCTTTTGCAACTGCTTCAACTTTTTTTAGCGCTTCCGCATCGTTATTTTTGCTCGGACAAATCACGAACTTTTTCCCCGCAAAAAGATCGGCTGATGAATTTTCAAAACCAACTTTTTCTGATCCGGCAATTGGATGACAGGCGACGAAATTTTTTTCTAAATTCTTCGGCAAAATTTTTGTGACGAATTCTTTTAACGATCCTAAATCGATCAGGATTGTTTGATCCGAAACAGTTTGAGAAATTCTGTCGAAGATTTTTTTGTAAGCTGAAAGAGGGGTGGAGAGCACAATAAAATCAAAGTTGGAGAGGTCTTCATCAAGTTCAACAAAATCGTCAATGACGCCGGATTTGAGAGCGAGTTCAATTGCTCCGGCATCCAAATCGCAAGCGTAAATTTTTTTGGAAATATTGTTTTTTTTGCAAGCTGACGCGAAAGATCCGCCAATTAGGCCAAGGCCAATAATCAGGGTTTTGTCAAAATTTTTTACTGACAATTGAGAGTATTTTAATTGTTAATTTGGGGAGAAGTTTTTAATTCTTTACTTGTTGAAAAATTCTATCAAGAACTTAGTTCTTGCGCCAACTTCTTCCCAATTCCCCGACAATTCCCCGTCAAAAATTATGAAAAAAATAGTTCTAATTCTGTCGTTTTTTGCCTTGCTTTCTTCTTGTGCCTCTAAAACGATAGACATCAAAAGCCCTTGTGTTTCAAGCGATGACGGGCCATGCGGACCAAAGAGATCAATCAATAATTGGTGGATGAAAAATTCCTCAGGTTCTAAAAATTCTGCAGTTAATTCTTAATTTTATTTAGAAAAAATAATGTCGGAAACACAAAATAGTGGTGGTGCCAAAAGTTTTGCCGAAAGATACGCCAGCAAAAAACCAAGTTTTACTTCACAAAGTTTACAGAAAAGCGAAGAGCAGTCAGCCCAATCCTCTAGCGGGTCCGTAGCTGATACAATTCGTAATTCTACCCAACAGTCCAATCTTAAACCAATTGACCCCCAAAAAAAAATGCAAGCAGAACTAATTTATCTCGTTAAGGGAATTGATGCCGGACGTAACGCCTGGTACTACGTTTTAGTTGACCGTCTTAAAGTTCAACTTTTCCTAAAAGCTCTAAATGACGAAATTATTCATTTAGAAAATTACGGTAAAATTTTATTCTCAGCCTACGGCGATGAGCCAGCTGAAGACGTCACCAGCAGCTTGAAAGAAGAATACGGTATTTCGTAGTACTGCGGTACTTAGCTGTTGGTTGATGGTTGTTAGTTGTTGGTGAAGAGTTATCCAGCTAACAACTAGCAACTAATAACCACCAACCAGATTCCCCCTCCCTCCGATTCCTCATTCCCACGAAATCATGAAAAGCCTCATCAAAATTTCTGTTATTGTTGTCATCTCAACGGCGGTGGGGTTTTTCTCTGCGATGTCCTTCTCGCAAATCGATATTAAGCCACTCAAATTTGACAAAAAAACCTCCGAAGAAGATCAGAAAGAATTCCTACAAGAAGTAGTCTCTCTAGTTAAAAAAGAATATGTTGAAGAAAAGACAGATCGTCAATTGTCAGAAGCCGCAGCAAATGGATTATTATCCTCTCTCGACCCTCACTCATCTTACCTAACCGAAGACGCTCTCAAAGAAATGCAAGTGCAAACCAAAGGTGAATTTGGTGGGCTTGGAGTTGAAATCACAATGGAGTTCTCAGTTGTTAAAGTGGTAAGCGCGATCGACGATACGCCTGCATTCAAGGCTGGTTTAAAATCAGGCGACTACATCACTAGGGTCGAAAATAAAAGCGTGGTTGGTCTCTCAATTGAAGAAGTCGTAAAAAAATTACGCGGCAAACCGGGCACCAAAGTCACAATTACAGTTTTAAGAAAAGGCGAAAAAGCTCCGCTAATTAAAACTCTCACTCGCGAAATTATTAAAGTTAAAGCGGTGAAATCAGCCAGGTTTAAGGATGTTGCGTACATCAAAATTAATACCTTCTCCGAGCAAGCCTATTCCGGCTTAGAAGCTGAGTTAAAAAAACTTAAATCTCAAATTGGCGACAAAAATCTTAAAGGCGTGGTGTTGGATTTGCGCAACAATCCGGGCGGTCTTTTGGATCAGGCAATCAAAGTCAGCGATACTTTTTTAAACAAAGATCAAGTGATTGTTTCGATTGCTGGTCGCGACAAATCACAAACTAGATATTTTAAAGATGAGGCTAACGAAAGCCTGGTTGCGGGGGTTCCGGTAGTAGTTCTAATTAATGAAGGATCAGCTTCCGCCTCTGAAATTGTTGCCGGCGCTCTACAGGATCACGGTCGCGCCATGATCATGGGTGTGAAATCTTTTGGCAAAGGTTCGGTGCAAACGGTCATTCCTTTGGAAAAAAATCACGGTGCTTTGCGCTTAACGACCTCGCTTTATTACACGCCAAGCGGCAAGTCGATTCAAGCTCACGGCATTGAGCCAGATATTGGGGTGACTGACGCTAAGATTCAAAAATCAGACAAAGAAGATTCTAACGCAGAGGCTGATTTGAAAGGTCACATTGAAGTGCAAATCCAAGAAGAAATTAACGAAGCAAAAAAAGATAAAATTAGTGACGAGAACCTTGATTTGTACGACAAAGACTACCAGTTGGCGCGCGCCATTGACCTGGTCCGCGGCGTTAATATTTACAAATCCACGGTCAAAAATAAATGAATGTTAAAAAGTCATTAGAACCTATTTGGAATCACTGCCTGCAATGGTCGAAAATGCTGAATTTTTGCAGTAAGATTTTGAACAGGTTCTTAATTGTTCTGGCGCTTTTTATTTTTTATTCACAGACCACTTGGGCAGAGGGTCTGCAAACCAATTTTGTTGTTGCTAAGGTTAACAGTAAGGTAATCACCAACCTAGAGCTGATTGATCGCTACCGCTTCGTTTTATTCTCTTCCAAGATCCAAGTTAATTTAGCTCAAGAAAGAAAAGACCTTCTCAATCAGATTATCGACAAGATGGTTGACGAAGAGTTGATCAGACAAGAAGCGGAAGGTTTGAAGATTGAAGTGCTGCCAAATGAAATCGAAGATGCTGTTGAAATGATGGCCTTGAGACAGAAGAAAAATGTCACGCAGTTTAAGCTTGCTCTAATCGAAAAAAATCTTTCTTACCAAAATTACCTCAGACAGGTAGAAGTAGAGTTGGCTTGGTCCAAGATCATTTCCGAAACTCTGCGCGGCAAGGTTAAAATCACCGAAGTTGAAATTAATGAATTTTTTGAACAGCAAAAATTCAACACCAATATTAAGAAATTTTTTATTTCCGAGATTTTCATTCCGCAAAGTGACAATGCAGAAGCTATTTCTGCTAAGCTAGTTGCCGAGCTACGCAACGGCGCTGATTTCCGCAGCATCGTGAAGCAATTTTCGCGCGACAGTCTCACGGCAGAAAATGACGGTGAGTTAGGTTGGGTTTCGCAAAACGACATTGATCCGAAAATTTTTGCGGCGATCTCAAAATTGAAAAAAAATGAATATTCCGACCCCGTTCTTGCGGCGGATGGCTACTACATTTTCAAAGTAGTCAGCACTAAACTTGAGGCCAAAATCGAAGATCGCGATCTTAACGCGGCGCGGAGCAACATCTTTGTAAAAAAGCTGCAGAATCTTGCCAAAGGCCATTTGATGGATCTCAGAAAAAAATCTTTTGTTGAGATTGAGCGGGGTAGGTTGGATTTGATGAGGCTTTAATTCGGGGGTGAATTAATTCTGGTGTGAATTTGTGACGAAAACCCCCCTACCCCCCTTATCAGGGGGGCTTTGATCGAGTTCGGTTTAAGCCCCCCTGATAAGGGGGGTAGGGGGGTTTTTCGTCCCAAGCTCAGAACCAAATAATCTACTTACTGAAGCGCCGCCACTCCCGGTAAATCCTTGCCTTCCAGCCATTCCATAAAAGCTCCGCCAGCAGTTGAGATGTAAGTGAATTCATCAATCAATCCCGCCGAATTTAGCGCCGAAACTGAATCACCGCCGCCCGAAACTGAAATTAATTTTCCGGCGTAAGTAAGTGCAGCAGCAGCGCGGGCGAAGCTTTCAGTTCCAATATTGAAAGGCCGAAGTTCAAAGGCTCCTAGTGGTCCGTTCCACACTAAAGTTTGGTGATGTTGTAATTCCTCGGTGAGCTTGGCGACGCTTAATGGGCCAATGTCGACAATGATGTCGTCATCTTTTACCGCGTCGGCAGAGACGATTTGGCACGGAGAATTTTGTTCAAATTTTTTAGTTACCACCACATCGAAAGGCAAAAAGATCTTACAGCCACGCTCTTTTGCAGCTTCGATAATTTTTAACGCCGTGTCTTTCAAATCTTTTTCGCACAAAGATTTTCCAATATTTTTGCCCAGAGCGTAAAGGAAGGTATTGGCCATGCCGCCGCCCACCACAATGGTTTGCGCCTTGCTCATCAAAGAATTCAAAAGATCAATTTTGGTTGAAACTTTGGCACCTCCCACCACGGCCATCATTGGTTTTTTAGCATTTTCCAAATGATTGGTCAGGCCATCAAGTTCTGCTTCCATCAAGAAGCCGGCGCAAGATTTTAAGATGGCCGGAATACCGGTGATTGAAGCGTGGGCGCGGTGCGAGCACGAGAAGGCATCGTTGACGTAAAGATTGCCGAGACTGGCAAGTTCGCGCGAAAAATCCGGATCATTTTTGGTTTCCTGTTTGTAAAAGCGCAGATTTTCTAACATTATCACTTCGCCGTATTTGGTGGTTTCGACGGCTTTTTTTACTTTGTCGCCGATGCAATCATCAACGAAGCTGACTTTCACGGCGCCAAGTAATTCCTGAACTCGTGCCACTAATGGTTGAATTGACATTGAGGGTTCAACCTTGCCCTCGGGCCTGCCGAAATGCGAAATTACAATCACTTTGGCCTGGTGTTCAGCGAGATATTTTAAAGTTGGAATTACAGCCTTGATGCGAGTGTCGTCTTCAATCCTGCCATCTTTCATCGGCACATTAATATCGACGCGAACAATGACGTTTTTATTAGTCACGACGCAGTCTTTCAGCCGGTTGAAGTTAGGCATTTATTTTTGATTTTTGATTTGATGCGAGAAGCCCCGAAGCACGGGCTGAAAGATAAAGGAAAAAGAACTTGATTTTGGTGGGGTGGTTTTTATTTTGCCCCGCCTCATTTCTTTTTCTACAGGAAATTCGCAATAAATCCCTTCCCAAATTCATCTAACATTTAATCGAGCACGCTCATGGGCACTAAGAATAACCCAAAGAACCGGGTCAAAAATATTGAAAAGAAAAAACATAACGGCAAAGACGTTGAGCCAGCTTACTACTGCGGAGTCCACGCCGGACACGGTAAATACATGGCTGCCAAATATGCCGGAACTCTTCAATTGGTAACCGGAGAAGGTTCTGCTAAACCAATGCAATGGAGCGAAATTAGCTAAATTTGCTTCCGGTTCACACCAAAAAGAAATTCACACCAAAAGGAAGTTTCATCTAAAACTTGTTGTTCCATCAAACTATTTAGTTTGTCACCCAGTAGAAAGTTTGTCACCCCGTCGCATGACGGGGTCCATTTAGTTGCAAGTATCAAATCAATTTAAGATTCCAAACCGATTACGAGATGGACCCCGTCATGCGACGGGGTGACCAATCTAAAAAGTAGGCTGGGTGACAACCTAGAGTAAGGTTTGTAAGATTTTCTTAAGAGCTTCGTTGTTAAATCTTAAATCAGAAATTATGCCTGAAGTAATTATCAACGGTCCCGCAGGTAGAATTGAAGGCCGCTACCATCAAAGTACCAATCCAAAGGCTCCTGTCGCTTTAGTATTACATCCACACCCTCTTCATGGCGGCACCATGAATAACAAGGTGACGTACAATCTTTACAAAGCTTTTGTGAATAACGGTTTTTCGGTTTTACGAGTTAATTTTCGTGGAGTTGGCAAATCGCAAGGTAAGTTTGACAACGGTGCCGGTGAGCTACTCGACGCCACAGCCGTGATGAATTGGCTTCACGACCAAAACATGGAAGCTTCAGATTTTTGGATCGCCGGCTTTTCTTTCGGATCCTGGATCGCTCTACAATCAGTCATGAGAAGGCCCGAGATTGAGAGCTACATTTTAGTTGCACCTCCCGCCACCAAATATGATTTTAATTTCATCGTTCCTTGCACCTCAGCCGGATTGGTTGTCCAAGGCGACAAAGATGAAATCACCAAAGAAGTTGATACCGCAAAATTAGTAGAAAAATTAGCAGCTCGTGAAGGGGCGATAGTTAGCTATCAAGTGGTCCACGGCGCTGACCACTTCTTCAAAGACCACATGGAAGATTTTGAATCAATCGTCGATCACTACATCAAAGATCGCTTGGTTGTTGATGCCACCAAAGTTCGCAAAGTTAAGCGCGATAGAAGACGCCGCCGCAAGAAGAAGAATGTTGCGGAAGCGAAACCGGAGAGGAATTATTTCCCGGTGAAGCCTTTATCGTCGTTTGAGAATTAGATCCGTAAACTCCCGTCGTATTAGTAAAGCTGATTGGAAGCCCTAACAGGCTTCTGATCCCCAAGAAAGCAAAAGCTTCAGCCTCGATTGCATCTCCGTTAAATCCCACCTCCTCAGCTGTTTTAATCGCCACCCCAGAAAGCCACTTCCGCATTTCATCCATCATCGCAACATTTTTTCTGCCGCCGCCGCAGACAAAAATTTCTTTCGGTCTTTCACTCAAAAATTCCAAATTAATCTGCATCGCTTTGGCGTGCAGGTAGGCAAAAGTTGCCAGCGCATCTGCAGGATTTTTTAGGCTGTTGATTGGCGAGAGTAGGGCAGAGAAGTCATCGCGGTCAAAAGATTTGGGCGGCTTTTTGTGAAAAATTTCATTCTGCAAAATGCGATCGGCCAAAATGAAATCGACATTTCCTTTTTTTGCGAGCTCACCATTTTCATCAAAATCACGGCCAAATTTTTTCTTCATCAAATCATCTAGCGGAGCGTTGCCGAAGCAGGTGTCGAAAGCTTCAATCTCATTTTCGTTATCATTGCGTAAGTAGGTAATGTTGGAAATGCCGCCAATATTTAACACCGCGGTTGGACGCTGATGATTGTGAAAAAGATGGAAGTGGTAAATGGGAACCAAAGGCGCGCCTTGACCGCCGAGCACCACGTCGCGGGTTCTGAAATCTGCCACTACATTAATTCCGGTGGCGTGCGCCAGCAAATGTGGATTGCCGATTTGCCAAGTTATTTGTTGCTCGGGGATGTGTAAAATCGTGTGTCCGTGAAAGGCGATCAGATCAATTTCTGCTGCATCGATTTTATTTTTGGCCAAGAAATTATTGACCAGATGGGCGTGAAGTTTGGTTAATTCGTTCTCCACCAATTTTATTTCCGAAACCTTGGGAGCGCTGTAAATCAAAGCCGTCAGACGATTTTTAAAATCCGGCGCGTAAGGCAAATAATCAAAATTTTTGCGATTAATGATTTTCGCGCCGTCACTTTCAATCAGTGCCAAGTCAATGCCATCCATTGAAGTGCCACTCATCAAGCCGATACTTCTGTAAATTTTTGTCATGTCAGCGATAAATTTCTTTGCGGTGACCGATGTCTAAAGTCAGCACGATTAATTCTTTTTCGATAATTTGGCAGATCACGCGATAATCGCCAATTCTGTAGCGCCAGCTTCCCTTTCTTTCGTAAAGCAAAGCCTTACCCAAAGATTTGGGATCTTTTAGTAAAAGTGGTTGCTCCAGGTAAGAGATGATTTTTTGTTGAATGTTTTTGTCGAGCTTCTTTAAAGATTTTACAGATCCATCACTGAATTTGATTTTGTACATGTGGTGTTTTTTAGGGTCATTTGTAGTGGTGAAGTTTGATTCCAAGTTCTTTGGCGAGGTCTTTTAAATCAACACTTTTCTTACCCTTGGCCAGATATTTGGCGTACTCTGTTTTGGCTATTTGGTAATCCTGAAAATCTTCAAGATAAATTTCCAAAGCCTTGCGGATGAAGAATGATTTGTTTCTTTCTTGTTTTTTTGCGACCACTTCAAGAGCGAAGTCGAGTTGGTCAGGGATGCGGACTGATAAATTTGCCATGAAATTGCCAAAAATTTGTGATTATACCCAACCCAATCCAAAACACCGAACTTCTGACTTCGCCTTTTTACTCGCAAAATTTTTTTTAAATGAGCGAGTTACAATTCTTGTGGTAAAAATTTGCTCGGAAAATGACGCTGTACCACTTGGTACAGCTTTCATTTTCCGTCGCAATTTTTCCTCAAAA
>CANDYP010000032.1 GCA_947425005.1 Rickettsiales bacterium | reverse complement strand
TTTTGAGGAAAAATTGCGACGGAAAATGAAAGCTGTACCAAGTGGTACAGCGTCATTTTCCGAGCAAATTTTTACCACAAGAATTGTAACTCGCTCATTTAAAAAAAATTTTGCGAGTAAAAAGGCGAAGTCAGAAGTTTGGTGTTTTGGATTAGGTTGGGTATAAGTTGAGCCCATCTTTTTTTACAAAAATAAATCCCCTATGGCCTACAAAACTCTCTATTCTCAACGCTTTAAAAATATTCCTGCCCCAAAAGTTTTAGAAAAATATCGTAAAAATTTTGCAGCAATTGCCGCAAAATTGCGCGATGAAATTGCCAGCGAAAAACTGGCTCCGATTGACGCCGTTTTCGGCAAAAATGATTTGGAAGAATTCGCCGAGCTCACCAAAAAAATCTCTATTTACAAAAAAATTCTCGTACTCGGCGTTGGCGGATCAAGCCTTGGTGGCAAGACCCTCACCGCCCTTAAAGATCAAACTAAATTAGAATTTCTGGAATCAATCGATCCCACCACCATCCAAAATTCTTTGGCAAAAATTGATTTCAAAAACACATTTTTTTTAGTTGTCAGCAAGTCCGGCGAAACCATTGAGACCATCTGCCAAACCTTGATAATCCTCGACAAATTAAAGAATCAAAAAATCAAAAATTACGCCGCACAATTTTTATTCGTCACTCAATCGGAAGAAAATTCGATTGCTAAAATCGCCAAAAAAATCGGCGCTGAAATTGCCAATCACCCCGAAAAAATCGGCGGCAGATATTCTTGCTTCGCAATCGTCGGCATGCTGCCCGCCTTGCTTTGCGGCATCGACATCAAAAAAGTTCGCTTAGGCGCCAAAAAAATAATCGCCGAATTTTTAGAAAATGACACGATCGTGAATTCTTGCGCCACCCAGCTTTGCCTCTACGATCAAGGCTTCACCAACAACGTAATCATGCCCTACATTGACAATCTCAAAAACTTCACCGACTGGTACCGTCAGCTCTGGGCCGAGTCTTTGGGCAAGTCCGGCTTCGGCTCCACGCCAATCAATTCAATGGGAACGGTCGATCAACACAGCCAATTACAACTTTATCTCGAAGGCCCGAAAGACAAATTTTTTACATTTCTCACGCAAGAAATTCACGCCAACGATTTTTTAGTGAAAGACCTAAGCTCTTGTCCCACCTTATTCGGCGGCAAAAAATTAAGCGACATCGTCAAAGTTGAGCAGGAAACCACAATCGAAGTTTTGAACAAAAAGAAATTGCCAATTCGTCTTTTTGAAATCGAAAAACTTAACGAAGAAGTTTTGGGCGGTTTGATGATGCAGATGTTTTTAGAAACGATTTTGATTGCTTACGCTAAAAAAATTAATCCTTTTGATCAGCCTGCTGTCGAGCTTCGCAAAGATTTGGCCAAAAAAATTCTTAAAAAATAATGCCTAAAATTACGAATAAAAATTTGTTAATTTTGCTTGGCCTCGCTTCAGCTTCCGCATTAATTTTTGCTTACATCAGCCAATATTTTTTCCACTACCAGCCTTGTTCTTTGTGTTTTTATCAGCGCAAACCATTCTTCGCGATCATTGCTGCTGCTGTTCTGACGCTCACTTATTTCAAATCAGAAAAATCCAAAAGAGTGGCTTTGTATCTCTGCACATTTTTCCTGATCATCAATTGCGCAGTCGCCATTTATCACTCTGGCGTTGAAAGAAAAATTTTCCGCGGCCCCACAACTTGCTCGTCAGAAAATCTAAATAAAATCGACAATCTGGAAGATTTAAAAAACGCCTTGATGAAAACAAAATCTGTGCGCTGTGACGAGCCGAGCTTTGTATTTCTTGGCCTCTCGATGGCAAATTGGAATGTGCTTTATTGCCTGATGCTGCTTTCTTACATCGCTTTTGTGCGCTACCAAAGACGAGGTGCTGTTAGATGATTTATTCTACTTTAAATTTCACCCGAATATCCTGCGTAGAATCCTTCGCGGCAGCCGCAAATTTCCAACTCTTCAAACTTTTCAGCAGTAAATTATTTAAGCGCGGATTAGCGCAAGGCTTGATCAACTCAACGCGCGCAACGCTTCCCGACGCATCAACGTAAAAACGTGCAACCGCCTCGCTAACAAAAGCCTCTTCCCGCAAATCATCCGGAATCTGCGGAAGCGGATTAAAAATCGGCGCAACTTTTTTTGCCGCCACCTCGGAATCCGCGCCTGACGCGCTGTGCGAATGTTCTGAATTTTTCTGACGCTCTTCTTTTACCTCAAAATTTTTCGTAACTTTCTTCTCTTTCGCGTCGTAACCCAGCGTCGAAATATTTAGCACCGTCTCTACTTTTGGAGCTTCCGATTTTTTAAAAAACGAATAAGCAAAAGCGGTGACTACTAGGAGGTGGATTAGAAGAGCTGCAAAAAAACTGAGAACGCGATTTTTCATTAAAAAATATTTGTATTACCTATCTCGATCTAAGCCCCCCTGATAAGGGGGGCTTAGATTGGGGCCTTTAGAATGATTTCCCTACAATAAAATAAACCGTACGTCGTAGTCCGTATTGCGAGGCGTTAATGCCGATCCCCGAACCGTTGGAATATTGGTAAACTTTGTCAGCCAGATTCACGCCGGCGACACGAAAATTAACCTTCCCCAAAGTCGGTAAATTGAAATCGCGCGCCACGCTGGCGTTAAAAATCCAGTAAGCCGGCATGGTGTTGGCGTTGTTGTCTCCTGTGCGCAGCCCTGATCCGTAAATTGCGTCACCGGAAATTTTGGTGCCAAACAAATTGTACGCAGCACCTGCAGAAGCAGTAATGGTCTGCAAATGATCCGGCGCAACATTGTGCGCAGCAATGTGCCTAATCTCTTCAGCTTCGTGAATGTACTGATTGGAAACGATATTGCGAGCGTAAGCCTTTTGCACCGCGAGATTGAAATAAGAACCAAAATTATCCCTGCTGTAATCCGCCGTAAATTCCGCACCAAAAACTTTGCCGTGCTCGAAGTTAAACGGCACGTAGATCAGCGCATTGCCGAACTGATGTTCGTCAAGCATGTTTCTGATTTTTTTGTAGTAGCCATCCAAACCCAGAGTCAGGTTTTCATTAGCCTGACGCGAAATACCAAGATCAAAATAGCTGGTACGCTCAGCTTTAAGATTGCCGTAACTATTCAAATTTCCTTCAGCTGCGTTAGTCGTATCGACAAAGGAAGAAAGTGAAGTTTGCGACATTTTAGCCACCGGCGCCGGAGTAAAATAACGCGAATAACCCGCGTGAATCTTGGTTTTTTTACTCAAATCGTAAACCGCGTTAACTCTTGGGCTGAGCTGCGACTCATTGACGTAAGCCTGTGCAACATCAAAACGACCGCCGTAATTAATCGTCAAATCTTCCCAAGCTTTCCACTCATTTTGCAAATAGGCGCTGTAAGTTTGTGAAGTTTTAACGCCCAACTCGTTGATTTGCCTTGGATTGGACGAGGTTTGTACGCCGTCACCGTCAACGTCAAAAACGTAATTTTCAGTGTAAGAACGATTGCGCTCGTTGTTGAAATAAAAGCCAGCGCGCAAAGTGTTTTTGTCGTTTAATTCTTTACTAAAATCACCCTGCAAACCATTGGCAAAACTACCGCGGTCAAGGTTTGAAGCCGTGCCATTAATCATCAAATCACCCACGTAATCAGGGCGATAATCAAGAGCGCTGTAACGAGTGAAAGCTGAAATTTGATAATCAACGTCCGAATCATTTACACCTTGCAAAGTCGCGATTGCGTAGCGGTTTGACTCTTTCTGCATCTGGCTCAGATTGCGCGAATCAAACGAGTTGTAGCCACTCAGACTGTAAGCCGTTTTCTGTCCCGAATTGTTAGGAATTTGGTAACGGCTGTCAGCATTGCCAATAACAAAACTCAAGCGTTGCGAGGCATCAATCAGATAAGAAAAATAACCAAACAAGCGATTTTGCTGCGTGTCGTTGTGGATTGATTTGCGGGCTGCGGTTGGCGCTTCGATGCCGCGATTATTCTGCAAATAAGTCGCGCTCAAATAATAATTCAGATTGCCCTGCGAGCCGCTGATTTGCTGACTCATGCCCAAATCATTATTTTGTCCCGTCATTAATTCGCTGCGTCCACCTTTCTCAAATTTTCCGCCTTTAGTTTTAATGTCGATTACGCCGGCAGTGCGCAAGCCATACTGCGCCGGCATTGCGCCGGTGAGCAAATCGATTTTGTCGGCAAAATGCGTGTCGAGCACCTGACCAAAGCCAGTCACACCTTCCGGCAACATCACGCCGTTAATTCGATATTGCAAATTAGCGTGATCGCCGCGGACATAAAGCTGGCCGTGGGCATTTTGAGCAACACCGGGAGCGCGCAACAACACTTGATCCAGTGAAGTCATTTGACCTTGCGGTAAATTTTCAACCGCTTTTTGGTCAAAAGAAAAGGAGCTGCCGCCAGTTTTTGGCGAGAGATTATTGCGAGAGTTGTCGAGTTTTTTTGCGGTGATTTGGTAGTTCCAGGTGTCAGCTGCGAGGGCTGAAGAAGAGCAGAGAGCAAAGCTCACGCAGAGCGAGAGGAGTAATTTTTTCATTGTTTCAAAATATTGGATGACCTCCTTTGAAAAAGGAGGTGGCGCGTCGCGCCGGAGGATTTCGTGCACCAAATGTGATCTGAAGCGAGACAGGAGAAAACTTTTAATAAGCATCTGTGTCCGCAAATCACCCGTCATCGCCGTGCGGCGATGCCACCCTCTTTTGCAAAGAGGGTTAATAAACCGGAGGAGCTCTGGGAGCTTTGGAGGAGAGGAGGTAGGAAAGTTTGACGCGGTCGAAACTACGTAGTGCAAAGGCTAAATAAAAAGCGGCGGCGCAGAAAATAAAATTCGGCGCTAGAGCAATTTGATTTTGTGAGTTGGAAAAAGAGCACAAAAAACAATTCTCCGATTTTTTGCCGGAAGATTTTTCGTGAGCGAAAATTATTTTTTCAAAAAAGTTTTGCTGAAGTGATGAAGCCTTAACTACAGTGGATTCAGCCGCCCTAACTTCCTGATGCGAAAAAGTATGAAGCAGCGCAAGGCTGCCACTTGCGACAAAAAGAAGCAGCGTGATCGCGAGGAAAAACTTGGTAATTTTGGAATGGATTTTTATCTTGGACATCAAAGCTTTAGGCAAAACTTAAGTAAGAATTTTCACAAAGAATTTCACACAAGCTCTTCGACCCACCTCCAAATTTCAACAAAAATTTCCCCGAAATGTCAGCGCAAATTTTAAAAATCCTGGAAAAGACCGGGCATTTTACTGTGGTCAATTTAGCCAAGCTTGGCGAGATCGCCCTCTTCGCCTTTGAAGCAGTTCGCAGTTGTTTTACGCCGCCATTTTATCCGCGATTAATTCTGCGGCAGTTTTTGCAAATCGGCTATTTTTCGCTGCCTGTCGTTGGCCTCACCGCAATTTTTTCCGGCGCCGTTTTAGCGCTACAAAGCTATTCCGGATTCTCGCGCTTCAACGCTGAGAGCACCATTGCCACCGTCGTAGTTTTATCGATCACGCGTGAACTAGGACCAGTATTAGCCGGACTAATGGTAGCCGGCCGCGTAGGCGCCTCAATGGCCGCCGAGATCGGCACCATGAAAGTGACCGAACAAATTGATGCGCTGCGCACACTTTCTACCAATCCCTTTAAATATTTAGTGGCGCCGCGAGTCATCGCCGGCGTGTTGATGTTGCCGCTGCTGGTTCTAATCGCCGACATTATTGGCGTGATGGGCGGATATTTGGTCAGCGTGCATTCTCTCGGCTTCTCGCCTGGGCCTTACATCAACAACACAATTAAATTTTTAGAAACAATCGACGTAGTTTCCGGCCTGACCAAATCCGCTTTTTTTGGCTTCGTCATTGCAATCATGGGTTGCTATTTCGGTTACAATTCCAAAGGTGGCGCTGAAGGGGTGGGGATCGCTACAACCAATGCTGTAGTGTCTGCATCAATTATGATTCTGCTTCTGAACTACATCATCACCGGAATATTTTTTGGATAACTTTTACAGCCGCCGAACATAAATAAACACCCCGCGCACAAATATTTTTTCCTACAAACAAAAAATAAATTATGTCTAAATCAAATCTTACTTCCGCCTCCGTTTCCATCAACACTTCTGCTACTGCCTCTACCGATACTTTAGACACCGCTTCTACTAATGCTTCCGCTGCCATTCCTGCCATCACCTCTCCGAGAACACCGAGAAATGTTTCTTTTAACGAGCAAGTAAGAGTTCGGCATTTTGACCAAGACCACTTATCGGATGAAGAGCGGTCAGGTTTATCTCCTGAACCGGACGAGGGTCTCAGATCGCGGCAAGCAAGATCCAGCGGCAGCGCGTATTCCCCTCCACTTTCCTACACTGAAAATGAAATTAGAGAACACCAAGAGAGTCCTCAGTATAAACTAAAAAATGCAGTTGAGCTTGCGGGCAATCTTGCCTCGTCAAGCGATTCTCAAGCGGCGGCAGCCCTGAATAACTTTTTATTTAAAGGGCAAAGTCCCACATTGTTCGACAACGCAACGCGCGCAAAAACAGAGGTAGCAGAGGAAGATGTCGCGGCAATGCCAGCAACTCTCAGAAGAAGTTACGCCAGCAGCAGATCTCTAGGATCGAAACAGGATGAAGATCAGGAAGATGGGTGTGCAGCGGCAGATTATTCGCAGGATGAAGATCAAGGAGACTGGTTCGCAACGACGGATTACTCAGCGATAGATTATGGGCAGGAAGAAGAATGGGAGAGGGAAGGTCGAGGAGAATGTGCAACAGGCTCCAGCTCAAGTGGAACAGGATTTGAGGCAAGGAGCAAGTTCGCCGATATAAATACGGCCATTGCAGCGGCAGCGGCGGAAGAGGAAGAAAGAAAGCACTCATCAGCAACAACTGGCCAACTTCGCAGTGCTACACTAGTCGGAAATGGCCTAACCAACAACAATCAAGGCAACTCAAAAAATAAATGAACTACCGCCACATCTACCACGCCGGCAATTTCGCCGACATTTTTAAGCACGTAATTCTCACGCTTTGTCTCGAAAAATTTCACGAGAAACCAACGCCGTTTTTTGTTTTGGATACTCACGCCGGCATCGGCAAATACGATCTTTCCGACGAAAAATCGCTGAAAACTTTTGAGGCAGATGACGGAATCAAAAAGATTTTGCACGAGGAAAATTTTTACGACATTTTGCCAACGCGCTACTTAACAATTCTGGCCAAACTCAATCGCTGCGAAATTTCTGAATTGCCGGAGAAACTCAATGTTTACGCCGGTTCACCGATTTTAATTAAAGATTATTTACGCTCGCAAGATCGCGCGATTTTTGCCGAATTAAATTACGAAGATTACGCTCAATTACGTCGCCACTTCGCCGGCAATCCAAAATTTTCTCTCGCTCACGAAAACGGTTTTCATCTGCTCCGCTCCAAACTCCCTCCCCTCGAAAAACGCGGCCTCATCATCGTCGATCCCGCTTTTGAAAAAGATCAAAGCAAGATTTCTGCTGACTACGCCAACATTGTCGAAGGCATGATGGAAGCGCACCGACGCTTCGCCCACGGCACTTACCTAGCTTGGTATCCAATCATTAAAAGCGACGAAGAGGTGTTAGAAAAATTCTACAGCGCGATGGCCGAACTAAAATTTGAGAAAACAATGCACGTCACCTTCGACATCGGCGACGACTCCAAACAAGCCAAAATGCACGCCTGCGGAATGTTCATTTTCAACGCTCCTTGGCAATTGGACGAAAAACTAAAAATAATTTTGCCAGAAATTTTGCACGCTTTGCAAAAAGGCGAGGATGCGAAGTTTGAGATTTTGTAATGTAAAAATTACAGACCGGTTTTTTCGTCGAGCTTCAAGATGTCAACAATATCAAGGATCAAACTCATCTGCTCGATTATTTTTTTACATTCCGCAATCAGATTAACCTTGTGCAAAAGCGAGGCGGGTTCGAACAAATTTTTACTGTTACGAAATGCTAGCAACAAGCTTCCTTCGCAAAAGCTTGCTTCTGTTTCGTCGCTTTCAAAAAAATTAGAAAGTTGCTTGAGGCGCTCCATGAAAGAGGTTGTGAGTAAATATCTTGCCTCCACTTGATCGGAGGAAAACACCTGAAACATTTTTTCGAACTCTGGATCTTCGAGCTCAACTCGCGACAACTTGCCAAAATCATCACTGTGTTTTGACTGATGTAAGAAGTTACCTACCAGGCCACCATCTTTTTTTACTATGGTTTGACCTTTGAAAGACTTGGCAAAATCAAACTTTATCACAACGCCTTTATAAGTTTTCATCCACAATTCATGATCTTTTTTCCAGGCTCCGCTAGAATCCAAATCCTTACTACAAATCTCAGCAAGCACCTCAACAAACTTCAGATCAACATCCTTATATTTTCCTTCAACTGAGTTTTTTAATTCAAGATTGTTGTGGTAAGGTAATATCTTAAATTTATCGAGCTTCCAAGAAGCTGCAGCGCTATCAGAATTCCAGTTATCCGAATCATTCTTCCAACTTTCGCCATTGCCACTTGGATTAAATTTGAAATCTTCAAAAAAACTCACGATTTTTTTGAATAAAACCTCTTTCATATCTGATTTAAAGCGATTCCAAATCGCCGAGACGAAAAGTGGAGGAAAAATAATTATCATTGCTACGATGATATACTCTTCTTCTGCTGCACTGTACAGCCAGCTCATACCTACATTGTAAAAAAACAGCACGACCGAAGCCTCTGCCAAAATCATCACCGAACAATAGATGAAAAAGTTTTTCAAACCCTTCAAACGCAGCGCTTCTAACTTTTGACCCAAAGGTACAATTTCCTGATCGAAAAATTGTGCGAAGCCAACATCTCTTCCGCCCTTCTCAGCAAAGCGCTCATTTTTTTTACTAAGCGACATTCCAAAAAATTTCATCTTACAAATATTTATTTGCATCAACTGGAGCTTTTGAAGCTTCGTCCGATTCGTACAAAGGCATGTCTTTTACACCAACAATTGCCGCCAAAATATTTCCGGGGAAAATTTGTATTGAGTTACGAAGTGAAGCCACTGCTGAATTGTAGAACCTTCTTGCTGCCGCGATTTGCGCTTCGATTTCGTTGTAACTTTGTTGCGCTTGCAACATGTTTTGGCTCGATTTCAACTCTGGATAATTTTCAGCACGCAACATGAAGCCATTCATTTTTTGAGATAATTCTTCTGACGTAGCTAAATGATTTTTAAGATCTTGCGGATTTTTTGGATCGTATTTTTGATCCAATTGCTCACGCAATTTTGTAACTTCAGTAAATATTTTTTCTTCATGCTCCATAAATTTTTTAGCAATCGTCAAAATATTTGGAATTAAGCTAGAGCGATTTTTTAGCTGAACATCAATTCCCGACAAAGCCTCTAAAGCCTTGTTACGTCTGCCAATAATCGAGGCGTACCAAGAATAAAAAATTACAAGAGCGGCGATTGAAATAATAATGATCGGATTCATTTGGATTGTTTTTTTGAATTAATAGGCGGGGGGTGGATCTTGGTAGATTTGAGAAATTTAAAAAAAACAAAATTCACAACTGCCTTCAGTGATCACTGCATGATGTGATTATTTCGCACATTATTCAGTCTCTCTCTCTCTTTAAGTTTTATTGGGGATCCGAACTACAGCCAAGATTAAGATATTCAATTCACGCGTTTTGACCAAAAGATCGTGAATTGGAGCGTTAAAAAAGTAACAGAAAATTGACTTTGGAGCCAGTGTAATCAAGGGGTTAGCGAGTTGGAGTGAATTTTCGCCGCGACGGCGAAAATCTAGGAAATTTTTTACAAAACCAAACATTCTAAGATGCTGTCTCAAGTCGAAAGTTCGACGAAAAGTTTGGTTCGAGATGACGCCTTTAAAAATCCTCCAGCTCGAGGCGGGGGCCGAGGTCGAAGAACGTCTCGTCGTGAGTTGTGAGAATCACCAAACCCTCTTCTTTGACACGAGTTGCAATGAGTCCGTGCAATTTTTCTTTGCCTTCTTTGTCTAAATTATTCGACGGCTCGTCGAGAAACCAAATGGTCGCGGGGCAGGCCAGCAGCTTCGCCAGCATCACTCTTTTTTGCCAGCCGGCGGAAAGAGTTTTGATTTTTTCGTCAGCTAAATTGGTTAGGCCGAAAAAACTTAAAGCGGATGGAAGAGCCAATTCCGTGCCCGCAAGCCGTGCGTAGAATTGTAAATTTTCTTTGACGCTGAGCTCTGGTTTTAAGAAATTTTTGTGGCCCAAAAACTGACTGTCGCCATTAAAATCGTCGCGAAAATTTTCAATATCTTCGCCGCCCCACAAAATTTTCCCCTCTGAGGCTTGCGAAATTCCCGCCAAAATTTTCAACAAACTGCTTTTGCCCGAACCGTTTTTGCCCGTGATTATCAAGGCCGCAGAGGTGCTTACCGAAAAGCCAATGGGTCCAAAAATTTTCTTGTGATCTCGAAATAACGAAAGATTATCTACCGTGAGCATTCGCCTCAACCCCCCTTAGAACCTATGATTTTATTGACTATTTCGACTATGTGGAACTCAAAATTTTACGAATATTCTGCCGCGACGACTCCCAAATATCTAGTTATTTTCCTGCACGGCTACGGTGCTAACGGCGAAAATTTGCTCGACCTCGCTCAAGAATTTAAACGCGTTTTACCCGACGCTCACTACATTTCGCCAAACGCCATCGAGCCTTGGGAAGGCGGCTTTCCCGATGCTTACCAATGGTTCTCACTTTACAGCGGAATAGACCGCAAAGGACTTTCAGAAATCGCTCACAACGTAAAAAATGCCAACAAAATCCTCACCAATTTCATCGATGCTCAGCTGGAACGCTTCAACTTAAAACCCGAAAATCTTTTCATCGTAGGCTTCTCACAAGGCGGCATGATGGCGATGTATCAAGGCCTCTCGCTGTCCGAAAAACCCGCCGGCATCATTTCTTTTTCCGGAAAAATAATTCTGCCGGAAATGGTCGGCGACGTTAGCAACTCCAAACCAGAAATCTGCCTAATCCACGGCGAAGCTGACTCCGTCCTACCTTTCGAAAATTTTATCGAAGCCAAAAAAATTCTCACCGCGTCAGAAATCCAACACGAATCCCACTCCTTCCCCCACCTCGACCACACCATCGACATCCACGGAATCCGCGTTGCTCAGGCTTTTATTAAAAAAATAATTTCTTAAACAAGGCGGGTGGATTTTAACTAAAACTGAACACAGCGTGTGCGGAATTCAACACCACCTAGAAAATCTACAAAATAATTAAACCTACAAACAATGCGAAACACCACCTCGCGCTTCATTGCATTCTTTGACGAATGCGGCGACCACTCAATGGAAAAAATTGATCACGATTTTCCACTTTTTGTTTTATCGACTGTAATTTTCGAAAGGTCGGTTTATGTCGAGAAGGCAGTACCTGCGCTGGCTAAATTGAAATTGGATTTCTGGAATCACGAAGGAATAAATTTGCACAGTCGCGATATTAGAATGGCTCAAGGTGACTTTTCTTTTTTACAAAACTCGCTTAAGCGGCAGCAATTCATGGATGCTCTGAGCTCAATGATGAGCGAACTGGATTTCACATTATTCGTCACGGCAATTGATAAGATAAAACATAAGGAGCGCTATGGCTCTAAGGCCATTAATCCTTACGATTTATCTTTGCGTTACAGCTTTGAAAGAGTGCTCCATTTTTTAGAAAGCAAAAAAGAAACTGCGTTACCGGTAATAGCTGAATCAAGAGGAAGGAATGAAGATGTAGAATTGGGGGAAGCTTTTTGCAATTTGATGACGCGAGGCACTAATTTTGTTTTTGCTGAGAGATTTCAGAAGTTACAATGCCCTCTCACTTTTCGTCGAAAGAATGATAACATTGCCGGAGTTCAAATTGCCGATCTCTGTGCCTATCCATCTGCTAGAAAAATTTTGAATCCCGATCGACCCAATAAATCTTTCGAGATTATTTCGTCAAAATTTTTTGATGACGAAAATATTAGAGGATTAAAAACCTTTCCTTAAAAAATAAGCTCCAATCAAAACAAAGAAGGCGGCCTGGATTTCTCCAAACCGCCTTCCCGACCGAGCATTCTCAGTCCACGCAGACCAGTATTTTTAACTTATTTAATTTGTCAACTTACTCGCTTACCTCAATGAAACTCTCCCAATATTTCCTCCCCACTCTCAAAGAAAATCCTGTTGATGCCACTGTCGTTTCGCACCAATTAATGGTTCGGGCCGGGATGATTCGTCAAACGGCTTCCGGCATTTACACTTGGCTGCCCTTGGGGCTCAAGGTTTTGCGTAAGGTCGAAAAAATTAGTCGCGAAGAAATGGATAAGGCGGGGGCGCTGGAAGTTTTGATGCCGACGATTCAGCCGGCGGAATTGTGGCAAGAGTCCGGACGCTACGACGCCTACGGCAAAGAGATGTTGCGCATTAAAGATCGTCACGATCGCGAC